>CAZRYM010000028.1:1042-19174 GCA_964604305.1 uncultured Thermotogaceae bacterium | reverse complement strand
CTGATCGGTTTGTATTTGGTTTAACCGGGGAATTTGAAAAAGACGAATTATCTGTCAGGGGGGGATTCATTAACACCTTCGGATTCAACCCCTTCCTTACCGTAAAAGTCGGCCCATTGGAAATGAGCACCGGCAGGGCATTGTTTCTGGCTCATGAAAATCCCGGCAGAAGGACTTGGACGGATGTATACTGGAATTTCAAAATCGATAATTTTCACACAAATATCGGTTTTTCAAATGAAACGGATTATAAAGACGAACGAACCAGTTCGCTTTTTGCAGATTTTGAAATTCGAATATATGAGAATCTGTTCATGGATATACGTCTTGTTAAGAAGGACTATTGGTTATTCAAATTCGGTGCCAGATATAATTTCAAATTGGACTTTTATTAATGAACGGACAGATTAAGTTTGACAGATAAAGACTGGAGGAAAGAGAATGATAGAAAAGATAACAGATCCTGAGTTTGATTGGTTTGTAACAGAAATCAAGAAAAAACTCGATCTTGATTTAAGCGGGTATAAGCCTCACAGGGTAAAGAGAAGGACAGACATTCTTCTCAGAAAAAATCGTACGGATAATTACAGGGATTATATGAAACTGATTTTATCAGATGAGGATAAAAAAGAAGAATTTCTTGACAAACTCACGATAAATGTGACGGAGTTTTTCAGAAACCCCGAGAAATGGAAAGCTCTGGAAAAGAAATACCTTCCCCTTAAACTGAAGGAAGCCGGGCCAAAAATTAAAATTTGGAGTGCAGGATGTTCCAGCGGAGAAGAACCGTATACTTGGGCCATGCTTTTAGAAGAATTAAGGGCATCTCAAGCCAAAATTATTGCAACAGACATCGATACGGGTGTCCTTGCAAAGGCAAAAGTAGGGATTTACGAAAAACGGTCCCTTGAAAGCACTGAGCCAACAATTGTGGATAAATACTTTAAAAAGATTGACAGTGAAAGATACGAAGTAAAGCCGGTATTAAAGTCCAGAGTGTTATTTAAAAAACACAACATGCTTCAAGACCCCTTTGAAAAGGATTTGGATTTTATCTCTTGCAGGAATGTAGTCATCTATTTTGAGATGGAGACAAAAAACATCTTGTATCAAAATTTTGTAAACGCCCTTAAGCCGGGAGGGATATTGTTCGTTGGCAGTACAGAAAGGATCTTTAATTACAGAAAACTGGGTTTAAAAGTCATAGAACCATTTTTCTATCAAAAGACATAGGAGAGAGTGTATGGGTTTTTTTGATAAATTAAGAAAAGGATTAAAGAAGACAAATGAAGCAACTTTTGGAAAGATAAAGAAGATCCTGAGCTTCGGGAAGCTTGATGAAGATACCCTTGAGGAGATCGAAGAGATACTGATCATGGGTGATGTGGGTGTTGAATGCTCCGAGAAGATCATCGAAAATCTGGAAGCAAGAAAAAAAGAATTTGATTCACCTGAACAGGCTTTACAAGCCATAATGATAGAAATGCTCGATGGTAATATAGAATTGAACTACCCCGAAGAAGGACCGTTTATAGTCAGCGTAGTCGGTGTAAACGGTGCCGGAAAAACAACCACTATTGGTAAAATAGCCAAAATCCTTAAGGATGAAGGAAAAGAGGTTGTTCTTGCAGCTTCTGATACATTCAGGGCAGCTGCGATAGATCAGCTCCGGGTTTGGGCACAGGAACGGGCAGGTGTGACTCTTATTGCCCATCAACATGGTGCCGATGCAGGTGCGGTTGCATTTGATGCCGTGCAGCACGCCAAGTCCAAAAACAAAGACTGTGTGATTATCGATACAGCAGGCAGATTGCATACAAAAACCAATTTGATGAATGAATTAACGAAAGTACACAAAGTAGTTAAAAAAGTCATACCGGATGCTCCCCATGAAATTCTTCTGGTTATCGATGCCACGACGGGGCAAAACGGTTTACTGCAGGCAGAGAAATTTGCAGAAGCGGTTGGCGTGACAGGCATCGTCGTAACGAAACTGGACGGAACTGCCAAGGGGGGAATAGCCCTTTCCATTAAGGAACGCTTTGGCATTCCCATCAAATTTATCGGTGTGGGAGAGGGAGTAGATGATTTAAAACGGTTTATCCCGGAGGATTTTGTTAATGCCCTGCTACAGGAAGTTGATGGTGAATAATGGCAAAAAAGAAATTTTGGTATAAAAAAATGACATGCCCCTTATGTGAAGCTGAATTTGAAGCATTAAGGGTCTTTTCAAATGCCATATCGGTGGATAAAAGAGATATTTTTTTGCGTCCCACGTACAAAGATGTCAATCCCGAATGGTATGCACTCATCACCTGTCCTGATTGTTATTTTACAGCTTATGAAAGTGATTTTGACAAGATATTGGATAAGATACCTTATGACAGGCTGGAGATATTGAGAAAGAGTTTATTGAGGGCAAAGAATAACTTGTCAATCAATCTTGAAGAAGATAGAACACAGGAGGATACTCATAATATTCAAATCCTTGGTTTGCTTACTTATATTCAAGCAGATTTACCTTTCAAAACCGCCCAGCTTTTTTTAAAGATGGGATGGTATTACATGGATAAAAAGGATTTGGAAAATGCCGCAGTCAGTTATTCAAAATCTCTGAAACAATTTGAACGGGCTTATGCAGAAGACAAAAAGGGTGAGCATAGCGATGGCATCATGTTTTACATGTCATCTCTTAATATACAACTGAATCAAATAAAGGAAGGGTTTAAATGGCTTGAGAAGCTCATGAAAGAATACAGAGGATCAAATTCACATTACATCAAAGCCGCCCAGGAGTTATGGGAGGAGGTAAGAGGATCAGAATAAAAATCAGCAAAAGCAAGTGGATAATGCTTTCAATTCTGGTTATTACTATTGCCTTTTTAACATCCTGTTATGATAATACCAATACCGGAGACGATATCTTATTCAACTCCCTCAATACCCTTGTTGAACAGCTTCAGCTTCGGGTTGAGGATTTTTACTGGCAACAACAGCAAAACAAGACAGATATTGAAAAAAACGCCAGGGCAATCAAAGATCTCTCACAGGCAATAGAAAAAAACAGTGAATTTGTTGATTCTCTTTATGCCAGTATGACTTATGCATCAATTTTCAGTCATGGTGTTGATCTCACCCAACAGGAAGCTGTTCCCACAATGGAAGAGATAAAAAGGCTTGTAGAAGAGCAAAGCAGAAGAAGTTTTGAGGCTTTTGAGAACACCTTCATTTCCACGAAAACCCATGCTACAGATGATGATGAAACCGAAAGATTACAGAAAGAAATCTCACTTTTAAAGGAAAACTATAAAACCCTTAAGTGGCAACTCTATAAAAATGATTCTGAGCCTTTTACAGAAGATGATTATCTGGTTTATGACGATAAAGTTGTGTACCTTGTACAATCTGGTGATACGTTAAGTCAAATAGCAACGGCCTTTGGACTTGGTCCAAACGGGGCAAATGAGATTATGGATTTAAACGGAATCGACGATCCCAGGGCGATAAGAAGGGGACAGGAGTTAATCATACAAAGCCCGCCTGTATTTGAAAGAATCAAAATACCCCTTTACGGGAGAAAAAATCTGATTCCCGATGATATATTGGTCTTTTATGCTGAAAATACCGACAATGGTTTTTCCCGTGGTTTGACATTTGCAACTCTGGACAATCAGGAGATTGTATCATGTTTACCCGGTAGAGTCATTGATGCAGGACCTTCATACCTGGTGATTTATCACGGTAATGAAATCAAACTGGTCTATTCTGATCTTCAAAACATTCTGGTAAACAAAGGAGATTGGGTGATAGCCGGACAGGTGATTGGTACAGCTTATAAAGAGACATTTACACTTGAATTCATCTTAAATTCCGAGTACAGAGACCCCATGAAACTCTTTCTAAAACATATGGGTCAATTCAGAATCACCTTTTACACAGAATGGGAAGATGGTAACTTGCCGTATTTCCCCTATTTTAGACGGGTAAAGGATGGGAGTTTTGCAAAAGAATGGTATTCTGTAGCCGCCGATCCTGAGATGTTTGAAAAGGGAACCATGATATACATACCGGAACTCAAAGGAACCCCGTCAAATGGCCTTTTTGTGGTAGAAGATGAAGGCAGTGCCATTAAAGGGAATGCCATTGACGTGTATATCAGAGACCTCACCCTTGCCTCCTTACTTCAAACTCACTCGGTTGTTTACAGATTCCCATAAAAAATAACGACCCGCAGGGTCGTTATTTAAGATGAACCATAAAGCTTCTAATCAACTTCAGTATGCTGAATTATCTTCTTATTCCAAGCTTAATGAGCATATCTCTGTAAACCTCGGGCCTGTTTTCCCTGAGGTATTTCAGCAATCTTCTTCTTCTTCCGACGAGTTTCATTAAACCTCTTCTGGTATGAAAGTCCTTGGAATGTCTTTTCAAGTGATCAGTCAATTGTCTGATCCTTGCAGTGAGCATTGCCACCTGTACTTCCACTGATCCCGTGTCTTTCTCGTTGATTTTGAATTCATCGATAATCATTTGCTTCTTGTCATAATCCAGAGCCATAATTACACCTCCATAATCCGCCCCAAACAAAGCACAAGGAGGCTCAACCCAAGTCCTTGTACGGGGTAATATGCTGACTGATTCTATCATAAATAGCCCCTTAAGTCAATTGCATCGCTGGGTCGCACTTACTCAGTGATCATGAGATTCAATACATAATCTTTCCATCCAGATAGACACTGTTCTTTTTTATTCCAACCTTTTCACCATGATCACTGATGATTTTCAATATAAGATCCGCAGGCAGAGAGCTGTTGAGCCATATTTCCCTCAAATCTATCTCTCCTTTTTCAGTCTCCGGAATTTTTTCAAAGGCCTTACGCACTGCCAGGACATATCTTTCTATGTTCTCAATAGTCCATTCATCTTCCAAAGTGGCTTTTGAGATAAATTCAACCTCAGGTTTTTTTTGGGGTACGGGTTTTCTTTTGGGCGGCTGTTTTTGTTCAGAGTTCTTCACCGCTTTTTGTGAAGATGGCCGTTTATTTTGATTTTGCTTTTGAGTTTTAGGGGCGTTTTTTTTGCCATGCTTTATGGGACCGCCTTTTCTTGAACCGGTATTTTTCGGTTTTCGTGTGTTGGAACCTGTTTTTTTCGGTTCTTCTTTCGTTTTTTGATTCAATTTGCACCTCCATAATCGTTCAATTCCCCTCATTATATCAAAAATGATAAAAATTAATATAATCTTCATAAATATTCTTGAAATCCCCTCACCATTCTGGTATAATACATGAGGTTTTGGCAACGTTGCCAAGGGGTCTAAGGCAGAGGTCTGCAAAATCTCTATTCGTCGGTTCGAATCCGACCGTTGCCTCCAATATCATTCATTTGCCGGCTTAGTAAAGCCGGTTTTTATTTGTTTTAAAGACGAAATGGTTTTTTCCATTCATGAAAAAAAGCAAACATGATATAATAATTATGATAAACATTAAGGAGGTTTACCCTTGAAACAGGAATTGATTTCAAAAGAAAAGAATCTTGAAACGATTAAGTATGTTTACAAAAACGAAGAATTTGAGCCCTTTATAACAAAAGAGATACAGAAAGCCGGCAGGGAATATCAAATTCCGGGGTTTAGAAAAGGCAAAGCGCCTAAGGGACTAATCAGAAAGATGATCGGTGAAGACAGGCTAAAATCAATGGCTTTGGAAGAGTTGATCAGAAAAGACATCGAAGAGACGATCAAAGATAAAGACACACTAATGCTTCCCACTATTGAGAATCTCGAATTTACCGATGACAATGATGCAGAAGTGATCGTTCAGATTCACTTGAAACCGGAGGTCACCCTTCCGGATTTCAACGATATCACCGTGGACAAGTACGTTCCCAACGAAGAAAATATCGAAGAAATGATAAACGAAAGATTAAAGCAACTTCAAAATGAAAATGCCATATTGGAACCTAAAGAAGGAAAAGCCGAGATAGGTGACAGTGTTCGCATGTCTTACACTGTAAACAATGAAGAAGGCAGGGAACTTTTTAATCAGGAAGCCAAAGAGTACGAGTTGGCTGAAGACGATAAAAGAGATATCATACAAAATTGTATTGGCATGGAAGCCGGAGAAGAAAAGGAATATAAAAAGGAATTTGCACCGGATGCTGATGGCAACAAATCGGGAAAGGATTTAACATATGTTTACAACCTTAAAGTCGAAGAAGTCTATAAAAGAGTTATTCCCGAATTGACAGATGAATTTGCTCAGGAAGTAAAAGAAGTGGAAGGGAACACGCTAGAAGAATTAAAGGCGAATATTCGTCAAGAGGCTATGGAAGCCTTAGAAGAAACGATAAAGAATTCGATGAAAAATCAGATCATCAACGGTCTCGTAGAAGATTCTGAAATTGAAATATCAGAAGAAACCAAAAAGGAATTTCTGGAAAGTTCAAAAGAATCAATGAAAAAAGACAACAGTTATGAATCCGAGATGCAAAAATTTGGCTCCGAAGAGGAACTAAATGAACAAATAATCGACTCAAACGTCTATCAGTTGAAAAAACTCTATGCCATCAGCAAGGTATTCAAGGAAACGGGAGAAGAAATAACAGATGAGATGTTCAAGGAATATGTAGAGAAAATGTCGCCTGCATGGGGAATGACCGCAGAGCAAGCCATGGGTTTCCTTGAAAAAGATAAAAACGTAAGTGCGAGACTGAGAGAAAATATGATGCAGGAAAAAGTAGCTGAATATCTGATGGACAAATGCACCATAGAAGAGAAGGAATTACCCACAAAAGCTGAGGAAAAAGAAGCTGAAGAGGAAGCCGATAAGATAATCGCAGAGGTTGAGAAAACAGCCGAGAAAATAGAACAGGAAGATAAAGAATAACAAGAGGTGAAAAAGTGGAACCAACAAACCAGATAATACCAACAGTCATCGAGACAACGGGAAGATATGAAAGGGCTTATGATATTTATTCCAGACTGCTTAAAGACAGGATAATATTCCTGGGAACTCCTGTAAACGACAATGTATCAAATATCATCATCGCCCAATTGCTTTTCCTGGAAGCACAGGATCCTGATAAAGACATCAGTTTGTATATAAACAGTCCGGGAGGATCAGTTTCAGCGGGTCTTGCCATATACGATACCATGCAATACATCAAACCTGAAGTGTCAACCATTTGTGTAGGTCTTGCGGCATCCATGGGTGCTTTGTTACTGATGGCAGGAGAAGCAGGAAAGAGATATTCTCTGCCAAATTCAAAGATGATGCTTCACCAACCGCTTGGAGGAGCACAGGGGCAGGCTACTGATGTAGAGATACAGGTAAAAGAATTAATGAATACAAAAAAACAGCTAAACGAATTAATCAGTAGACATACCAAAAAAGATATTGAACAAATTGAAAAAGACACAGACAGAAATCGTTGGATGACACCTACGGAAGCGCTCGATTATAATTTAATCGACAAAATCATAGAAAAGAATCAATAATGACCCGAAAGGTTGTGTAGCATGAAGGTAGAGAAGAGATGTTCATTTTGCGGAAGACCCGAAAGTCAGGTACAGAGGCTGCTTGCAGGTCCGAATGTATATATCTGTAATGAATGTATAGAGCTGTATCACGATACCCTTTCGGAAGATCAGGCAATACATTTCAGAGATATTAAAGAAGATCTTCCAACACCTATCGAGTTAAAAAGGGAATTGGATAAATACGTAATCGGTCAGGAAGAAACTAAAAAGGCCGTAGCCGTATCGGTTTATAACCACTACAAAAGGATTATGCTTGGAAAATCAGAGGGAATAGAACTGGAAAAATCCAATATCATGATGATTGGACCGACAGGATGTGGAAAGACATTAATAGCAAAAACCCTGGCGAAAGCATTGGATGTACCCTTTGCAATAGTTGATGCCACGCCCATCACAGAAGCCGGTTATGTTGGTGAAGATGTGGAAAATGTTTTATTGAAGCTAATCCGAGCTGCCAATTTCGACATCGAACGGGCAGAAAAGGGAATCATCTATTTGGATGAAGTGGATAAAATAGGTAAAAAAGGGCCCAACGTATCCATAACCAGGGACGTATCCGGTGAAGGAGTCCAGCAAGCCCTTCTTAAGATTTTGGAAGGTGTTGAAGCTAATGTTCCACCCAAGGGAGGAAGAAAGCACCCTTATCAGGATTTTATCAAAATTGATACGACAAATATCCTGTTTATGGCAGGTGGAGCCTTTGACGGACTGGAAGAGATCATCAAGCACAGAATCGAAAGTTCAGCAATGGGTTTCGGTTCGAAGATAGAATCCAAAAAGACCAAGCGGATCGGAGAAATACTTGCTCATGCAAATCCCGAAGACCTGATCCAATTTGGCCTTATTCCTGAATTTATTGGAAGATTTCCTGTCTTTTCAACATTGAATGATCTGGATGAAAAAGCGTTGATAGACATCATGCTTGAACCCAAAAATTCAGTTGTAAAACAGTATCAGAAGCTTCTTGAGATGGATAACATCATCATTGATTTCGAGAGCGATGCCCTTGAAGCCATTGCAAAAAAGGCGATGAACAGAGGAACCGGAGCACGTGCACTAAAGAGTGTTTTTGAAGAAGTAATGATCGATATTATGTTTGAGGCACCCTCTTTGGAGAACGTTGAAAGAATTGTTATAACAAAGGAAATGGTAGAAGATAAGCAAAGGGCAATAGAGATCCTTAAACAATCCGCATAAAAGTAAATTTTAAAATAAAGGGAGGCTTTTAGCCTCCTTTTTTGATTGGAGGAAAGAGATGAACAGAGAACAGGCATGGGAACTGTTGAATGAATATACCAAAAAAGATAATCTCGTCAAACACGCTTTGGCTGTAGAAGCTGCAATGCGGGCGTACGCAAAGAAGTTTAACGAAGATGAAGAGATTTGGGGAATAGTGGGATTGCTTCATGATTTTGATTATGAAAGATTTCCTACTGCTGAAGAACATCCTTTTAAGGGTGCTGAGATATTGAGAGAAAAGGGCGTGGATGAAGCCTGGATAAAAGCCATTCTGGGTCATGCAGATTATACCGGTGTTGAAAGGGACACACTCATGGCAAAAACTCTTTTTGCAGTTGACGAACTCACGGGAATGATAACGGCTGCAACCCTCGTGAGACCATCCAAAAAGATTGATGACCTTAAAGTCAAATCCGTTAAGAAAAAGCTGAAAGACAAATCATTTGCCGCCTCCGTTAACCGGGACGATATTAAAAAAGGTGCAGAAGAGTTGGAAGTGGACTTGTCAGAACACATACAATTTGTCATTGATGCCATGAAATCAATATCGGATGATTTAGGGTTGTGAAAAAAGGCTTTAATGATAAACGCTAAATGACCTCAAGAAGATATTCAAAAGCCTCTCGATTGTGGATAAAATAATAATCAACGAGTTTCAAATAACCGTCAGACAAGGTCATAAATCTTGAAGAGGCAAGAATTTTAACGATTTTTCCTATGGATGAATCCGGAAATCTTGCCTCTAGATCCTTCACAGCAATTCCCTTTTTCAAACGTAACCCCATAAAAAGAAATTCTTTAAGGAAAGCCTCCGGTGAATTGACGACCCGATGATCATAATGCTTCTCCTGATCAAATTGGAAATTCATATAGGCCTTTAGCGAATGAGTGTTCACATATCTTAGATTATGGTAAAGGCCACCCGCAGAAACGCCCAGCCCAATATAATTTTTGCTTTGCCAATACGCGTGGTTGTGAATGGACTCATAACCGGGGTAGGAAAAATTGGAAATTTCGTATTGGCGATACCCCAATCCAATTAATCGCCAGATTAATTGTTCAAAAATCTCTGTTGTATACTCGAATGAAGGAAGCTCTATCATCCCATTTCTGTAATTTTTACCAAGCGGTGTATCCTTCTCCACTTCCAGAACATAAACTGAACAGTGCTCCGGGGACAAATTCTCCAAAAGGTAACCACTTTGTTTACTCCATTCCTGAAGGTCTTCCGGCAGCCCGCAAATCAGATCAACATTTACATTTGAAAAAAGTGAGCGGATGTTTGAATCCTGTTTCAGAAACTTCGAAAGTGTTTGAGTTCGATGAACTTTTTTAAGGGTTTTGTCAGATGGTGATTGCATCCCCATACTGATTCTCGTACAACCGAAGTCCTTTAAGCCAAGCAAGAAATCTTGAGAAACACTGGAAGGATTCACTTCACAAGTAAATTCAAGGGGACTGGAAAAGATGCGAAAAACCTCATTAAAAAAAGATTGATAATATTCAACAGGAACCACCGAAGGAGTGCCTCCCCCAATATAAAGCGAAGTAAGTACATTATTGGAATTAAGATGATGATTCTTCCAAAAAAGCAGTTCGCTTTTTAAAGCTTCAAAATAATCTGAAAATAATGTTTTTGTGCCGGTTGTAATTGGAAAGGAAGTAAAATCACAATAATCGCATTTTGAAGTGCAAAAAGGAATATGCACATAGAGGGAGACAGAATTATCTTTATCCATCTGTAAATAATTCTGATAAATCAAAGATGTATTTGTTTTCAAAGAAAAACCCTTCCAAAGAGCAGTTAAATATAACAGAAAGGCGGTTTGAATAATCGTATTGCCCCTGAAAAGACCAATAAGGGTCACCGGATACAGGAAGCAACAACATAGTATTCAGATTTAAAGTTGTTTTTTCGTTAACGGCTGAATCACTATGAAGGAGAATACCAAAGGATATGGAGTCAGTCTTTCTGGAATATCCGGCGGCTATTCTGGGTTTAAAACGTGAGTTGAGCTCTTTAAAATCGATGACTGAATACACTCCCAACAAGTCACCCATAACAACTCCAAAGGGTCTGTAATCCAAGATTTTAATACCGATTTCCGTTAAGCCGTGATGCCTTTCTCTGTCTCGGTAAGCCTGAAAAAAGACATTTAATTCGACGGGACCTACTGTTGTAAAACCCAATCCAAAGGTATTCATCACGGGATTAGAAGCACTGCCAAATGTCCTAAAATCGTATGTAAATGTTAGCGGTATGCTCTCCACCGGAGAAAGAAAACCGAAAAACTCGATGATATTGGAAATTTTGAAAGCATCGTTGTATATATGTTGAAACCGGAATTCGTATAAGAATTCCTCTGAAAGCCCCCACATCACCTTAATACGTTTGATTTCTGCGGGTCGTTTTACAAAAAGAAAAGTCTTTTCCCTCTTTTCCTCGGAGAATGCATAAAAATAACCTGCAGGGATAAACCCATTAAAACCCATTCCAAAATCAACAGGCATACCCAAAGTAAGCGGTGCCTGAAATTGATACATCGAGTTGGAATTCATATCAAATTTAAGGGGTATCTCTATACTTTCCTTGGAAAAAGAATGTAATGAAAGAAACATAATGAACAGGAAAACCCATAGAAGTGTTTTTCGCATGCAAAACCTCCATTCTGCTAAAATTATATCACGCTTTTGTTGAAAAGGGTAGTAGAAGAAAATTTTTTTGAAAAAAAAGACAAAAAGTGTATAATGTTATGACATAAAAAAATAGACAGTAAAAACACGGCAACAGAAGCCGGATAATAAAAAGGAGGGTAAAAAATGAAAAAAGCATTTGTATTAACCTTGTTAATCGTCTGTTTGATTTTCAGCAGCACATTGATGGCTCAAGATGTTAAAAGGGGTGGATATGTGAAGATGACTCCCATGAAACAGGGGGTTCTTGTACAGAATTTCAACCCGTTTTCACCTAATGCTTTAGAAGCTACAGTAGGACTTTTCTATGAAACGATGATCTATTACAACCCCATGACA
Source organism: uncultured Thermotogaceae bacterium (assembly GCA_964604305.1). Classification (GTDB taxonomy): domain Bacteria; phylum Thermotogota; class Thermotogae; order MWEM01; family MWEM01; genus JASUTC01. Next base: position 7,362 of record CAZRYM010000028.1, on the reverse strand, counting down.
GGAGAAATCACACCCTGGTTAGCTGAATCCTACCAATGGGCAGATGACTTGCTTTCGTTAACTTTTACACTGAGAGACGATGTTTTCTGGAATGACGGTATGCCGTTCACCATTGCTGATGTACTGTTTACAGTCAATCTGGGTAAAGAAAATCAGGCACTGGATTATTCAGGCATATGGAATCAGGGGCTGGAAAAGGTGGAAGCATCAGCTTATAATCAGGTGACCTTCCATTTTAAAGAAGTGAATACCACGCTCATTGAATATTTCTCCAGTATCTTTATCATTCCCGCACACATCTGGTCAAAGGTTGCTGACCCGCTAACTTGGACGGGGAACACCAATCCAATTGGAACAGGACCATTTGAATACAGAGACGGTTCATTCACAGAGCTTTCATATATTGTGGACAGTAATCCGGATTATTGGCAAATCGCAGAAGACGGAAAACCGCTTCCCTACATTGCCGGTATCGAATACATTTCCACCACCAATGAACAGGTTGGATTTAAATTGGCAAACGACGAATATGACTGGGCCGGTTATTTTGTGGCAAATATTGACGAAGTCTACGTGAAATCCGATCCGGAACACCACAAATACTGGCTTCCCGCCGGTAATTTGGTCTTCCTCAATCTGAATAATCTCACGAGACCGTTTGATGATCCGGAAGTCAGAAGGGCAATTGCCTACGCACTTGATCCTGAAGAGATCACAAGAATTATGGCAAGTGGTGCTGTACCGGCTCACATCTCCGGGCTTCAGGCACAATTTGAATATTTGGCAGAACCGTTTGAAGATGAATACGGAGTAGAGTATGATCCCGATTATGCCACGATTATTCTTGAGGACGCAGGATATAAACTGAATAACAAAGGCATCTATGAAAAAGACGGGATGGAACTGTCTTTCAAACTCTATACCCCCACCGGCTGGACCGATTGGGTAACGGGTTGCGAAGTCATTTCATCTCAGTTGAAAGAAGCCGGAATAGAGGCCATATTGACACAGGCAGCATGGCCGACACCGTACAAAGACAATCTTTATAACGGAAATTACAGAATGTGTATGGGAATATCCGTTACAGGGACAAATCCGCATTATCAATACACCCATTGGATGCATTCGGACAATTGGGCTCCTATTGGAGAGAATACTGCCAATTACTATGGCATGAGATACAAAAATGAAACCATAGATAAGGCATTGGATCAGTATAAGAGAGAAACTGAAAAGAAAGTACAGGATGAACTGATGATGGAAGCCGTTGGCGAATTCATGAAAGATCTTCCGTCAGTTCCGTTGTTCTTCAACCCGGTGTGGTTTGAATACAACACCTTAAGGTTTGTGGGATGGCCAAATGCAGAAAATCCATACGCCATGCCAAGACCCGGCGGAATGCATAAACTGCCCATTCTTTTCAACATTCACTTGCGTTAAGACAAAGTATTTAATAATTATTGTCGAAAAAAATCCCCTCATATGAGGGGATTTTTATGACTCTTCATTATAAGTGATCTCCCGCAGATAAAAGATCTGTTTTTTTGTTATAATCAGTTGATTCAAGAAATTAGTGAATTGTCCCTGCGATTTTTTATATCCCGTTTAATTTGAGGTGAAAAATGAAGTATTTTGCAAGAAAGGTTGGGCTTTTACTCTTTGCCCTTTTTGTAGCGATCACCATCAATTTCTTTTTACCCAGGATGATGCCCGGTGATCCGGCATCTGATCTTGTGGACAAGATGCAAGGTGTCCCTCCTGAAGCTTTGGAATCCATAAAGGCAGCCTTTGGTGTCAACACAGAGGATTCCCTAATCATACAATATGGAAAGTACCTTTTCAATCTGTTGAAAGGTGATTTTGGGATTTCCATATCCAGATTTCCCACGCCTGTGGCAGATGTTTTGAAGATTGCTATTCCATGGAGTCTCGGCCTTATGGGGCTCTCAACGATTATCAGTTTTATTATAGGAACGATCATTGGCATTGCATGTGCCTGGAATCGAAATAAACCCTTGGCCACATTTACAGTGGGCTTTTTTATCTTCATCCGATCATTTCCCTATTTCTGGCTTGGACTGTTGTTTATCTACTTATTTGCCTTCAAAACCCCGTTTTTTCCCATAGGCGGATCATATCAACCCGGAGTGGATAGAACGGGATGGGAATTCATCTTTTCCATCCTGAAGCATGGAATACTCCCTGCAGCAACGATCATCATCAGTTCCATGGGAGCATGGATATTGACCATGCGCAACAACATGATCAATGTTCTGGCGGAAGATTATATCACCGTTGCCCTGGCAAAGGGACTGCCCATGAAAAGAATAAAGGCGCTTTATGCCGCCAAAAACGCCTTGCTTCCTTCAATCACAGGTTTTGCAATGTCGCTGGGATTTGTGGTAGGTGGAGGACTTCTTACCGAAATGGTATTTGGCTACCCGGGGGTGGGACTCATGTTGTTCCAGGCAGTTCAGGCAAAAGATTATCCCCTGATGCAGGCGATATTCCTTTTCATCTCGGCAGCAGTATTGATTGCTAATTTCATTGCCGATGTGTTCATCTTGATTTTGGATCCAAGAGTACGGGACGGTGGTAAATAATGTTAGGTGATATCTTTAAGCTTTTCTTTGAAAACAAAAAGGCCGCCATTGGTTTTTTTATCCTGCTTTTTTTCATTGGAATTGCCGTGCTTGCACCCGTATTGGCTCCTTATGATCCAAAAGCCAACAGAATAGACATCATTGAAGTGTTGGATACGGACAGGGGAAGACGGAAAACTGTCGAAAGTGAAGATATTAACGAATTTGAGGAGAGAAGGGTGTATACTCAGGAAGAAACAACGACATATGAACGTTATACCAAAAAATTCCCCCTCAACTCCCCCCCCTCATCTGAGCACTATTTCGGAACGACGCATTCCGGACAGGATATCTTCTCTCAGGTGATATGGGGAACGAGAGTTACTCTTTCTGTGGGTATCGGTACTGGTCTTTTCACGACATTTATCGCTCTTACTCTTGCCTTGGTGGCGGGGTATTTCGGTGGCTTGGTAGATGATATTATTTCTCTGTTTACAAATGTATTTCTTGTCATTCCAAGTCTTCCTTTGATGATCGTCATAGCGGCATATATAACGGTTAAAGGAGTCATGCCCATTGTTCTTATCCTGGCCCTGACCAGTTGGCCATGGCCTACCAGATTGCTCAGGTCACAAGTGGTGAGCTTGAAAAACCGGGATTTCGTAAAAGTATCACGATCCCTTGGGGAAAGACCCATTTTCATCATTTTCAATGAGATGCTGCCTAATATGATCTCACTTGTTATGGCGTCTTTCTTTCAAATGACAATGGCTGCTATAATAGGAGAGGCAACCCTTGAATTTTTGGGGTTGGGAAACGTCTCCATCGTCAGTTGGGGAACGATCCTGTATTGGGCACAAAACAACGGTGCGCTTCTTTCGGGTGCCTGGTGGTGGTTCCTGCCTCCGGGGATAGCCATTGCATTGATTGGAACGTCCTTTGCTTTAATGAATTTTGCCGTTGATGAGATTTCCAATCCGAAATTGAGAAAGAGATGATAGATATGGAGAAAAATACAGTCTTGAAAATAGATGGCTTAAACGCCGGGTATGAAATTAAAAGTGGTTTTGTGGGAGCTGTTGACGATGTTTCTTTTTCCCTTGAAAAGGGGGAATTTTTAGGGATAGCCGGAGAATCCGGGTGCGGAAAGTCCACATTGGCTTATGCCATCATGAACCTCATGCGTGATAACGGGTGCATAAAAGGCGGAACCGTTCACTTAAAAGATGTGGAGATCTCAGCCTTAAATCACATTGAGATGAAAAAAATCAGATGGCTCGATCTTTCAATGGTCTTTCAGTCCGCCATGAATGCACTAAACCCCGTTTTGAAAATCGGTGAACAACTAACCGATGCCATATTTGCCCATCAAAGCATGTCCAGGGCAAAAGCAGAGAAAAGGGCAAAGGAAGTCCTTGAACTGGTGGATATCTCCTCAGAGAGATACGATGCTTACCCCCATCAGCTCTCCGGCGGGATGAAACAACGGGTTATGATTGCCATGGCACTGATTCTGCAACCCGATCTCATCATTATGGATGAGCCCACAACGGCCTTGGATGTGGTTGTCCAGCGTACAATCATCGAAAAGATCCAAGAGCTACAAAGAAAGTTTGACTTCTCGGTCATCTTTATCACACACGATCTGTCCCTTCTTGTTGAGATAAGCGACAAACTGGCCATTATGTATGCCGGAAAGTTCATCGAGTATGGAAATGCCATGGAGGTCTTCGAAGAACCGTTGCATCCTTATACCAAAGGGTTGATGGCCTCCTTCCCCGCTTTGACAGGTCCGATAAAAAGAATGGGGGGAATAGAAGGGAAACCACCTGATCTTCTCAATCCACCGGAAGGGTGTCGTTTTGCACCCCGTTGTGAAAAGGTCATGGACATATGTCGTAGAGAATATCCACAAGAAATCATCAAAAATAAAGACCATAAAGTCTCCTGCCATCTTTTCAATTCGAAGTCTGGTGATAAAGATGAAAAATGACATCAAAAATGATGATATAATCTTAGAGTTGAAACATGTCAACAAACATTTCCCCGTTCACACATTCAGAAGCTACGGATTAGCCGTACATGCGATGGATGATGTATCCTTTCAACTTAAAAGAGGGGAAATACTGTCAATAGTGGGAGAATCGGGGAGTGGTAAAACCACAACGGCAAATGTTATTTCTCGATTATATATACAGACAGCCGGCGAAGTCATCTTTGAAAACCAGTCACTTCCGGAACGAATGTCAAAAAGGGATGAGATAGAATACAGAAAGAAAGTTCAGATGATCTTTCAGGACCCTTTCAGTTCTCTCAACCCCACACATACCATTGCCTCCATCCTGTCAAGGCCTTTTGTGATACACAAGCTGGCAAGGGGGAAAAAGGCGATAAGAGAGGCCATCAAAAACTTGTTGATACAAGTGGGACTTGAACCACCTGAACAATTTATAGATAAATTCCCGCACGAACTTAGTGGTGGTCAACGTCAAAGGGTCAATATTGCCAGAACATTTTCAGTCAATCCCGAACTCGTCCTGGCAGATGAACCGACTTCCATGTTGGATGTCTCGATAAGAATGAGTATCATGAACATCATGTTGGATCTGAAAGAGCAAAAGGGAATGACATATGTCTACATCACCCATGACCTGGCAGGGGCAAGGTATATGTCACAGAACATCGCCGTCATGTATGCCGGTATGATCATGGAAATGGGAAGCGCCACACAAGTTATCAATGAAACCTATCATCCGTATACAAAACTGTTGAAATCAGCGGCACCGGCTCCGGAAATGGGATTGAAAAGGGAAAGGCTCATAACAAAAGGCGATATTCCCTCACTGGTGAATCCACCGACAGGTTGCAGGTTCCACCCAAGATGTCCCTTTGCAAAAGAGATTTGTTCCAAAGAGATACCTCAGATGAAAAAAGTAGATGAAGGCCATTATGCGCGGTGTGTACTGTGAGTTTATCAAAAAGGAGAAAAAATCATGAAAATAATTGACCTAACACATGTAATGGAACAGGGAATGCCGGTTTTTCCGGGTACAAAAGGAGCAACAATCATCGATGAATTTACACTGGAGAAAAACGGGTTCAACGAAAAGATGTTACATTTCCTCACACACACGGGAACACATCTCGATTGCCCCAAACACATGCTTGACTCAAACAAAACAACGGATAACACCCCCATGGACAGTTTTTTCGGATCGGCATGGGTATTTGACTGCAGAAAAAGCATTGAAACCGGGTTTATCACACCGGAAATGCTCATGATAGAAAAACTGAAGAAAACAGATTTTGCCTTATTTCATACAGGATGGAACGAGCTGTGGGGAGATGAAAAATACTTCAAAGGATTTCCCACCTTTTCCGAAGCCACCGTTGATTTACTGATTAAGTATAAAACAAAAGCAGTTGGATTAGACTTTATATCAGCAGACCCGGCAGATTCAGTCGATTTTAAAAATCACAAAAAACTCCTCTCCAACGACTGCCTAATCATCGAAAACCTGGCAGGACTGGAAAGACTTTTTAACAAAGAATTCATTTTTTCCTGTTTTCCCCTAAAAATAAAAGACGGAGACGGCTCTCCCGTAAGAGCAGTAGGCATCCTAAACATATAAAAAAGCAAAGATTGATGTAGGGGCGGATTATGGATGTTTCCTTTAGGAAACTCCAAGCTCAATGTAGTTATTGAGCAGATGTGTGGGCAGGAAAAAACTTACCTTG
>CAZRYM010000028.1:0-1032 GCA_964604305.1 uncultured Thermotogaceae bacterium | reverse complement strand
GGGGACAGGTACGATGATTTAGAGATTTTCCTCACAAAAGTGAAGTATTTTCCCTATGGGAAAATACTTCTAAGCCCATTCTTCGAATGGGCAGTCAATTTGTTTTCCTTGACCACGTATCGCTGGCCCTGTCCCCCGGATTCTCGATGATTTAGGAATTTTCCTCACAAAAGTGAAGTATTTTCCCTATGGGAAAATACTTCAAGTTCAATGTAGTAATTGAGCAGATGTGTGGTCAGGAAAAAACTGACCTTGGAGTGTTTTGCTTAGAGCAAAAACTCCACCCGTCTCTATTGTAGGGGCGGACCGATGTGTCCGCCCGTTTTAATGTCTCACTCTTTTTATGGAACCTCATGAAATTCCCGGATTCCCTCAATCCACTGAGGCAACTTAAAAAGATCCAAAGCCGTAAACCTTTCCAGAGTGCCAATCGAAAACCCGATTCTCCCACCCGGTTGGAATTTTGCTTCAGGCCAAACAGCAACATAATAAACCCCGGTTTCTACAGGGGTAAACCTTTCCCTCAAAATAAACCATGAATCCGTATTGGAGAATGGTTCGTGGAAAAACTCCCTCTCATATAATCGGGAATGTAAGATAACCCTATCATGCTCATCAGGCTCTTCAAAGGGAAATATGATTTCTCCGGTTTTGTGTTCTGAGTCCCCTAAATCATCCGGAACCTGCCGAAATAAAGCCATGTAAACTTCAAAATCAGAGAACCTCTCAGAAAACGGCACATTAAGAACGATCTGAATCTCCTCATCCTCTTGAGCCAAAAACTTAATCCAGAACACCGGCTCCTCATCAGAAAATTCATGATAGGTAATCTGCGAAACCTGAGGCTCTTTAATAATAAGAGCACTTTCAAAATCACCATGATACTCATTGTCAAATATAGGCTTATGGCCAAAAACCGAAAAGATCACTATAAAAATCAAAATCGTAAAAAGAAACCTCTTTTTCATAATCAATCACACCCTAATTTTATCCTTTAATAAAATTAAGACGTAAAAAAAAACAGAGAGGGGA
>CAZRYM010000027.1:0-19667 GCA_964604305.1 uncultured Thermotogaceae bacterium | reverse complement strand
AATACATACAGGAACTGGAAGTCATATCGCCTGAAATAGAAGGCAGAATCACGATATTAAACGAAGCGGAATAAAGTTTAAATAAGCTAAAAGCGGGGGCTATTTTAGTCCCCGCTTTTTTTGTTTTTTGTATTTGGGTACCCACAAGGGGCACCCCTACGTAAATAATGTAAGAATTCCGGATATGGAAATGGCTGAATAAACCAGAAAGGCTGACATTAAATAATTAAAGACTTTGCCGTATTGGCTGAAAAACCGATTGAATAACGATCCAAACCAGCCCCACATGGAAACGGAAGAAAATGCTGCAAGGCCAAGTCCGATGGAGAAGAAGATGTAGGCCAGATTACCCTCAAAGAATGGTAAAATGAAATTGGAAGAAACCGTTAATGCAAAGATAACTCCTTTTGGATTCAGAAATTGCAGTAAAACGCCGGAAGGATATGAGATTTGCGCCTTATTGGCATATCCTTTCCCGCTTTTTGCCTCTTCATCCGGTTTCTCCGGTTTGATGATGATCCATGCCAAATATATCATGTAAATGGCTCCCAAAGGGCCAACTATCGATTTGAAGAAGGTGACATTTTCAAACAGGAACAGATTGAAATAGCAGCTTAGAAAAACCAGTATGGAAACACCGGTGAACACCCCCAGCATAAAATCCAGAGTCTTTTTAAACCCGTACCTTTGAGAATGACTCATGGACATGATATTGTTTGGTCCTGGTGTATACATAACGATCGCAACATATGAAATGAACGCAACGAAATCAAACATGTGATCACCATCGGATAGTTGGCGTTTTAAAAACAACGCCACGGAATTTAGTGAGTATACCAAAAAAGATGCGAAACTCAAAATAGACAGGGAGGCTATAAATATGCTTCATATCGGTTGCCATCTTCCTATTTCCGATGGCTTTTACAAAACAGCCAAAGTGGCTTTTTCCATTGGGGCAAATACATTTCAATATTTTACAAGAAATCCCAGGGGTGGAAAAGCAAAACTAATTAACAGTGATGATGTGATAAAAGCGGTTGAATTCATGAAGGAAAAAAACTTCGGAATTTTGATGGCACATGCCTCTTATACCATGAATTTATGCTCAAACAAAGAAGAAACAAGAAAATTCGCTTTGGATTTGCTAATCGATGATCTCAAACGTTTGAAAGAACTGCCCAATAGTCTTTACATCTTTCATCCGGGGTCCCATGTAAGTCAGGGAGTGGAAAAAGGAACAGAGATGATTGTTGAAGCCTTAAATGTGGCAATAAATACCAATCCTCAACAGATCATTCTTCTTGAGGGGATGTCGGGAAAAGGAACGGAGATTGGTTCCAGTTTCAAAGAACTGAAAACCATCATTGAAATGGTGGATTATAATAAACAGCTTGGGGTTTGCTTGGATACCTGTCATCTGTATTCAGCAGGATATGACATTGTGAATAACCTGGATGGTGTTTTGGATGAATTCGACCGGATTATTGGTTTGAAAAGGCTCTATGCAATACATTTTAATGATTCAAAAATGCCGTTTAATTCTCATAAAGACCGACACGAGGTCATCGGCAAAGGTGAACTGGGATTAAAGGCCCTCATTGATGTGATTACTCATCCCAAACTTAGGGAGTTGCCTTTTAGTCTTGAAACACCGGGAGAGCCTGAAGACCATGCAAAAGAGATAACAAAAATCAAAAAAAAGCTCGCTTTAAAGCGCCTTAAAAAACATAAAAGCTAATCATCCCATTCTTTTGGATCGTAACCTGAGTAAATTTTCGAATCCAAAATGATTGGTAAATCGATGTGATCTGCACCGAAGGCCTTTCTGATATCCACGATAGAACGCTTAGCCTCTTTGGAAAGAGTTTCTATTGGTATTTCGATGATATTTAATCCCTTTGCGGACAATTCCTCTTTTGCTTGAGCACATTTGGAGCAGTTTTCCTTGCTAAGTATAAAAACGGCTTTTTTCATTTAAATCACCCTCTAAAGTCAAACTCTTTCTCAAACGCTTCAGATTATACACGAAAACAACTTATCTGACTTTAAGAAAGGATGACGTTTTCCAATTTATTCTCTTCTTTGCTTTTTTTAAAAATTACTACCAGGCCATCATGTTTAAACGTTTTAAGCCATTTTCTGAATTCTTGAAATAGAATCTCTCCTGAATATTACCAATAGTATCAATGAGAAAGAAAATAACCTGAGATCGGTCAAGTTCAAAATATTCACACAAGATTCCTTTCCAATCAGCATATATTGTAATACCCAACTCTCCGGCATTGTCTTCCATTTGTGCTTTAATGATTCCTCTTAGAAGACGGGGGTAGGCGGAAAAATTGATTGTATAAAGCAGTTTATCAGTTTGTTTTGTTAACTTTAAGTGTTCCAGTATCTGATCCAACTGCGTTCGATTTGACGTCAGAGCATCAGGAGTACCATAAATAACCAGTTTTATTCCCGAATTGTGCAGAGAATCTTTTTCTATAACGGTCCCATCATAGGCTTCAAAGATGAATGATGGGAATGACATATTTGAAGCCTCTGCAAAGATGTTAACAACGCACAATAAGATTAGAACTATTCCAGTTACCAAATAATATTTCATTAAATACTCTTGTTCTTATAGCTCATAAAACCGCCATGTCCTTTTTTTTCAAAAAACGTTTCTCAAATTGATGATTGAAATGCGTAATCTTCAAAGTACTTGATAATTTTCTTATCTAATAGCTTCAAATTCAATATAGTCTTCAGGATCAGTTTTTGGATAAAATTTCCCGTCTATTTTTGTTGCCTGTTTATTGAACAGTGTTTTACTGCCTGTTGCTTTGCCGCTTAGCACAAACGTTTCTGCAGGTCTTTCAGTTTGCTCTCTTTGAGAATTGAGTAGAGGAATCACACCCTCAATTTCAACAGTGTCATCCTCGCTTATCGTGCCGGAAACACTTACTTCAAAACTGTACAAATAAAATTTCCCCGAAAGTTGATTCCCGGTCTGTGTCAATTTTAATGGTGCATATAACCAGGTAGCTCTGGGTGTGTTCGTTTCTTCAGAAAAAGCTCTTAATTGTGAGATGATAACACTGTCATCTCCAAGTTCCACTACCCAGCTCCCCGAAACATCCATTACCTTTTGAAAAACAACACACCCACTCAAAGAAAAAATCAGTATAGCAAAAATAATAAACAACGCGGTTTTCCTCATAGATACCCCTCCCATTTTTAATCCCCTACAAATAATTTTAAAACAAGATAATAATATCATTATAACAAGCAAAAGTCAATTCTTTGGCGATTTCAACAACTTTTACAATAGAAAAGCGGACCATAATGGTCCGCAATTGGAAAGTGAGTATTTTTATGCTGCTGTTTTTAGTTTTTTCTCAAGCAGATTGGTGATCTCTTCTACGGTATCTATTTCACCAAGCTCGGCTGTTTCAATTTTAACGTTGAATTCATCTTCAAAGTCCATGGTAAGATCTACCAGTTCTAAGGAATCTGCACCGATATCCTCTGTTAATGATGCTTCCGGAGTAACTTCTTCCACATCGACATCAAGACTTTCTGCTATAATCTCCTGTACTCTTTTGAAAAGTTCGTCTTTTTTCATTTTTATAACCTCCATAAATGTTATTTTTTTATTATTTTATCGAATCTTTGATTTTTTACCTTTCTGTCTATTCTCTTTATCAATCCCGATAACACCCCCCCATGTCCGATCTCGTAAAATTCATCAACCCCGTCGCTAATCATTGTTTCAACGGTTTGTGTCCATCTGACAGCTGATGTGACTTGTTCTATCAGATTTATCTTTATCTGTTCCACACTTGTATGCGGTTTTGCATCAACATTTTGATAAACCGGTATTTTTGCATCATAAAAATCGATGCTTTCTATCTCTTTTTTTAATTTTTCTTTTGCCTTTTCAATAAGTGGTGAATGAAAAGGACCGCTGACATTCAATCTGACAAACATCTTCGCGCCTTTATCTGTCAAAGCTTTTTCTACTTCATCAAATTCACAAAAGGCACCACTAATAACGATCTGTCCGGGAGAATTGTAATTGGCGATACAAACATCGTCGAAATCTTTCAAAGACTCTTCGATTTCGTCAGTGGATAACCCAATCACCGCTGCCATGGTTCCTTCACCCGGAGGGCAGGCTTCACTCATGTACTTCCCCCTTAAGTGGACGAGTCTGACTGCATCTTTGAAAGAAAGGGAGCCGGCAGCAACAAGTGCTGTCCATTCACCAAGGGAATGGCCCGCAACAACATCCGGCACTATATCTGTTGTTTTAATGATGTGTTCATAGGCTATGATACCGGTTGTGAGTATGGCGGGTTGTGTATATTGAGTAAGAGTTAGTTTTGAATCATCCTCTGAATTGATAATCTCATATAGATTGTCTTGAATTACTTCCCCTGCCATCTCATAATATCTGTTATATTCAGGGAATTCTTCTAAGAGATTTTTGCCCATCCCCGTTGACTGCGATCCCTGACCAGGGAATATAAAAGCCTTCAATTCAATCACTCCTTTATGGATTCGATAACTTTTTCTTGAAATCCATCGTCTAAATCCTCATATGAAAATAGTTCATGGATGATTTCTCTTACTGGTTTAATCTCTTCTATTAAGCCAACCGATTGGCCGGCCATGAAAACGCTTTCTTCTTCATTGCCAGTTTGAAAAGCCTTCTTCAAACTTCCAATTAATAAGCGTTCAACTTCATCAGGAGATTCATATTCCAGCCTCCCCAGCTTTCTGGTGAATTTAGTTTTAATGGATCTGGCCGGGTGTCCCAATCGACTTCCTGTTATAACCGTATCTCTGATCTTTGATTTAATAATCTGGTTTTTGTAATTCTCATGAGCTTCACACTCTTCCGAAGCGATGAAGCGTGTTCCAATCTGGACTCCTTTTGCTCCCAATACGAAAGAGGCCCTCACCTGCTCGGGAGTGGCAATACCACCTGCTGCGACTACGGGAATATTAATGGTTCTTGCCAACTTGGGTATCAGTGTCATTGTAGTTAAAGAACCGATATGCCCACCGCATTCCATGCCTTCACCGATGATGGCATCAATACCCTCTCTTTCGAGTCTTTTAGCCAAGGTCTCCGATGCCACTACTGCCATGATGATTCTTCCGTCTTTCTTGATCTTTTTTATGTATTTTCCCGGGTTGCCTGCACCGAAAATGAATACTTCAACACTTTCTTGAATGCATATATCCACAAGTTCATCGATATAAGGGTTAAGGAGCATTAAATTAACTGCAAATCGTTTGTTAGTCAATGTTCGAATTCGGTCAATCTCCGATTTGAGGATATCCGGTGTCATGCCTCCGGCTCCAATCGTCCCAAGCCCTCCCGCATTACTTACTGCGGCAGCTAATTGAGCTGTGCCGACCCACGCCATTCCCCCAAGAATTAGCGGATACTCTATGTCAAGAAGATTGGTCAGTTCGTTGTTTTTGTGTTCCATATATTTTATCCCTCTTTTTAAACCCTTTGATATAAAACTGTTGCGTTATGTCCACCAAAACCGAAAGCGTTTTTGATGATTACTCTGATATCTCTCTCATGATTCTCTTTTTTCAAATCAAGTCCATCACATACTTCGTCAGGTTCATCCAAGTTTGGCATTCCGTGGACAAAAGATTCTTCAGCCTCAATAATCGAACTGATGAGTTCGTTGGCCCCAGCGGCTCCTAACGTATGACCCATTAAAGACTTTGTTGCCTGTATGGAGATATCCTTCAGTTTTTCCCCAAAGACAGTTTTTAAAGCAAATATCTCCGATTTGTCTCCCACTGGGGTACTGGTGGCATGGCAATTGATGAGATCCACATGATCGGGTTCACATTCAGCCATATTCAAGGCCTGTCTGATAGCCTTTGCCGCTCCTTTGCCTTCCGGATCGGTTTGACTGATATGATAGGCATCCTCAGTCATTCCAAAACCATCGATATAACCGTAAATACGAGCACCTCGTTTTTTTGCATGTTCTTCACTTTCGAGTACAAGGGCTCCGGCTCCTTCTCCCATAATAAACCCGTCTCTACTTTTATCAAAAGGCCTGCAAGCCTTTTTGGGCGTTTGAGATGGAGAAAGGGCCGTCATGCTTCCAAAAGCTGCGACCGGTAGTGGATCAATGACTGCCTCGGATCCTCCGGTTATTCCTACTTGGATATAGCCGTGTTTGATCATCATTGATGTGAGAATAATAGCATGAAGTGAAGAGGCACAGGCACTCATGGTAGAAAAATTAGGACCCTTTGCGCCGATATCCAATGCCACTGAACCAGATGCCATATCCGCTATCATCATGGGGATTAAAAAAGGTCTTACGGATTGAGGCCCTTTTTCAAACAAGTTCTTATACTCCTTATGCAAGGTTTTAAAGCCACCAATTCCGGAGGAAACTGTAACTGCGGCGTTTTCTTTCCAATCCTCACCCGAAAGTTTTGCATCTTCTACGGCTTGCCTTGATGCAACAAGTGCAAACTGAAGAAACCTGTCATATCTTTTTGCGATTTTTCTTTCGAAGTGCTTTTTGGGATCGAAATCCCTTACCTCCGCTGCAATCTTGATGATCTGATCAGTTGTATCAAATTGAGTTATATAGTCAATACCGATTGTTTGCGCTTTTAATGATTCTCTAAGTTCATTGATGTTGTTTCCGATGGAATTGATCGTACCCAATCCCGTCACTGCTACTCTGTTCATCTAAAGCCCCCTTAATTTTATATTTCAAAACTGACCACCGGTCACTGTAAATAAAAAAAATTACTTAACTTTAGCATTTTCTGCAATACCATAACGCATGTATCGCCCGGTTAATTTCACAAATTCCTCTCGAATATTCTCGGCTGTAATATCTTTAGAGAATTGGAAAAAAAATTGCTCACGAAAATCTGCCAGTTGTGCCACACCACAAATTTCACACCATAAAACACTTGCAAGAAGCTCGGGCTCAATGTTGATTTTTATTGAGCCATCGGCTTGACCTTCTTTTATGGAGTTGATGATCATTTGGAAAAGTTGTGCGCTATCGGCATAAGTGGTGTTGATTTCTTTACCTTGTTTGTTGAGCTTATATCTTTCACTCTGATAATCGATGATAAAATCGTAATAATCCGGATGCTTCACACGGAATTTTAAAAAAGCGCTTGCATACGAAGTAAGACGTTCCAATCCGTCTGATACGTTTTGAGATTCTTCTATGAACATTTCTTTGAGACAATCCATTGCCCTGTTTCCAACAGCATAATACAGTTCTTTTTTATTGTTGAAATACAAGTATAAAGTTCCTTTGGCTACTTCTGCAATCTTTGCGATCTGATCCATGGAAGTAGCCTTGTACCCCTTAGTAAAAAAAAGTCTTTCTGCTGAATCAATGATAATGTTTCGCTTCATTTCTTTGTTTTTCATACTTTAATCCCTTTTTATTCAAAAATGACTACCGGTCATCGAACGGAAGTATAACACAGGGGTGGTTTTATTGTCAAGTTATTATGAATGAATAAAAGGGATTGGTTTTACTCAACAAGTGCTGCTATACCGATGAGATCTAAGCCGGTGTTAACTAGCAGTGTGGAGTTGATATGTCCCGAATATATATTGGTTATTCCAAGTTCTTCCAGGTCTCTTTTAATCTGCTCCACTTCCTGAAGTGTTTCGGGGTTCTGACCGGTCCAAGCTATACCTACAACTTTAACCTTATTGGCTTTGATGACGGAATAGGCACTTTCTTTAACCTTTTTATAGGCCTTTTTCAATCCGCGGGCTTTTGCAGCTGTGTAATAAATGCCATCTTGACCCACAGAAATGATGGGTTTCAAATTAAAAACATCCGCTATCGTTCCACTTACTTTACCGATCCTACCGCCTGCCTTAAGGTATTTTAAGGTGGGGATTGTAAAGAAAACCTTTGATTTTTCCGGTATCATGTGTTTGATTTTCTTTAAAATTTCTTCATAATTTACACCTTCGTCTATCAGTTCCACAGCATGGAAGATGTAATTTGCGCATCCTATGGAAACACTCAGTGTATCCAGAATTTCTATCTTCACATCGGGATATTCTTTTCTGATTTCTTCTGCAACAAGTCTAAACAGATTATGGGTTCCACTTAATTCATGAGACAGATTAAACCCTATAATCTCCTTCATCCCCTTGTCAATGAGTTTGACTATCTTCTCCTTTACTTCAACAAATGAAGGTAAAGTTGTTTTTGGAAAACCGGTTTCCATGTATTTGATAATTTTGGGAAAATTTTCAGGGACCCCATCTTTTAATACGATATCATCCATTACAACTTTCAGTTTAACTACTTCCACATCTTCTCTTTCAGATAAAACTGTTGGGATATCCGTTCCCGTATCACATAAAATACCAATCATATTCCCATACCTCCTGATTTAAATCAAATTCCGGGAATAACTTCCCGGAATTTGAATAAACTCCATTATATTGTAGCGATTTTGTTTTTAACATCCTCTTTAGACAAATTCAAATCATCCGCCATAAAGGCTATCTCAACATCAGTAAAGTCTTTTTTTCCATATTTTTTAATGGCCTGTTTTATATAAGAAGTCTTGATCTTCTCCATTTGCATTTCTGTGTAATGAAGTTGATTTGGTGTTTCGGGCATAACAATTTCACTGCCGGGTTTATTTTCTCCAGGTTCACCTGTTCGTACAATGACACCATTCTCCCTTGCAAAAGATAGCTGTGCACTTGGACATTTTCCGGCCCCGGTATATTCCGTTTCCTGAACGACAATTGTTTTGCATTCATCCAATTCCCTTGCCAGTGATATGGCGGCGCATAATGAGGTATTTCCAGCCGGCCCTCTCTGCATTCCCTCCAATTGAGCGAGAAGTTCTGTTACATAGAAGGTTTCCCCTTGGGTCACAAGAAGATATCTGTCCATATATCTCAAAGCTCTCGCTGCATTTCGGGGAACATCAGATCGATCAGGGAAGGTTGCAAAGGGGATTCCAAAACCTGTGTGGCCGGTAGTGAAAGACTTTCTGTTAAAATCACGGTCACTTGCCATGTGAAGCCCCGATAAATCCACACTTGCAGCAATAATGTCTGTATCCTTTGCACCGGCTTTACGCAAGCCTCTGGCAGTTCCTGTCAGATTGCCTCCTCCTGCATGTGTTACAACCACATAATCAGGAGATCTACCGGTTTTGTCAATCATCTGCCGGTTTAATTCGTATCCCAAAGTTTCAACTCCCGCAATTCCAAAAGGAGTGTAAAGTGAAGCGTTGAAAAATCCCGTTTCTTCCAATAGAATTAGAAAATAGTAGAACAGTTCAGGTCCAACGCTCAATTGTATAACTTCAGCACCATAGGCCTCACAAGCCCTTGCTTTTTCAACAATTTCAGGTTGTCCTTTACCCCGGCTGTCGAATGTTTCCTGTAAGATGATACATTTCAACCCTCTCTTAGCTGCCTGTGATGCCACGGCAGCCCCGTAATTACCGGATGTAGCTGCTATAACACCTTCATATCCGCGTTTTTGTGCCTCATACACACTAACTGCAGCTCTTCTGTCCTTAAAACTCCCCGAGGGGTTTGCAGCTTCATCTTTTAAGAATATTCTGGCTCCCTTTCCCTTTGGCGAAATGCGTTTAACGACTCTGTTGATCTGTTTTAATTCAACCAAAGGTGTGTTCCCAACAGAAGTATCAGTCTGTATTTTGGTCACTTCTTCAAGGGAATACCCTACTTCATTCATCATTTTTTCATAATCAAAGGCGATACCTTCAATCTCGTACTTTGAATAATCAATGCCTACCGCCTTTTTCATTATCTCGTTTTTTCTGGCCATGACATTTGAATAGGAATTATCTTTCAACTGAATCACCTTTTTCAATAATTTCACGCACATCAGGGCCTATCTTTAAGAGTTCAAGTATGGGTTTTCCAAACGAATGGTTGTATTTGGGATCAATTTCAGTTAAGATACCTTTGACCCTTCTCCCTATGACGGTTTTAATGACAATCTCTTCACCAAGGCTCGCTTCGTCCTGGTCCAAGAAACCGTTTAGCCACATTTCAAGAGGAACATTTTTAGTATCCTCAGGAACTGTTGGTGCCCTCTGTGAAGGGTTCAAAATAATATTATGAATCTTTACCCATTGTCCTTTGTAAGCCTTTTCGGGCATAACTGAAACACCTCTTTTATATTCTGTCAGTGAGACATACCGGAATGGGGAGATCAGCCATGGTGTATAATCCCGGATCCCATTCTTGAACGATAGGAATCATGTTGCTTGCAAGCGCCATTGTTCCCTTGCCACCGGGGATTTCAGGTTTGATGGAAAGTGATATATCTGGATCGCCTGATATCCAGATGTAATCTCCGGTATCAACATTCTCAACCTCCGGATGAATCTGCTGGGGATGAATCAATTCGATCAACAGTTCATCTCCGCAATATCCTCTTCCTATATGGCGACAACCTGCTACCATTCCCGGTTCAACTTTAACCACAGGAGTTTCTCTTTTTGTCTTCGAAACAATTGGCTCTCTTTCTTCTTCTATTCTGTCAATTGGCCATCCCATATAATCTGCTATCATCTGTATCGATTGCTGGAAGCCAATGTGACCCACAATCGTTCCTTTTTCTATCCCCTTATTGAATTCATCAACGGTTGATCCTACACCCTGCGTCTCCATGACCGTTTTTCCAAAAGGAGACAAATCATTGACGCGTTGTGCTTTGATTTTATTTACTTTCAGACAAGCACCGGTCATATTTAGGATCAGCTGATCAAGAACAAATCCCGGGTTGACTCCTGTTCCAAGAACAGTAACTCCGTGTTTTCTGGCTGTTTTGTCGATAATTTCAGCTTGTTCGGGATTACTGTCAAATGGGTAAGCCATTTCCTCTGCAATAGTTACCACGTTGATCTTCTTTTCAAGACATTTCATAATATGCTCAAAAACAACATCAACAAAAGAATGGGTTGCAATGACAGCCAAATCCGGATAAGATTGGTCAATGACTGCATCAATATCATTGCTTATCTCGATTCCCATCTCTTCAATTCCCAGATAATCGCCAAGGTCTTTACCCACGAGCTCTACATTTCTATCCACAGCTCCTACAAGTTCTATCCCTTCTTTTGTTGAAAGGTTTTTTGCGATACCTGAGCCCATAGCTCCCAATCCCCACGTTAGCACTCTAATCATTTAATATTACCTCCTGAACTAAAATTGTCTGTATTCTGTTGAAATTATAGCATATATACTCCTTGGAGTTTAAAAATACTCTACAGGATTTTGCTTCTCAAATTACTTTTTTTTGTGTTAAAATAATGGTAATAGGAGTTATTGTATTATAATTTAGTACTTAGAGTCTTTGTAAATGGAAAATCGGGATGTGTTTGTTTTGAAAATTATCAGGGGAATTAAAAACTTTTTTTCCATAATAGGTTCGTATATTTTTATATTCTTATTGGCAATTATCTCAGGTATTGCCATGTTAGTGTTTCGAAAAAAGAGAAATGAATAATTTGTGGGGGTTGTTACAATGATAAAAAAAAGAAACCTTTTAATTTTGTCATTTTTGTTTTTTTGTATGAGCTGTTATTTCTCTGTTTCTCCAATTGAACTAGCTGATGATGATAGTCGTTTTGTCAATTTAATGGGGATCGAATTACATTATAAAATCGAAGGAAATGCAGACAGACTCATGCTCATGTTTCACGGATTCGGTTCAAGTACCTTTACCTGGAATTATATCAAAGATGACTTTTCTTCTGAATTTACACTTTTGGCTTATGACAGACCGGCATTTGGTTTAACAGAACGGATTCTTGATGTGGATGAAAAGCCCATTAATCATTACTACTTCTATAACCAGTCAATGCTTGCAAATGAACTCATTAAAACGATGAGCTTTAAACCCGGAGAAATATTCCTGATGGGACATTCTGCAGGAACTCCGGTAGCGATTGATTACTACCGGCAATATCCGTCTAATATCAAAGGATTGATTCTGATATCACCGGCACTAGAACATAAATTAGACGATAACCCTTTTGCAAAGACGTTTTCCAATCCTTTAATTAGAGGTACCGTTTCCTTATTTAAAAATCTGTTAGCCAGAACCCTGGAAGGTGGATTGGATGAATCCTGGTACGACACCACGAAGATAACGGAAGAGATAAGAAGTGAATATAAAAAATTCACAACCATAAATGATTGGGAGAAGGCCTTGATTGAATTTACCCTGAATCAGGGAGATTTTGACATGCTGCCGGAACTAACCCAAATCGACATCCCTGTTTTGCTTATTTACGGAAAAGAAGATAAAATTGTGCCTTATGATGAAGTTCTGGACTCAATTAAAGACAACCGAAACATTACTGTCGTTGCGTTAGAAAAAACGGGGCATGTTCCACACGAAGAAACACCCGACCTCGTAATAAATACGATTAGAGAATGGATGGCAAAGACCGCTTTAAAGTGAATGAAGAAAATCTGTCTTCACTTGTTCTTCACGAAAGGGAGAGTATAGTCAATTTGATATGGCAATGATAACCAATCAACCATAATAACAATAGAGAGAGAAACCGAAAAGTGGAGGTATTAAAATGAAAAACATTTTTATCCTGATCGCTGTATTGTGTACCGGCTTGAGTTTACTGGGACAAACACCAAACGACTTCATTGAAAATGCAAAGAATGTCAACAGTAACTTTATCGTTTATAAATTAAACCTGGAGAAAAATCAATTGGAATATGACAAATCCCTTATTCAGGCTATGAACAGAAAGGCGGAGATCGCAGCTGAAATCACCAGATTGAACGGAGAAAATCAAACTCAAGGGAACCTTTCAGCCTTTTATTCAGAATTGTTAGCAGATATCTTTGAAGTTAAAAACCAGGAGATAAAAAGTGCCATCAGTGAGATTTCTCTAAAGATTGCCAAATTGGATTACACGGACAATCAAAATCTCTTTGACAAAGGTTTAATTTCTTCCAACACGCTACAAAATGCTTCCATCACTCTGCGGGATGCACAAACTGATCTGGAACAGGTGGAAGGAGACCTTGAAATGGCTCTTAAAAACTTTAAAAAAGATACGGGAATTCAATGGCAACAAATGGAAATATTTATACCCGAATACGATAAATACCTGATCAAAGATGAGAAATGGCTTGAAAATTCCAAGGCCTATAAGATCAGTGAATTTAACCTTGAAATGGCTGATTTTGATATGGAAAATCTTTCAATCAATGCTTCCCGATATGATAAACGACTCGCTGAAATATCTTATAGACAGAAGGAAATTGATCTCGACCTTTCAAGAGAAAAGGCGTTGGATCAGAAAAGAGATTTTGAGGACTCGCTATACTTTCTAAAAAAGCAAATGGAAACCGTCAAGGAAAGGCTGTCCCTTTCAAAAACAGATTTGGAAGATGTGAAAGCAAGACATGTTAAAGGCCTGGTCTCGGACATAGAATTGTATAATCAGGAAAAGGCATATCTAAACGTCTTATCACAATACAACACCACTCTGAAAAGTTTTTGGACCACATTAAGCAGTTATGTGATCAATGCAGATCAGGACGTGGTGGATGATGTTTTGAGAGAAAACCTTGAAAAAGTAAAATTAGAGGCTTCAAAGAACGAGTGAAGCCAATGTTTCTTAACAATAACGTGACAAAAAGAGGGTTAACAGTCGTTCTGATTTTAATCGTCATCACGATCAACTTATTTGCTTCAAGTTTAAGTGAAGCCTATAAAAAAAGACTTGAAGAAAGTTCTGCTTATAAAAATCTTGAACTGCAACTGCTTTCCTCTCAGCAGGCTCTCGGTACATATTCAGATATTTTTGACCCCTATCTTACCTTAAATCTTCAGCAACCCGGGGGATTTACCTTTGCAAAAACGGTAAAAGATTTCGGAGATACACAGACCAAACAAACAAATCTGAATATGAGTGCAGATTTGAAACTGTTTCACGTATTCGGAACAAGTATCGGTTTGACTTTTCCGTTCCAGTATACGATAGATTCTGAAGGGGAAACAGATTTTGTTTTTAATAGCCTGGGATTGAATATCAGTCGAAAGCTTATCAGTGAGGAAAACGCAGAGAAACTGGGAGTACAGGCACAATATCTTCATACATTGCACTCGCTGGAACAACAAGAATGGATGCTGTTTTTTAATCTTGTCAATGATGTCTTTAACCAAAAGTTTTACTCTGGGTTAGAGGCTGTTAATCGCAAGCGGATGGAAATCTTTTCTGCTCAGTTCAATGATGCAAAAGATGAAGAACTGAAAGATTCCTATAAGCAACAAAAGTTACTGTCACAAAAAGCATTGTTGACTACTGAAAAAATGCTTGATCAGATTACTCTTTTCAGTCCAAAGGAATTAAATATGCTCTACGATCAAATTGAAAATCTTATTAAAGAGATGTATGCTAATTATAATGAATCTCACTATATACAACCTTCAAAAAAACTAAGGGCATTGGAACTGGAGATGGAGAAGGCATTGGCAGAGAAGGAACTTTGGTTTTTGCCGTATCTTTTCAATCCCACGATAAGTTTTAACCTGGAATATTATTTTGATGACGCTGACACAACGGGAATTCAGCCCAGTGATTTTGATTGGCTCGATCCGGATCTTTTGCCGGATGATTTCAATTGGCCTTCTTTTGGCAATCAAGCCGGTGATTTTAAATGGTCCATTGGCGTGACAGGCTCTTTGGATATTTTTGACAGGGGTGAGCGGAAAACCGCGGCTTTAAAAAGAGAAAACACCTATGAGATCAAATACCTTGAGTTAGAAGAGGAAAAAGAGCGAATTGAAAAACAATTAAAATTGATTGCGTTGGATATTGATATTTCAAAGGTGGATCTGGAACTGAATGAATTGGCCTTTGAGGAAAAGATGGAAGACGCTGAAAAAGCCCTGAAATTATACAACCAGGGATTCATAACACTTGAAGAAAAGCAATTAACGTTGTTGGAAATGGAACAATCCAGATTAGACTTTATAAAAGCTCTACATCAATTATACCTGAACCGGTTGACGTTAATGAAAGATTCCGGAACAAGCCTTGGAGGATATTTACAATGAAAAAAAGCCGTAAAACAATCATCTGGATTTTAATCTTCACATTCATCGTTTTACTGATTTTAATATTCCTAAGGATCAGAAGGAACAGACAAGCTGAAAATCTGATTGCTTTGCCTGATATCAATATGGAATATCAAGTCAGAAGAACAGATATTGGCGATTATCTGGAAGTAATGGGAACGGTCAATGCGCCGGAAAGAATTGTTTACGGTAGAATCAACGGGGAAGTCGAACACCTTTTTATTGAAAAAAATGAGAACATCGAAAAAGATGCAACCATCTCCATCATTGAAAGCACTCAATACAGGCTTAATTATCTTCAGGCAAAAACCGCTTATGAAAACTCACTTGGCGGAGCACCAAAAATAGTGGAAGAAAGGTTATTGTCACTTCAAATTGCTGAGAGAAATCTCGCCAATACGCTGATCAGATCACCGGTATCAGGTTTTATCAAAAGCGTAGCAGTACATGAAGGGGATCAAATCTCTTCCAATTCAATTATTTGCAGAATCGTAGAAGATCAGCAAATGTATGCAGAATCATTTATTGATGAGGTGGATTTAAAAAAAGTCCAAGTTGGCCAAAAGGTGCAGTTTGTCTTTGAACCGCTGGATTCTTTTAAAACAACAGGTTACGTGAAGGAGATTAGTCCGATAGCTGAAACTTCCAGCGGGATTGTAGTGATTCCAATCAAGTTTTCATTTGACGAACTTCCTAAAGACAAAGGGGTGATTCCCGGTCTGACCTGTTCGGTGAACATCCTTTTAATGGAAAATTCAGATGTCATCATTGTGCCATTATTGTCGGTAAAAGAGGATGAAAACGGATCGTATGTACTTGTAAAAAGAGAAACTTCGGGAAATCAATCATCAGGAAAAGCGGACGATTCATGGGATAAAAGATATATTGAAACGGGGCAAGTGACAGAGAATTATGTAGAAGTAACAGATGGACTTGTTGAGGGAGAGGTTATAATCATCAAAGCGGACGAAGAAAGACTACGGGAAGCCATGAAACAGCTCACTCCTTCTTTTCCGGGTATGGGTGGAAACTGACTATGAAAGATCTCAAAACAGATGAGCATGTGATTGAGAAGGATCAAGCAGTTGTTTTACAGTTGAAAAGCATCTGGAAGGTTTATCAGATGGGAGACATTCGTGTTAATGCCTTGAAAGAATTTTCCCTCGACATCGAAGAGGGAGATTACATGGTGGTCATGGGGCCTTCAGGAAGCGGAAAATCCACTTTTTTGCAAATTACGGGATGTTTGGATAAACCGACACAAGGCGAAGTGTTTATAGATGGGGTGAACACCTCCAAAATGAACGATAATCAATTGGCTTTAATTAGAAATAAAAAGTTGGGTTTTGTCTTTCAAAGCTTTAATCTGCTTTCCAAAATGACCGCTCAAGAAAATGGTGCTTTACCCCTTATATACAGTGGCGTGAATCGAAGAAAGAGAATGAACAGGGCAAAGGAGCTTCTGGAACAAGTGGGACTGGGGGACAGAATTCATCACAGACCTAATGAGCTTTCCGGAGGTCAACAGCAACGTGTAGCGATTGCCCGTGCGCTTGCAAATGATCCCCCTGTTGTTTTGGCAGACGAGCCTACTGGAAATTTAGACTCGCAAAGTTCGGAAGAGATATTGAAAATCCTTAAACGATTACATGAATCGGGAAAAACCATTATTGTTGTAACACATGATCCTGACATGATCCATCAGGGAAACACGATCGTGCATATTCTTGACGGACAGATTGAAAAGATAGAAAGGAAAAAATAATGGAACTTTTTATCGAATCAATCCGTTCACTATTTGCCAATAAACTTCGAACTTTTTTATCCATGCTTGGGATTATCATTGGAGTGACGGCAATGATTGCGGTTGTTTCCATTGGACAAGGTGCAACCGCCAGTATCACAGAGCGGATATCTTCTTTGGGATCGAATGTTTTCATGATATCTCCCGGCTCATCAGGAGGCAGCTCAGGAAGGGCTTATGTGAATCTCAGTGACGTACTTTCTAAAGCGGATGTTGAAAATATAGCTAATCTTTGCCCCAGTATTAAAGGCGTTACACCGCTGATTCAGCAAAGATTTGCTCTTAAATTTGGAACCAGTAATACTTCTTCACAGGTCTATGCCGTTTATCCGGATTTTTTTCAGGTACTCAATCTTGACCTGGAAAGTGGCAGGAACATCACTCAAGGAGACATAGAAGATTATGCCAAAGTGGGAGTTATAGGAAAGAGAATTGCAAATGATCTCTTCGGAACAGAGAATCCTTTGGGTAAAACAGTTTATATGACCGTTTCAGTCGGAAGCACGAACAAAACCATCCCTATTCAGATTGTTGGGACCCTTGTGCAAACGGGAAACCGACTAATGTACAATCCGGATAGAATGTTAATTATCCCATTTACCACCGCAGAGGGACGAATTGTGAATACCAGGGGATCGGTTTCCACAATTTTGGCTTCAGCCATTAACCCGGAATCTTCTGACAAGGCGTTTATGGAAATTGATCAAGTCCTTTACATGCGACTTCAAGATGCAACAAAATACACAATCACCAGCCAGGATTCAATATTGGGAGCAGTTTCTGAAGTAACGGGCATCATGAATCTCTTCCTCGGATCCATTGCTGCCATTTCTTTACTAGTGGGGGGAATCGGGATCATGAATATCATGCTGGTATCCGTTTCAGAACGAACCAGGGAAATCGGGATAAAAAAGGCACTTGGTGCCACGAGAAAACGTATATTGTTGGAGTTTTTAGTAGAAAGTATTACCATAACCTTTATTGCGGGGGTTTTAGGTGTGCTTCTTGGCATTGCTCTGTCAAAAGGTGTTGAGTTTGCTGCATCAGCTTATGATCTGAAAACACAGGTGACTTGGGATTCCATATTAATTGCTTTTGGTACAGCTTCGATGATTGGACTTTTCTTTGGGATATACCCTGCTTCCAAGGCTTCAAAGCTCAGTCCGTTGGAAGCCTTAAGATATGAATAAACAGGCACTTGAAGATTTAATTTGCCTACAGGGGTGTCACTCGTGAAGGGGTGCTTTTAATTAAAAATAATTATAAGAGATATGGAGTGGTCTGAGTGTTTTTTTTAGGAGTGGATATTGGCGGAACAAAAACCGCAGCAGTTATTACTGATGAAACAGGACAGGTATTAAGCTTTACAAAAGGTCCGGGCTCAAATTATCAGGGATGCGGCATTGAGGAATCGTATAAAAGGGCTAATCGTACCATAGAAGAGGTGTGTAAAGATGCCGGTATCAGAAAAAACGACATTCATAATGCCTATTTTGGTATTGCAGGAGTAGATCTGGATTACGATATAAAAATCATTAAAGGGATTCTGAAAAGGATAGGCATTAATAAATATGCCTTTGAAAACGACGGGTTGATAGCACTGCGTTCAGGTACAGTAGACGGAAAGGGGATTTTGGTCACTTGTGGTACCGGTAGCATTAGTTTTGCCAACAACGGGGAGAAAGTACTACGAAAAGGGGGGTTCAGTACCTTTTTTGGTGAACGACTTGGAGCCGGTCACATTGCCCGTTTATCTGCCTCGGCAATAATCAGAGCAAAGGATGGTAGAGGTCCAAAAACGCTAATGAATCAATTACTTGAAAAAGAACATTCGATCACTATTGAAGAAATAATGAAAGTTGAAATACCGGATGTTGAATATACAGGTCCTGATCCGGTTGTTACTTTAATAACCATCATCTATAAAGCCGCCAGACAAAATGATTTTGTTGCTTTGAAGATATTGCTTGAAATTACTGAAGAAGTCTTGAATATTGTAAAATCTTTCAGAGCTGATATGGCTTTTGAACCTGTTGTACCCGTTGTATTGGAAGGGACTGTTTTTAAAAAAGCTGATTCAATTTTATTTGATTTGATTCGTTCCGGACTTGGAGATGACTTCAATATTATAATTCCGAAGCATGACCCTGTTACCGGAGCAGCTTTATTTGCACTTGAAAATGTTGGAATTATGATAACAAAACCTATAAGAGAAAGACTCTTCAATTCTTACGAGAAGAAAAAGGCAGAAATCCAACAGTAAAAAACAACATTCTAAACATGGACCACACCCCACCTTTTAAAAAAAGTTTACAAAAAATCCGTAAAAACACCTATTGACTTGAAGCATAGTCCATGTAATATCATATAGATGTGGACGGATGAAATGACATGATTAAAACTACACAACAAAACGACACGATAAAAAACACTGACACGATTACATTCATGAATTGATTAAACAAAAAGACTTTCTTGAACTGTTTAAACGAAAATGGGGATGTTAAATTATTACTCAAAAGCCTCTGCAAACGCAGAGGCTTTTTTGTTTCAAAAATAACATAGTTTCAAAAATAACACAAAAAGGGCTATCTATGATAGCCCTTTTTGTGTTATCTATAATACTCTTAGAAGAATTTATTCAGGTTTTGTAATAAGTTCATTCAGCTTAATAACATTGGTCAACTGGAGATATGTATAAACGCCAAATCCTATCC
>CAZRYM010000026.1:15582-19688 GCA_964604305.1 uncultured Thermotogaceae bacterium | reverse complement strand
ATGGTGATATATCCAACTCTGATGTCATCAAATGAATTAACAATCAGCATTGGAAGAATGGCACATATTAGAGATGACCCCAGAGAAAATGCCAATCTAATTGAATTAACTGAAGTTCGCTCGTTGTAATCAAGAGAAATTTCTGCTGACATGGCTTGATAAGGAACCATTACCATAGTAACAACGGTATTAAAGAAAAGGTACGCCAATAAAACATATATAAATTTCCCCATTTGTGAATCCAACTGAATCGGGTACCATAAAAGGAAGAATGAAATAAAAATGAGGATAATTCCTGCAAGAAAATAGGGTCTTCTTCTGCCTAATTTTGATTTTGTACCATCCGTAATGGTTCCCATAAATGGATCCGTTACAGCATCCCAAATCTTACCAATCAAAAAAACAGGAGACACATAAATCATATTAAGCCCAATAACATCTGTTAAGAATAAGGCGAAAAAGAAATTGATGATGTTGAAAGCTCCACCACCAAAGATATCTCCGGTACCAAATAATAATTTTGTTTTTAAAGGAACTTTTTCATGTATTTTGTTTACACTCTGCGTAGTTTTCATAACTCTACCTCACAATGTCCCATTTATTAATATGTGCCAGTATTTCGAACGGTTTTATGTAATCACCGTAAACAACAGAAATGTGATGGGCGAAACCATTGTAAACAACCTTATCCAGTAATTCTTTCAAAGGTATATCGAATTTTGTTTTCATATAAGTACCACGTAATTCCTTTTGCATTGGGTGAGCTTCACCTTTCCCAAGCAACAGTCTTGTTTTCCCCCTTGCTGTATCGATTCTACAAAAGGAAATCTCTCCGGGTTTCATAACAAAATCAGCTGTCACACCTTTACCGCCCGCATGGTATGAATCAAGTGAGCAGTTACTAACACCATCAGTCAGATTGCAAGGAGCAACTCCACAATGCCATAATAAGGCCACATCTTCATCAAGATCTACCTGAGAAAAATCAGCCATGAATGGGGTGTCTGCTCCTGCTGCTTCATGGGCAATCATGCTTATCAAACCTTCTACATCTCCCTCACAACCAAGGATATATCCTTTTGACTGTAAATAAGACATGGAAGCGCAAGGGGCTATACCGAAGTCAGCTGCAAATTCGGGCCAACATCTTATTGCAAGCCCATCTAATTTGTTTTCCTGCATGAATGTTTTAAATTTAACCGATAATTCAGCAACTTTTCGAAATTGTTCAGTATTTATTGGTTGAATATCAAAGATGTCTTTTAACTCTTTTTGGGTTTTTTCAATTTCTCCATCACCACAATGCGTTTGAAAAACTTGTGATAGTTCGTAATGGTCCAAAAGCATTCCTGTTTGTGAATAAGACCCCAGTTCATCGATACCTACATTAAAAAAACCTCTGGCTCTGTATCCAAGAATGCCAATATGATATGAACTCAAAGCCTTTTTAATTTTTATGGCTTTTAACCAGTCCTCATCGATTTCTTTTGAAACAGAAACCCAATAATTATCAATTCCGCCTTTATATAGATTAGAGGCGTTAAGATTAACACCACAAACTGAATTCAATCTTATCTTGCCACCATTATAGGGTAGTTCAGGAAGTCCCCACAGCAATAAAGGTTTCCTGACGATTTTATTAATGATCAATGCCAAATGACCTAAATGAAAAGTTCCGCTAATGATGATTACTCCATCAACGTTTTCAGCAAGCAATTGCTCTGAAGCTACTTTTGCTTCCTCCGGTTCGATCAAAGGTTCATCGATGAAGACAAATTGAACATCCTTTCTTCCCGAATTTTTTTTGATGATGCCTTTGTAAATTTCTTCTGCAGCAAGGAAATCAAATGTTTTTCTAACAAGACAGACCACGCCTATTTTTACTTCCTTTTTCATCTCATCACTCCCGATTATTTTATTTATATATAGCACCCGTATCGTAAAACAGCCTTTCAAGGGCTAATGCAAGAGGACCAATTGCCCTGCTTTTATATTCAAGACAACTGGTTACAATTTTGTTTTTTATGGAAATATCACAAAGCAAGGTTTCCATTTTGTTTATCAGTTCCTCCATCAGACTTTGGAATTTAAACAGCTCTCCAAAAAAAACAATTCTTTGCGGATCAAGGGTTTTCATAAGGTTGATAATGCCTGTTGCCATATAAAGGATATTATTGTTAATGACATTTTTTATATATGAATCACCTTGTTCATAAGCGGAGAAAATCATTGAGGTACTACTGTTTTGTTCTGATCCTTGACATAGATGATAAAGAACTGGTGTTTTATCTTTTGAAAAGGATTCTGTCATGATTTTTTTCATCCTTCTTGTTGATATAACGGTTTCCAAACAGCC
Organism: uncultured Thermotogaceae bacterium; assembly: GCA_964604305.1. GTDB lineage: Bacteria > Thermotogota > Thermotogae > MWEM01 > MWEM01 > JASUTC01. The sequence goes on along the minus strand of CAZRYM010000026.1, from coordinate 17,332 downwards.
TTTTTGGCCGCAATTACATTTGGGTCCTTCAGAATTGACAATGATATGGCCTATTTCTCCGGCTTGATTTTCAGACCCGTAAATCAATTTGTTATTAATCACAATAGCTGCACCGATTCCCGGACCATGTTTGATGAATACAAAATCATTGATGTTTTTGGTTTTAGAACAGTTAATTTCAGCTAATGCCAAGGCTCTTACATTATTATCAACCACGACCGGCAATTTGACCGATTTATTCAAAATCTCTGAAATGTCAACCTCTCTGTCCCAAATGCCATAAGCATCAACACTCTTTCCCAACAAAGGATTCACTTTTCCAACTATGCCAACACCAATTCCTAGAATGGTGCCCTTTGAAATATCAAGCTTCCAGAGAACATCTTTGATCTTTTCAACAATTTCATTTAAAAATAAATCCGGGGAAAGAGAAGAATTGGTTGGCAATTCTTTGGTTGAAAGAATACTAAGATTTAAATCTGAAATTGCAACTGTTGTAATATCCTTTTCGATATTAATTCCCAAAATGAATTTATGTGTTTTTTCGATTTCTAAGAGTATCTTTTTTCTGCCGGCTTTGCCATTTCTATCTGCATGTCCGGCTTCTTTAATGATTCCTTCATTCAACATTTCTGTCGCAATGATTGTAATGGCACCGGGCGATAAACCCGATATGGCTGCGATGTCTTTTCTTGACATGGGACCATTTTCCCGGAGTATATTTAAGAGAACGGAACGATTGACTTTTTTAATTGAGTTTAAATCCATAACCTTCTTTTTCATTGAAATACACCACTTTGCAAAAAACTGTATCCGTCGATATCAAGAATAGTATACCAGATTGGCTTTATAAATTAAAAGATTAAATTTATTGGTTTATCTTCCAAAATCAAGCAAATAAGTTGATTATTAGAAAATATCTAAATAATACTCGTTTTACTTCAAAAATGCTTTTATATTCACTCGTTTTGATTTTTGGTTTTTTTTCTTATGTTTAGTATAATAAATCTGTCATTTATTTAAGCTTTATATTTATTCGTACTATAAACTTCATAAGGAGGTATAATTTAATGAGAAAACTTTTACTCGTTTTACTGGTAGTGTTGTTTGCTACAATGATGTTCTCTGAAACAATCAAAGTATTGGCATGGGACGATGCACATTCCCAATCCTGGAATACTTTGAAAAGTGATTTTGAAAAGGCGACAGGGATCAAGGTGGATCTTGAGCTGATTCCCTCCGGATCCATGCTTCAAAAAACAGCTTTGAATGTAACAGAAAACAGAGCAAACTACGATTTGGTGGCAATTGATGAAGGAAACGTTGCAAAATTCGGTGATCTTTTACTCCCTTATTCTCAGTGGCCTGAGGGAAAAGTTTATCCAAAAGTTGGTACCAATGATATCCCTGCAGCAATATTTGCAGCTGCTGAATGGGGCGGACAACTCGTTGGAATTCCCAACAACGGAAACATGTACATTTGGATGACCAGAGAAGATCTTATCAACAATGAAGAATATCAGGCAGAATTCTTTGAACAGTTTGGTTATGAACTTCAGGTTCCACAAACACTAGACCAATTAATGAATATGTGTGTATTCTTTGAACCAAAAGGAATTTACGGTTTTGCACCATTTACTGCAACCAGTGAAGGAGCAACTTGCGAAGCGGTCATGTTCTTTGAATCTTTCGGAACAAGCGTTCTTGAAATGGTCGATGGAAAATATCAAGTTTCACTTGACAGAGAAAA
>CAZRYM010000026.1:0-15482 GCA_964604305.1 uncultured Thermotogaceae bacterium | reverse complement strand
TAATAGCTCCAATATTAAAAGGCTTCCCCTCCGCAAGGAGAGGGGGCCTTTTTTATATTTCATTCTGCCGGCAGCCTTAATAGTGGGTATTGTTCTTGTTTTTCCAATTATCTATGGATTTGGACTTTCTTTTTTTAATTGGCCACAAGTAGACGATGGAACCAGAGCGTTTATCAATTTCAAAAATTACTTGGATCTTTTTAAGGATAGTGAATTCTGGCATTCCTTGTCTCTTCAACTGGGTTTTATCTTTATTGCCATACCCATTGAACTCATTATCGGTTTCTTCGTTGCCATTCTCTTTAATCATGATTTTCCATTATCCGGTTTTTTAAGAACACTATTACTGTTACCGGTGTTTATCTTGCCAATTTTATCCGGTTTAACCTGGAAACTCATGTTACAACCCAGATATGGCGCTATCACGTTTTTATTGGAATTATTAGGAATGGAATTTCCTCAAGGAATCCTAAGCGATCAGTCTCTCGCATATATTGCGGTGATTATTCAGGATATCTGGAGGATGTGGCCTTTCATGTTTATGATCTTATATGCCGGTATCACAAGTCTTCCTAAAGATATTATGGAAGCTGCTGAAATTGATGGGGCTGGTTTCTTTAAAAAAACATTCGCAATCACATTACCGATGCTTAGAGGGACTATTACCACCGCTATTCTCCTGAGAACCATAGATGCTCTAAGAATATTCTCTGAGGTCTTTGTTATGACAGGTGGTGGACCTGGAAACGGAACAATGTTATTCTCACTGTATATTCACAAACAAGCATTTGAGTTTGGTAAACTGGGGTATGCCTCAGCTATGGCAGTTATACTAATCGTCATTTCATTGTTCTTTGCTTTTGGTCTGGTAAGAAAAAATATGGATATCGACACAATGTAGTGTGGGGTGTTTATGATGAAGATGAAAAACAGAAAAAAGTTTATTAAATGGGTTGTTTTTGTATCAGCGCTAATCATTGTGTTGGTGGAATTATTTCCAATATGGATTATTATATCAAGCGGTTTCAAGAGGGATCTGGATATCAGGAACAGTAACCCCTTTGATTTCAAGTTCTCATTACGAAGTTATGAACTTGTCTTCCAAAAAAGTGATTTTGTTCCATCCATAAGAAATTCCCTGATTGTTGGTCTTTCCTCTACAATCATTTCGCTAATCTTTGGTTCGATGGCATCTTATGGTATTGCAAGGTTCCGATTTAAAGGGAGAAAAGGTTTATCATATTCATTCCTGGTTTCAAGAATGGTTCCTCAGATCGCCTTGTCGGTTCCCATATTCATACTATTTGACAGATTATCCATGACTGACACACATCTGTCTCTAATCTTGGCCTATACCAGTTTTAATTTGCCTTATATCATATGGCTGTTGTTACCTTTTTTCAGTTCAGTATCTCCTTCTTTTGAAGAGGCTGCGTTGGTAGACGGCTGTAATAAAAAACAGGTTTTCTGGAAGATCTTCCTTCCGTTGACAGCTCCTGGTCTCGTAGTTGCAGCAATCTTTGGTTTTATCATGGCATGGAATGAGTATATATATGCGTTGATTTTGACAGGCAATGCCACAAAAACAGCTCCTATTGCGGTCAATGGTTTCATGGGACAATATGCACCAAAATGGGGGCAACTGGCTGCTTCAGGTACAATCATCCTAATACCTATCGTCGTATTTACACTCACTCTTCAGAAGTATATTATTAAAGGATTAACTGCCGGTGGTGTTAAAGGGTAATCATTTGATATAAATTGTTGGTTTGAGATATTTAAAGTTCTGTTTAAGATTAATAAGGCTTTCCGAATGCCCGATAATAAAAACGCCTGAACTGACCAAAGAATGATAGAATTTGTTAACCAGTTTTTCGCGGACATCTTCACCGAAATAGATCATGACATTCCGGCAAAAGATGATGTCGAAATTTTTCTTAAATTGAAAGTTTTTAGTTAAGTTAAAGCTTCGAAAAGTGATATATCGTTTTAATTCCGGATTGATCTTATATCCTTTTACATCTTTTGTAAAGTACTTACTCAGGTAATAAGGGGTTAATTCGTTCTTGATTGTGTATGGATAAATACCCTTAACGGCTGTGTTCAGACTTTCCGTGCTAATATCTGTTGCAAGAATCTTGGGATAAATGCCATCAAAATTCTCTCTGAAGAACATGGCAAGTGTATATGGCTCCTCGCCTGACGAACAACCGGCACTCCAGATTCTTATTTCTTTGTTAATGCTGATCCTTCGGTTTCTTTGCATCATAAGGGGTAAATGGTCCTTTAAAAAAACAAAATGCTGATTTTCCCTAAAAAAATCAGTTTTATGAGTGGTTATTTTATGGACAAATGAATTCCACTTTTCAGTGTCTTCGTTCGTTTTTAGATAGTCCAATAGACTACTGTAAGAGTCTATTTCGTTAAGCCGCATAAACCCATCAATTTTGGATTTTAGCATTTGCCGCTTATTGGGTTTACACTCCATCCCAAAACGCTTGCTTAGATATTCGGTAAATTCAGAATAAACTTTATCAGTAAATTGTTGTTGATAAGGCATTATAATCCCTCCAAATATCTAAAAAGAAAGGTGGGGATTTCTTTTAGATCTAAGATTTTTTGTGCAGCCTGAAGTTTTATGGCTTCTTTTGGCATCCCAAAGACGATGGAACTTTTTTCATCCTGTGCAATCGTAAAAGCGCCACTGTTTTTCATATTAAGAAGTCCCTTGGCACCATCAGCGCCCATACCTGTAAGGATGATTCCAACTGCATCAGTCCTTGCATATTTTGCAACAGAATCAAATAAGATCTCAACAGCGGGTTTTTGATGATGTACAAGCGGTCCGTCAAAAACTCTGGTGTAAAAAAAAGCACCCTTTTTGATGATCTCCAAATGGTAGCCGCCGGGAGCTAGATAAACAGTTCCGTTTACAAGTTGCTCTCCTCCCTTTGCCTCCAAAACTTTTAGTCTTGATATTTCATTTAATCTAGCTGCAAATTGAGTTGTAAAATTTTCAGGCATGTGTTGTACCATAACAGTGGGTGGAAAATGTTCAGGTAACCTTGCCATTATCTTTCTTATGGCATGGGTTCCTCCAGTTGACGCCCCAATCGCAATGATTGGTTTTGACATCATTAGATTCTTTGGGCTTTCAATTGGCTGAACAGCTCTAATCCTTCTGTTCTTAAGAAGTCTTAATTGTGTTGAATTTAATCGCGCTGCTGTTCGGATCAAGTCTGTGATTTTGTCTTTAATTTCAGGTAGATTTGCTTTTTGAAGAGGCTTTGCAACAACCCCCACTGCCCCTAAATCATATGCTTTATATTCATACTTGGATCTTTCTTTTGCAAGGGAGCTAAAAATAATAACGGGCATTGGTTTGGATTTCATGAGTTTTTCAAGAAAGGTTAATCCATCCATTTTTGGCATTTCTATATCAAGGATAACCACATCCGGATTAAGATAAACTATCTGATCCCTTCCTTCATAAGGATCACCAGCTTCCCCGATAATTTCAATATCTCTTTCTGAGTTTAGCATTTCACTGACTGCTCTTCTTATAAGTTTAGAATCATCAATTAATAAAACACTTATTTTTTTCCCTGTCATACTTCATACCAATCCGAATTTCTAATTTTTTTAATTTTGTAAACGAGTAACTCACCGTTCTCAGTATTAAAAATGACCTTTCTCCCAAGACTACCGCCAGTATCTTTCGTAGCGACGTGATAACGGTTGTTATCAAGCCATTTGATGGCATATTCAACGTTAAGAGGGCCAACTGTAGATTTCATCGTTTCATTGGTAGAACCTCCCAAGACGTGAATTTCAAGATTCCCGCGATCCGATTTAATTTTTTTCATTAAATGAAAAAGGTATGGAATTGACACATTTCCGTATCTGCCATTGGGTTTATTTTCAGCAGAAGGCAAAACATAATGGTTCATTCCTCCGCATTTATTTAATTTATCCCAAATTGCTATTGCAACGCAAGAACCCAAAACAGTATGTATAAAATATGGTTCTTGGCTAACAAATACATAACCGGGATGAAGAAAATAGCTGTTTCCATTTTCTGAATAATTTGTCTCCAAATATATCACCTATCTCTCGCTTTTTCTTGGAAAAACATCTAAACAATTACTAAGATACCTTATTTTATCATATATATAAAATAAAATACAGTATTTAAAAAAAAATTAAAAACCAAATTGTTTATTTCCTTGAAAAGATTTTCTAATGCTGAATGATTAGTAAATATGGTTCTTTACCGGCTTCATAAACGCTGCAGATTATTTTTTTATAGTATTCTGAATAATAAGGATAAAACAGATCAGAAGTATATTTACTATAAATTAACCTATAATTAGCAAAGCCTAAAGTCTGTTCAAATATTCCGTAATACCCCATTTTGTTTGATGAGAAAACGAAAGTATTTTCATCTTTAAAAATTACATCCAATTCATGGAAATCCGTGTTAGTAGCCCTGATAAGTTTGTTTTCCTTTATGTTATAAGAGAAAAGATCATATTGAATCCCTTCCAGAGCACTCAACACTATAAAATTTTCATTGATGTCAAAAGATTGAATAGGGTTCTTGAATTCATAACTTGCTAAAATATTACCCTTTGAATCGATTTTGTAAATAACATTGTTTTCAGAATAAAAGATGTTTTGCGAATAAGACCTCAAGCAGTTTATTCGCCCTCTTTTTAATTCAGTCCAGTTATTCGTCTCTAAATCATAAGATACAAGTGAAAACCCATCTTCAACTGCCATCAGTAAATAAAGAAATCCGTTTGACAAAACAGGGAAATAATCACCTGTTTCTGGAATGATTATTTGCTTTTCATGAAGTTTGTTTAAATCTAAAATAAAAGGGTTTCGATTGCCCGTTCCTTTATCGCTTATGTAGACAAAATAATTCCCTTTTTTATCAATGAATGGATACTCATACAAAGCGCTGATTACTTTTATTTCAGAAATATCATCAGTATTAAAGCTTTTCAATTTTTTCTCAATTAATAAATTTTCTTCAAGGTTTAAAAAGAAACTGACTATTTTCTCGGCAGTAATATTACCATCTTTTTGAAGGTTGAATTCCCTAATCACATTGTTCCGGTATTCTACTAAAATACTTGCAGTTTCATCAATTATTGTGATTTTTATATCGGAAAAATCAGTTTCTATAATTTGAGAGCGTGTTGTGATAATATCCTTAAAATATTTTAAGGAACTGGTAACGTTTTCTTGAGCAATAATAGATATAACAATAACCAAAAAAAAGGTTATAAGTAAAGATTTTTTCAGCATGAATGGATTTTTATCATATTTGTGGTACCCGTTTTACCCCATGGAATACCAGCAGTAATTAAAATCTTTTCGCGTTTTCGGACTAAACCGATTTCCAACAGTTTTGATACACCCTTAGCAATCATTTCATCAGTATTCTCTGTTTCTGGAATGAGTACAGGAGTTACACCTCCTACCAGTGAAAGATTATAATAAGTTTCAACACTGGGTGTTATTCCAATAAGATTTGCATCAGGTTTAAAACTAGATACGATTCTAGCTGTTAAACCAGATACTGTAGAGGTGACAATAATATTGATACCTAACTGCCTACATATTGCCTTACAGGATTTTGCGATTGCCCCTTCATCGGTGGTAATTCGTTCATCTCTGATATATTCTTCAGTTCCTTTGTTATAGATTAACTCGTATAACTCTTCTTCAGTTTTTTGAGCGATTCGATCCATGACCTTTACGGCTTTTACAGGGTATTTGCCAATAGTTGTTTCCCCTGAAAGCATGACGGCATCTGTACCGTCTACTATTGCATTTGCAATATCTGTTGCTTCTGCACGAGTAGGTCTGGGATTTTCCACCATTGATTCCAACATCTGTGTTGCGGTTATAACGGGTTTACTCTGTTCATTTGACATCTTTATTATCAGTTTTTGTGCAACGGGGACATCTTCCGTGGGAATTTCTACACCAAGATCACCTCTAGCTACCATTATGCCATCTGCTTTATAAATGATGCTTCTTAAATGTTGCATTGCTTGTTTTGTTTCAATTTTTGCAATAATGGGAATTCGGACTTTATGCTTTGTTTGTATTTCCCGACAAACATCCAAATCATCAGGAGTTCGAACAAAAGATTGGGCGAAATAATCTACCTTTTCCTTAGCTCCAAGCCGAATGTACTCCTTATCTTTTTCTGTTAATGGAGGAAGACCAATGTTTACTCCTGGTACATTGATCCCTTTGTTATTGGAAATTGTCCCTGAATTCAGCACTCGGGTTTTTATCATACCATCTTCTCTTTCCATTACTTTTAATCCAATCAACCCATCGTAAAGCAATATTAAATCTCCCTGTCTTACATCTTTAGAGAGATTTTTATAGCTTATAGAGCATCTCTGATTATCACCCAGGATTTCCTCAGACATCAATAAAAATTCCTGTCCCTCTTTTAGTTCAACCTCCGGCTCTTTAAACTTACCAGTCCTTATTTTTGGGCCTTCCAGATCCAATAATATTCCAAGTGGTAATTGCAGTTCTTCTCTAAGTTTTTTTATCCTGGTTATTACCTTTAAATGATCTTCTGGCGTTTCGTGAGATGTATTTAATCTAAAAACATTTACTCCAGCTTTTATTAACTCTCTTAACATTTCTTCATCACGTGATGCGGGACCAAGTGTTGCTACAATTTTTGTTCTTCTCATTTATGGTTCACCACCATATATTTAAGATAGGATGTATGATAATTTGTACAGATCCATATTGATTGGCTTTTTTTTACCGAGTATCTCTTCATATGGGACTCTTGCCATAGTATTTGCCTGTAAACCAATCATTTTTCCAAAATCGCCATCCAAAATCGCTTCAACTGCATGCAATCCCATTCTGGTGGAAAGAATTCTATCAAATGCTGATGGGCTTCCACCACGCTGGACATGCCCCAATATAGTAATTCGGGTTTCATAGCCTATCTTATGCTCCAGGTGCCTTGAAACAGTATAAGCGCTTGCTGCACCTTCAGCTACAATGATAATACTATTAATCTTTCCCCTTTTTCTTTCTTCTAAGAGTCTATCAGATAGTTTATCGTAATCCACAGGGACTTCCGGAATGATGGCTGCTTCAGATCCAGTAATAATAGCTGACATCAGAGCGATATAGCCATTTTCTCTTCCCATTACTTCTACAATGAACGCTCTTTCATGAGAGGTGGCTGTGTCTTTGAGTTTCTGAACTGCTTCCATAGTTGTATTAAGGCATGTATCAACTCCGATACACATATCAGTTCCATAAATATCATTATCAATACTTCCGGGAATCCCTATAGTAGGAATCCCATGATCAGCATCAAGGAAAGCAGCCCCGTGTAAACTACCGTCTCCGCCAATAACAACAACGGCTTCAATTTCATGTTTTTTAAGAATTTGTGCTGCTTCGTCTCTAACATCAGCTACCTTAAATTCGGGACACCTTGCAGTTCTGAGAAAAGTCCCGCCTTTTTCCATGATCCCGGACACATCTCTATATTCCAGTTTGTGTATATCTTCATCTAGCATCCCTGCATAACCTCTGAAAATACCATAGACTTCCAATCCGCTTTTTATTCCATACCTTACGATTGCTCTTACAGCTGCATTCATACCTGGTGAATCTCCGCCACTCGTTAAGACCCCAATTCTCTTTATCGACATATTAAAAACCCTCCTGTGATTTTTCATTTATGCTTTTTCTTGCCTTTTTTGCGGAAGTAAGCACAATATTCTGAAGTTCATCTATTTTGTTGTTTTTATATAGTGCAACAATATCAATCAAAACGATAACACGATCGTTATTGTTAAATGCAATGGTATCATTTATGCCCAAAGCACCAACCAAATAAAGAACAAAGTCTTCTTTGGTTAATTCCAGTTCTTGACTAAATTGATTCAAGGTTTTCGCTGCTTTTTGTTTTAAATGCTTTATTTGTTCATTCTTTTGTTTGATTCTATCTAAAAAAGGTCTCGCAGTGTTTGTTAAAATGGTTTCTATCTTTTTATCTGATAAGCCCAATGCTTGTGTATAACCATTCATAAACTCTTTGTTTTCTTGACAGTATTGATTCCAAAAATCCATCCATTCAGATTTATCATGTTGTAAAATAGTAAAAAAGTCCTGTGACTTTTCCCTTAGAATACTTCGCAAGGTCCACCTCTCAACTGTATTTTCTCTTAAATAATCCCAAAACAAGATCCACTTCACCTTTGCCTATTTTGAGTTTTTTAGCTATTTCCGATGCTTCCAATCCTTCAGATGATAAATTCATTATCTTATGTTCCAAGGAACTGTTTTTGAGATCCGGAGGATTGATAAACTCTTCTTCAAAGGTGAAGTGATCATCTTCTTTTGGGCTAATATTAACTTCTACGCTATCTGTATGTTTTTGTTTTGCAACTTGATTTAATTTAATTTTCGTATCCTGTTTTGGAACTTCAATCATTTTTTGATGGTCTCTTGTTATGTCTTTTTTACGTTCAACCTCACTCAAAGCTTTTGTCGTATCAGACAAGATCGCCGATAACTTAAAATACATTTCATTGGCTTCTCTTAATACTTTATTCATTTCTTCAATCTTATTCTCCATAGCAGTCAATCTTGTAGCGGAAATATGCTGAAATTTGCTGATCAACTCTAGCACTCTGTCTTCAAATGCTGATAGATCAATCTCCATCTCGCCGTTTTTTTTCTTTGATTTTTTTAAGAAAATCAAACTGAAAATAATTATTACAGCTAGCGTTAACAGTGTCACAGTTAAAATTATAAAATCAGACATTAGACTTATATCTGCCCCTTGTTGTGGAATAATTATTCTTCGTTTTCAGAGAGCCTCGACTCAATTTTTTCCAGTTTTTCCAAAATCTTCTTAAAATCTTCCTTTTTTACATATGCGTCTTCATCGGAGGCGTCATTTTTTGCCTCTTTGAACCTTTTCTGAAGATCTTCTGGTATATATTTTTCATAGTATTTCTTTGCTTCTTCTGTGCTAATCTTTCCACTCTCTTTTAAATCATCTAAAAGTTCTGTGACTCTTTTTTTCATATACATTGAAAAACCCAGACTGAGAGATAAAGGGCTTAATTGTTCTTTTAATTGTTCACCCTCTCTTAGATCTTCGAACATCCTTTGAGCTTCTTCCTGAGAAATTTTGCCTTTTTTAACCAATTCCTCAGTTCTTTTTTTCATTTCCGATACAGCTCCAACGCCCATAAAAAACACATCGTCGAAAATAGACATATTATTTCCTCCTCCCTTCAGTTATGAATTCATAAATAACGAAAATACCCAAGATAAATACACCTGAATAGGCCAAAAATTGATTATCAAAGTTTTTTATGCTAATTAACAATGCTGCAATGATTATTGATATGGCCAAACTGTTCAATCCGTTTTTTAAACCGTGTAATATTCTTTCAATTCTTGTAGACTCTATGTCTAATTTGATCTTGCCTGTATCGATAATTTTTTGAATATTTTTGAGTTTCCTTGGGGACATTAAAAAATTCCAAAGAAATTCATCTTCAAGGGCATCCATTCTATCAGAATACAGACTCAACCATCTGGTGCGTAAATAATCTTCAGTAAACCGGATTGCGTTAAAAGATGGATCGAGTTTACGTGCAATAGCTTCAATCATAAGGATTACTTTTCCCATTAGTAATAATTGTCCAGGGACTTGGATTTTGTATGATCTAATCAATTTAAATGTTTCCATAACCAATTCAGACATACTAAATTCAGTTAACGGCTTGCCGTAATACTTGGAGAACATCACTTTTACATCGTCAGAAAAACTGTCGGAGTCTTTCATGGGAAAATGTTCTGTGATGATCAAGGTTAGAAATTCTGCATCTCTTCGTGTTAATGCCAAGACCATTTCCAATAAGAATCTTCTAGTATATTTATCAACAACACTAACCTGACCAAAATCGATGAAATACAATCTGTTATTTTTTGTGGCGATAAGATTCCCTGGATGTGGATCATTATGAAGAAAACCTATCATAAAAACTTGCTGGAACATACAATCCGCACCGGATTCAATCATAGCTGATTTGTCAATTTTTATAGGGATTTTGTCATTATCCATATCTAATAGCTCTGAAAACCGGATGCCCGGTATGTATTCCATAACCAAAACGGCTTTTGAGCACAATCTAAAAAAAGGTTTTGGGGCAAATATAACATCATTCATCCTGAATGAGTTATTGAATCTTTCAAGTGCCTCTGCCTCACAATAAAGATTCATCTCTCGGTTGATGGCAATTCCAAACTCTTTAACCAGATTCAATAGATCAAAATCTTTAAAAACAGGAAATCCTTTTAGAAAATTGGCCAAATTTTTCAAAACTTCTATATCTGTTTTCACGACCTCTTGTATACCTGGTCTTCTAATTTTTATAACTACTTCAGTTCCGTCCAGCAACAGTGCCCTATGTACCTGAGCAATGGAAGCAGCAGCTAGAGGTTTTTCCTGGATATATAGGAAATGGTCTTCCCATTCAGGTATCGCAATTTTCAATTGAGACATAAATTCTGTGTATTGTATTGGAGGAACGTCATCCTGTAATTTTCTTAGTTCATTGATAATATCCACCGGTAAAAGATCATACCTTGTTGATAGCATCTGCCCAAGTTTGATGAAAGTAGTTCCTAATTCTTCCAGGGCATGCCTTATTCGGATGCCCCTATCAACTGGATGTTTTTTAAATCGAAATTTTCTAAAAAGGTATCCGAAACCGTATTTTGAAAAAACCTCAATGATTTGAAAAAAACGCTTTCGGTTAGTTTTTTTGGAAATATGATCGTTTTCCATAGTTCCTCCTTATATTAATAATTATAGCATATATTTCGAGATATGCTTTGTTCCTTGCCTCTTTAACTGATTTTTCTCTGTTAAATATCACTTTTAATGAAGTTCTTAAGCGAATTATGATAAAAAAAGAAGAAAAATAGATTCAATTTATATTTATAAATATTTATAATAGTCAATAAAAACGAAAGCATAATCATGATATTTATAGTAATAATAATGTAATTATATTAGAAGATATCAATTCAGTTCTAATTAGTTATAATCATGCTTTAACTATTCCTTCTTTTTTGCTATAATGGAAACGTTTCCAAGAAATATAATGAAAGCGGTGTAATGATGAAGAGTAAAACTGTTACTATACGCGATGTTGCGAGAGAAGCAGGAGTTGGAGTTGGAACTGTTTCCAGAGTCTTAAACTCCGGATCGGTTAAAGAAGGAACTCGCAAAAAAATTCAGGAAACAATTAAAAAACTTGGTTATAAACCTAATATGTTTGCAAGAACTTTGGCGGGAGGCAAATCCAGACGGATATTGGCATTAATGCCTGAAGTAAAATCTGAATTTCATTGGCGTTTATTGGAAAGTTTTGATCATGAAATAGATAAAGAGGACTATCAAAGTATTATTTATCCTCTTATCTCTAAGAAACGTTACGATGCTTTAATCAATAACCCTTCATTTGCACAAGAAGTAGAAGGTGTTGTAATCATGACCATTACCCCTAATATTTTTAATGATGGTATCAGAGTAAAAGTACCGGTAGTACTTATAGAAGAATTCAGGGAAAATTATAGTTGTGTTTATTTAAATAATCTTAATGGTGGCAGAATTGCAGCTAATCATCTGTTAGAAAGAGATATTACGAAGTATTATGCGATCTACTCATCTGCAGCAAACCCTTATATTAAAAATGAACATATGAAGGAAAGGGTCACAGGATTTAAAAATACTTTAAGAAGTAGGGGGAAAATTTTTACAGATGAGCAAATTGTTTATGCCGATTATAGTCTTGGACCTAGCAACGAAATGATAAAAAAAATGCTGACTGAAACAAAAAGACCAGGTATTTTTGCTATGACGGATAACTTTGCGCTCCTTGTCATGCAGGTTGCTTCCACGATAGGTTTATTACCCGGAAAAGACTTTTTTTTAATAGGTTACGACAATCAGACATGGACTGAGAAAGCCGGCTTAACAACGAGAGAACAGCCCATAGAGGAATTCGGAAAAGTCGGAGCAAGATTATTGATGGAGAGAATTAAGAATCCCGATGCACCACTGAGACAAGTCGAATTTCCACCTTTATTAATCAAGAGAAATACTACATAAAAGGAGGTTAGTTTATGGGAAAAACTCCAACTGGAAATATCCTGAAACAAGAACAGTCTTTGGCATATAAGTTACTTATTCCTACCCTCGTCGTTTTAGCACTTGTAGCTATTTATCCCTTGGGGCAAGTTATTATCACAAGCTTTACAAACAGGGTATTCGCCAGTAATCAAGAAACAAAATTCGTTGGTTTTGACAATTATGCTCAGCTTCTCGGTGTAACGTTTAAAGAACTGGAACCAAGAACGGATAAAGAAACCGGAGAAATTCTCAGAGATGAAGATACCGGAGAGATCGAATACGAAAGAGCGATTATGGTTTTACCAAGATCCCCAAATCGTTTTAAAGAATTGTTTCAGTTCAATTGGTTTGGAAAAAGGATTGTAGTAGGGGCTCGGGACCCTGAATTTTTAGGGGCTGTAGTGAACACTTTAATCTTTACTGTTTTTTCAGTTCTTTTGGAAACGATTATCGGTTTGTTTTTGGCTTTGGTTGTTAACAGTAATTTCAAAGCAAAAGGCCTGATGCGAACCACTATGCTGATACCTTGGGCAGTTATCACAGTTGTATCGGCAAGAATTTGGGAATGGATGTTACAACCCGGAACAGCTGGTTTCTTCAACATGATTATGTACAGGCTCGGACTCACTGATGGACAGGCATCATTTTTAACCAATTCAGCCTTGCAGATGCCTACTATGGTAATGGTTGATGTTTGGAAAACGGCTCCTTATATGGCTTTACTTCTTTTAGCGGGATTACAGATGATTCCTAAAGAATTATATGAGGCTTCCGAGGTTGATGGTGCGGGAAAAATCAGACAGTTTTTTCAAATCACTTTACCCTTGTTAAAACCCTCTTTGGCAGTTGCTTTAATCTTTAGAACATTGGATGCATTGAGAGTATTTGACGTATTCCAAGTATTGATGTCCAGTAAAATGTATTCAATGGCCTCATATAACTATTTCCAATTGATCCAGAATAGAGCTATGGGGTTATCATCAGCAGTCGGAATGATTATATTTGTCATTATTATGATTTTCTCAATCATCTATATCCGTTCATTTGGAGTTGATCAAACATGAGAAGACAAACTAAAAAGAAGATCAAAAAGGTTCTATTTTGGTTTGTTGTCATCTTCGTTTTTGTTTATCTAATTTTCCCGTTTTATTGGGCCCTAAATTCATCCTTCAAAACTGAAAATCAATTGATGATGACACCGGCAACCTTTATTCCAAGAGATACGGAGGGAAATTTTGCGCCTACATTCCAAAACTACATATCAGTTTTTAACAACTCGACATTCTTAAGGTCGATTTTAAACAGTACCATTGTTGGGGGTGTAACAACGCTCATTGCATTGGTCATTGGTTCCTTCTCGGCATTTGCTTTGGGAAAGCTGAGATTTAAAGGGAAAAAATTATTCTTGTATTTGGTCTTATCTATGACTATGTTTCCCCAGGTCACTGTATTAGCCGGTTTATATGCTGTAATTAACACGTTGGGAATATCAGCTATGCTTAGTATGATTTTATCGTATATGATCTTTACGCTACCGTTTACAACATGGGTTTTAACAGCCTTTTTTAAAGAATTACCGGTGGAAATCATGCAATCAGCGCAAGTTGATGGTGCGACGGCTTTTCAGACCTTTTATTATATTTTGTTGCCATTGACTGCACCAGCAATGGTGACAACAGGACTTTTGGCTTTTATTGCCGCTTGGAACGAATACTTGTTTGCTTTAACTTTCACAAGTATTGAGACACAAGCCAGAACAATACCGGTTGCCATCTCATTATTCACAGGACAAATTGCCAGACAGGAACCATTTGGAGAAATTATGGCCGGAGCTATTATCGTTACCATACCTGTCGTTGTATTGGTATTAGTATTCCAGAGAAAGATCGTTGCAGGATTAACTGCAGGCGCAGTTAAAGGATAAAAGAACGGGTAGAACCCGAAAATTCAAGGAGGTTGAATTATGAAAAAAGTATTGTTGACAGTTTTGTTAGTTGCGGTATTGTCAGTAGCTTTGTTTGCTGAAAAAACAATAACCGTTGCAGCAGGAGCCGTTGGAATTGAATTGGAACTTGCAAGACAGGCAGCTGCAGAATTTGAAGCATTGTTCCCAGGAGTAAAGGTTAACGTTTTGGACACACCGGATATGGTTCAGGACAGACTTGGACTCTATCTCCAGTTCTTCGAAGCACAAAGTGACAAGGTTGACGTTTATCAGATCGATGTTATTTGGCCTGGAGACCTTGCACAACATTTTGTTGATTTGTACGAATACGGCGCACATGATTATGCACCTAATCACTTTGAAGCAATTGTTGAAAACAACACGGTTGATGGAGAACTGATTGGTATTCCTTGGTTTACAGATGCCGGAGTTCTTTATTACAGAGCTGATTTACTTGAAAAATACGGTTTTGACGGTCCTCCAGCAACATGGGACGAACTCGAGGAAATGGCTCAAGTTGTTACAGCAGGTGAAAAAAAGAATAATCCTGATTTCTGGGGTTTTGTATTCCAGGGAAATGCCTACGAAGGCCTTACCTGTGACGCTCTTGAATGGATTGCATCCAACAACGGTGGAACCATTGTAAACAGAGACGAAGAAGTTACCATTGCCAATGAAAATGCAGCAGAAATTCTGGAACAGGTTGCCAGCTGGATTGGCGACATTTGTCCTGAAGGTGTTCTTGCAATGGATGAAGAAGGCGCCAGAAAAGTTTGGCAGGCAGGAAATGCCTTATTCATGAGAAACTGGCCCTATGCTTATGCCCTTGGAAATGCAGATGACAGTGCTGTCAAAGGCAAATTTGATGTATCCGTTCTTCCTCATGGAAAGGGAGAAAGTGCAGCAACACTTGGTGGATGGCAGCTGGCAGTAAGTAAGTACAGTAAAGATCCTGCACTGGCAGCACAAGTTGCATTCTTCATGGCAAATTATGACCATCAGAAAGCAAGAGCAATGGAATCCTATAACCCAACAATCAAGACGCTTTATCAGGATCCTGAAGTACTCGAAGCGGTACCTTTCTTCGGGTCACTTTACGATGTTTTCACAAATGCTGTAGCTAGACCATCAACCGCTTCAGCGCCAAATTACAACGAAGTTTCTACACTTTTCTTTAAAGCTGTTCATGAAATCATCAGCGGAGAATCAAATGATGCCATGGGAACACTTGAGGAATTGGCATTAGATATTGCTGAAGTTACCGGATTCGAACCAGTATTTGAATAATTATTAATACTACGCCCCCCC
>CAZRYM010000025.1:0-19691 GCA_964604305.1 uncultured Thermotogaceae bacterium | reverse complement strand
AAAAAGCTGCTAAATTCTACAGTGATGATAACGATTTAAACTGTGCAGAATCAATACTTTACGCTGCTAATGAAGAGTATGGCCTTGGTTTGGATCAGAAAGCCCTGGATACCATGTCTTCTTTTGGAGGAGGAATGGGGGTTGAGAGTGTTTGTGGAGCCCTTACAGGTGCCATTGCCGTTTTGGGGGTTATGTTTACATCAGACAAGACGGTTGACTCCGAGAAAAGAAAGGCGATTGTTGCAGATTTTTACAAAGGGTTTCAGGAAAGATTTGGCACGGATAACTGTGGCCAGATAAAAGAAAAATATCGTGATGATACCATCGGCTGTCGTGATGTGGTCAAACGTTCAGCTGAAATTCTCCGGGAGATTGTCAGAAAATACAGATAACCAAATAGGGACCCGCTTCAGGGCATCCCTACAAACTGTTGTGCTTGACAAAATAATGGTTTTTCTATATACTATGTATAACTAAGTATATGGTCATACTTTGGAGTGATGTCATGGATGATGGGACAAAGCAATTGAAAAAAGGAGTTCTTGAGATTCTTATTTTGGATTTATTAACTGAAAAGGATCGATACGGCTATGAACTCATCAAAGAATTATCAGAAAGAAGTCAGGAATATTTTGAACTGAAAGAGGGTACGCTTTATCCCCTGTTGTATCGGTTAAACGGGAACGGGTTGATTGAAAATTATTGGGGAAAAGAGATGAATGAGGCTGCCAGAAGAAAATACTATCATTTGACGGAGAAAGGGATCAGGCAATTGAAACAAAAAAAACAACAATGGAAAGAGCTGATTGCTGCAGTGAATCTCATTTTAAGTGATCAAAGCAAGGGGGAATAAAATGAATAAAACAAGAGATTTTGAATACTATGCTACCGAGGTGGTGTCTTATATTAACTGCTCACAAAAAAGGGCCGGGACGATTAAGATGGATATCATTCAAAGCCTTGAAGAGAAAAGTTCTCAGACAGGTGAAACTGATCCGATCAAGCTGATGGGCGAAGTCAAAGAAGTGGCAAGGGAATTCAGCGAAAATCTCGATCATGAGACTTTGAATTATCAATTTGAGTATCGCAGTAAAACAATGATCAAAGGAATTCCCCTGGTTCACATCAACAAACGATATGGGGGAACCGCCAAAGGCATCATCGCCATTGGTTCCATTGCCATTGGTGTAGTCTCTCTGGGGGGCATTTCAATCGGCTTGCTTTCCTTTGGAGGGATCTCACTGGGATTAATCATGGCCTTGGGAGGTCTGGCAGCCGGTGGTGTTTTATCAATGGGCGGATTGGCTATTTCCCTCCTTTACGCCTTTGGGGGCGCGGCTATTAGTCTTTCCCTTTCATTTGGCGGTTTTGCGCTGTCAAACAACGTGGCTGTGGGTGGTTATGCCTCCGGAAAAGAACTGGCAATCGGTGGCGTTGCAAAGGGGAGAATTTGCATTTTTAACCAGAGCGGTGTGGGAGAATACCTGTTTAATATCAACGAATACACAAGGGAAGAGCTTGTTCGTGCCGTTCAAATGGTTAAACCCGATATTAGTCGTTTCCTGTTGAACGTTATTAAGCGTATGGCTTTTTGAAAAATGGCAGGGGAAAGAGGCGGGGACAGGGCTGCTGATACGAAAATCATCAGACCTGTCCCCGCCTCTTTCTACAAGAATAATTGCGATAGTTTTTTGAAAGCGAGGGAGATAAAATGGAAGAAAAGGCTTCAGTAAGAGTTATGTGGTGTGAGTTTGTGAAAAGCATTGGGAAAACGACGGAAGAGATGAATGATGACTATACATCATGGTATTTTGGTGCGGATCAGAAAACAGCGGATGAACTGGCAGAGTTAGTGCTTTCCGGGACAAAGAAAGCAACTGCTTCGCTTCATGAGGTTTATGAATACGAGAACGAGCCTCTCCCCAAAGTGGGCGATTACAGTATTATCACCGATTGGAAAGGCGAAGCCAAATGTATCATCAAAACCACAGCGATCAATATCCGCCCTTTTAAAGATGTTCCGGCATCCTTCGCTCTGAGAGAAGGGGAAGGGGATAAGAGTTTAGAGTATTGGAAAGAAGTCCATCACCATTTCTTCTCCGAAGAATGCAAAGACATGTCAAAATCTTTCAGCGAAGATATGCGTGTGATATGCGAAGAATTTGAGGTGGTTTATCCAAAAATAGGTTAAAAAGAATTGCTGATTATGAGGCGGCTTTCACAATCCAAAAGTCTCTACCACCTTCGTTTTTGTTGACATCATCATCGTCAGATTCTGAGGTAGCGACCATCAAATAATCTTCGGAAATCATTAAAATGACACAAGTTCCCATATCGAACGCAGAACCTCCTTAACTTTTTGACTAAGTCACGTTTTACATTTAATATTCATTTTTTTCGTATACTTTTCTGGTATAATTATTAAGAACTATCAATTCACCTGTACTTAAAACACTTTTTTAAGGTTCAGATTAACTGAATGAAAAAACTTGGAGGTGGCCTAATGAAAAGGAACATTTTGTTCGTAATGATCTTCGTATTAATTGCATTGATGGCTTTTTCAGCTTCTCAAGAATTGATTGAAGCTGCAAAAAAAGAAGGAAAAGTGGTTGTTTACTCAATAACCAGCAGAATTAAGAATGCGGCTGAAGCGTTTGAGGCCAAATACGGTATCAATGTGGAAGCTTTTAACCTGAAGGGGTATGAACTGATTGAAAAGGTTTCCAAAGAAGTCGGCGGCGGAATTGTAGGCGCTGATTTTGTCATCGCTCAGGATGGCGGAAGAATCTTTGGTGAACTGGTAGAACCCGGTTATCTTGAAAACTACGTTCCGGAAGATTTCAAGGATATCATCCCGGCCGATTATCAGAATCCGCTGAGACTTTCAATGATCACGAAGGTGTTTATTTACAACTCTGAAACCTATACTTTCCCACCTGTAGTAAATGTCTGGGCATTGACAGATCCTGAATTCAGTGGCCAGTTCTTCTTCAAAGACCCGTTCCAGGAAGGGGTCAACATGAATTTTCTGACTATGATCACTAAACCGGAACTGGCAGAAGAATTGGCTGCAGCCTATGAAAGATATTACGGAAAACCCATCGAACTAACAGAAGAAAATGCCGGTTATGAGTGGATTAAGGGTGTTCTTGAGAACGGACTTGTCCTGATGAAAAGTGACACCACCATGGCTGAATCAATCGGTATCAAGGGACAGGGCATTGACAAAGTGGGCCTGTGTACTTATTCAAAAGTAAGATACAGAGACACAAAGAACCTGGCATTACTTCCGATTATGGGTATGGATCCTTTTGCCGGATTTTATTATCCCAGTTATCTAATGTTGACGGAAAATGCCGACAATCCCAACGCTGCCAAACTGTTTATCGAATATCTACTCACGGAAGAAGGCTTTGAACCCTGGTCCGGATCAGAAGGTACCTATTCCTCCAATCCCGACATCCTTCCCTACCCCGGAGACAACAGTTTTGAGATTTGGTCCAAATTGCTGATCGGCGAAGATCCCGAATACCTGTTCAATCACAGGATCGATGTAGAAGAATTCTGGAACGCATTCGCCTATTAATCTAAAACATGCAAAACCGCCAACGTAAGTTTGGCGGTTTTGCCTTATAAAAGGGGATTTGACTATGACAAAAATTCTCAACAAAACCCGCATCTTTTTTCAAAAACCTGAAAATGTTATATTAATCGTATTACTGATCATTCTCATTTACTTGACCATCGTTCCTCTCTTTTCCATCGCGGGTGATACCTTTACGGTACATTCATCGGAAGCCCGTCGTATCAGGGGTTCTGAGGTTGGAGATCTGACTTTGTATCACTGGAATTATGTTTTCCTGAGCAGAGCCAGTGAGAATCTTTTCTATAAACCCTTGTTCAACACGATTCTTGTCTCTCTTTCAACTTGTGCCTTTGCCCTGATTGTGGGAGGACTTTTTGCCTGGTTGATCACACGAACCAACCTGCGATTTAAAAAGCCCATATCCACGCTCATGCTCTTTCCCTACATCATGCCCTCATGGACTTTGGCCATGGCCTGGCTCAATTTTTTTAAAAACAGCAATATTGGCGGGGCTCCAGGTTTATTTACCGCTATAACGGGAATTGCCACTCCTAACTGGTTTGCATTTGGTTTTTTTCCCATTGTCATTGTACTAGGACTTCATTATGCGCCTTTTGCCTATATCCTGATTGGAGGTATTCTGAGGAATATGGACGCTAATCTGGAAGAGGCAGCCGTTATTCTTAAGACCTCCAGATTTAAGATCATCCGAAAAATCACTATCCCCATCGTAATGCCAGCTGTTTTATCCACCTTTCTTCTTGTTTTCTCGAGTTCCATGAGCGCTTTTGCCGTACCGGCTTTTCTTGGTGCACCGGTGAGGTTTCAGGTGTTGACGACACAGATGTTCAGAACGCTAAACGGTGTAAATCCGGGTGTTGGTTATATCATTGCCTCTCTGATGATCATCATCGGAACGCTTATACTGACCATCAATCAGATCATCATCGGAAAACGCAAAGGATTTACAACCGTTACAGGGAAAAGCTCAAACATTTCGCTCGTTAATCTCGGAAAGGCAAGAACCGTTGTTTCATCTATTCTCTTATTTATTTTAATTGCCATCTCTGTTTTGCCTCTGTTGACTTTCACACTTCAGTCGTTTTTGGTGGAACCCGGAAATTACAATTTAGATAATTACTCCACCATATTCTGGACGGGTGAGGGAAGTCCGGATATTGCCAGTGGCGAACCTGGAATCCTTAAAAACAAATATGTATATAAAGGCTTGACAAACAGCTTTATGCTATCACTCGCCGTGGCTTTTATCGCGGGAACGGTAGGAATCCTTATTGGGTATGCTGTTGCCAAAAATCGGGGTAAGCGGACTTCAAACTTTTTGGACAGACTTGCCTTTTTCCCCTATCTGATTCCCAGCATGGCTTTTGGTGCAATTTATCTGTCCATGTTCTCCGTTCAACGTGGTATTATTCCTTCACTATACGGCACATTTGCCATTCTCATTTTGGTCGGTTCTGTAAAATACTTGCCCTTTGCATCACGTGCGGGGATCAACGCCATTTTACAATTGGGGAAGGAAATTGAAGAGGCTGCGGTTATCTTCGGTGTGGGATGGTGGAAACGTATGATAAGAATCATTATTCCCATACAGAAACCCACCTTTATTTCAGGCTATCTGTTGCCGTTCATATCCAGCATGCGGGAATTGTCTCTTTATATATTGTTGGTAACACCCTCAACAAGTATTTTAACGACTATGTTATTCCAGTACAACGAAAAGGGATGGGATCAGTATGCCAATGCTATCGTTTTATTGATCATTGTCATCGTTCTTTCCTTCAACTTCATCATCAATAAAGTAACCGGTGCCAGCATTGACAAAGGAATAGGGGGGTAATTACAGATGCCGGAAATTATCTTAAAAAACGTGACCAAGAAATTTGGAGAGGTCTATGCCGTAAAGAATCTCAATCTTACCATCAAAGACAGGGACTTTGTGACCCTTCTGGGACCTTCGGGATGTGGAAAAACAACCACATTGAGGATGATCTCGGGACTGGAGACGCCTACAGAAGGGGAGATAAGCATTGATGGAAAAGTTGTCTTTTCCAGTGAAGAGCAAATCAACCTGCCCCCGGATAAAAGGGACATTGGGCTTCTCTTTCAGAATTATGCCCTGTGGCCGCATATGACAGTCTACCAGAACATTGCCTTTGGATTGGAAAATCTGAAGTGGAAAAAGGAAGAGATAAAAGAGAGGGTTCGACAGATGGGCGAGCTGGTAAAGATTTTAGAGCTGATGGAACGTTACCCCGCAGAACTTTCCGGTGGACAGCAACAGCGTGTGGCCATTGCCAGAACATTGGCACCCAATCCCAAAGTGCTTTTAATGGATGAACCCCTTTCCAATTTGGATGCTAAATTGAGGATGGAGATGCGGGCGGAATTAAAGCGGCTCCATGTGGAGATCAAGTCGACTTTTGTCTATGTCACCCACGATCAATTGGAAGCCATGACCTTGGCAACGAAAATTTGCCTGATCAACGAAGGTGTCCTTAACCAATACGATACACCCCTGTTGATTTACGATGATCCGGTGAACAAATTCGTGGGGGATTTTATCGGCAACCCTTCGATGAATTTTCTTGAAATGAAGATAGAAAAGATAGATGACGATTCGTGTATGTTAAAGAACGATCAAATGACATTCATGATGAACTTTAAGGAGACTCCCGATGCGTATGAAAACGGACAGGAAATCTATCTGGGAATAAGACCCGAAGACATCGAGCTGACCGATTCTACTCACAACAAAAGCACGGTCTATTCCACATTGCCTTCAGGGATGGAAACCATCGTAAAAGTGAAACTAAAGGATACCATGCTTTCTGTGGTTGCCTTTGGCAGGGTGGATTTTCCCGTTGACACAGAAATCGGCTTGGCGTTCAATACGCCAAATTACCACGTCTTTTGCAAACAAACGGGGATAAAGATCGCCACCGGAGATTTGAAAATGCTTTAAATTCTGATTCGTGATTTCTTTGACAAAGCCTAACGCTTAACCAAAGCCATTCGATTCAAACGCTCCGTTGTCAAAAGCACAACTGCAACACATAAGAGAATAAGAATGGGGAAGATCCATACTGCGATTGTTCGCAGCAATACACCTATTAAGGGTGCCATAATAGCGCTTCCAAGATAACCGAAACCCATTTGGTAGCCGATAACTGTTTGTGAAACAGAAGAACCGAACCGTGTTGGTGTTTCATGTATCATTGAGGGGAATATGGGTGCAAATCCCAGACCGATCAGCAGTAATGAGGGTAATATAAATATTTCAGGCAGTGGCAACACTAACAGTACGATACCTGTCAGAGAAACCGCAACTCCCAGGCGGATCATCTGAATATTGTTGAGTTTAAAGGAGACAAAACCGGAGAGGATTCTACCCAAGGTAATCCCGCCATAGTACAGGGCAATCCAGGATGCTGCTGTTTCAGCGGCAATTTGTTTCACTTCTACCAGAAAGGTACTGCCCCACAGCCCCATGGCCATTTCGGCTGTAACGTAAAACATAAACGTGGCTATGGCTGCCATGACACCTCTTATTTTAAACACTTGAAGCATACGTGTTTTTTTTGCGCTTTCATGTTGTTCTGCTTCAACTGCCTTGTTATAACCGGGTTGTGATTTGTGCTTTTTCCATAAGGGGAAAAACAGGATGAAGAGAATGGCCAAAGACAACTGGATGAAGGCAACAATTCGATAACCACCACGCCAAGATGAAGGTGTTAAAAGAGCAGCTGACATAATCAGAGGTCCGACAGTTGCTCCGATTCCCCAAAATGCGTGAAGCCAGTTCATATGATGTGCCTTAAAATGCAAGGCCACATAATTGTTTAAGGCGGCATCTACTGATCCCGCTCCCAATCCCAGGGGTACTCCCAAAAAGAGAAGCCAGATGTATGAGGGTGCCAGGGAAAATCCAAGAAGGGCTCCACCTGTAAGCAAACAGCTGATATAAACTACTTTTCCGGTTCCCAGTTTTCGTATGGTGTATCCGCTAATCAAACTGGAGAGGATAGTTGAACCGGATATGGGTATGGCGATCAACCCTGCAAAGTCAAGGGGTAGACTCCAGTCCATACGCATCACTGGCCATGCAACTCCCAGAAGGGAATCGGGCAGCCCAAGGCTAATGAATGCCAAATAAATTAATGCAAGTAAGAGTATTGTGAACATGCTTTTTCTCCTTTGTAAAATACAATAAATTTGAATTGAGGAAACGGTTGATTTCCGGAATGATAGTGTAAGTCTCCCTCCTCAAAATGTTATACTATACTTTGTTTTAGGCTTTGTCAAGGGGTAGGCAGTTTTTTATGAATGAATATAAGTCAATGGAGGTACATAAATGAAAGCAATGTCCCTGGGATTGGATATCGGATCCATATCGGTTAACACGGTAGTGATTGGAACGAATAGGGAGATTTTGGAGGAACATTACACCCTTTGCAGGGGGCGGCCTTTTCAGACTTTATATACAGTGCTTTGTGATGTTTTAACACGATATCCCAAAGAAACCTTTTCTACACTTGCCATCACCGGAACGGGTGCCAAGTTTGCCGCTCAGTTGCTGGGTGGGGTTTTTGTCAATGAGATCGTGGCACAATCAGCTGCCATTGCGGCCTTTCATCCTGAAGTAAAAACGGTGATCGAGATGGGTGGAGAGGACTCAAAGCTCATTATCATGAACGCCAATGGAGATGCGGGACCGCCTCAGTTGGAAGATTTTGCCATGAACACGGTTTGTGCCGCAGGAACGGGGAGTTTTTTGGATCAGCAGGCGAAGCGAATCGGTGTATCTATTGAAAATGAATTTGGTGAACTGGCCTTAAAAAGCGAAAAACCGCCACATATTGCCGGTCGTTGCTCAGTGTTTGCAAAAAGCGACATGATTCACCTTCAGCAAATCGCCACTCCGGTTTATGACATTGTGGCAGGTTTGTGTTTTGCAGTGGTTCGTAATGTGAAAAGCAATCTGGCCAGGGGTCGTGAGGTTGAAAAACCCGTCGCCTTTCAGGGTGGGGTGGCTGCAAATGCCGGAGTTGTAAGGGCATTTAGGGAAATCTTTTCTCTCAATGACGGAGACTTGATTATCCCCAAACATCACGCATCCATGGGGGCAATCGGGGCCGTTTACAATGTTCTTGACAATCAAAAGTCCGAAGATGCGTCTTTCAAGGGATTGGCTGATTTGGAAGTTTATCTGAAAACTCCGGAAACGGACCTTCCCCGATGGCCTCAATTGAAAAGGCCTCAAACAAATTTGGATAAGACTGTTGTGAAAATTCCCAAAGACAAACAAACTACTGTGTATCTGGGAATAGACGTGGGATCGTTGTC
This sequence comes from uncultured Thermotogaceae bacterium, assembly GCA_964604305.1. Taxonomy (GTDB): domain Bacteria; phylum Thermotogota; class Thermotogae; order MWEM01; family MWEM01; genus JASUTC01. Next base: position 10,741 of record CAZRYM010000025.1, on the reverse strand, counting down.
TACGAATGTGGTTCTCATCGATGAGTTCTGTAACGTTGTTGCCCGACGTTACCTTCCCACTGCATCAAAACCATTGGAAGCCATCAGGAGAGGACTGTCCGAGATATATGAAGAAGTGGGCGATTCTGTTATCGTGAAGGCAGCGGGAACAACCGGGTCAGGACGTTATCTGACAGGACACTTTATCGGGGCGGATACCATCAAAAATGAGATTACCTCTCAGGCCAAAGCCGCTATCCATTTTCATCCCGAAGTGGATACCATCTTTGAGATCGGGGGCCAAGATTCCAAATACATCAGTATCGATAACGGTGTGGTGGTTGATTTCGAGATGAACAAGGTGTGTGCAGCGGGTACGGGGAGTTTTCTGGAGGAACAGGCGGAAAAGCTCAACATCAATATCGTTGACGAATTCGGATCTCTGGCGCTGGGAGCAAAAAAACCATCTAAACTGGGAGATCGATGTACGGTATTTATGGAAAGTGATTTGAACTCTCATCAGCAAAAGGGCGCGGATAAAGACGATCTGGTTGGTGGATTGGCTTATTCCATCGTTCAAAATTATATCCAAAAGGTTGTTGGCGCAAAGCGAATTGGCGAGCATATTCTTTTTCAGGGGGGGGTCACCAACAACCCCGCTGTCGTTGCAGCCTTTGAAGCTGTGACGGGAAAGAAAATCACCGTTCCGCCTCATTTTGACATAACGGGTGCTATTGGTGCCGCCATGTTGGCCAAAGAGGAGATTGAATCTTCTTCGGGTAAAACGGCATTTAAGGGATTTGAAATCAGCCAGGCTCAGTACAACATGAGTCGTTTCATCTGTCAGGGGTGCGAAAATCACTGCGATGTGCATAAGGTGGTTATTGACGGGGAGGATATTCCTTTGTTTTACGGAGATCGATGTGATCGCTATCAGCCCCGTAAAGTGAAAGAGGAGAAGGCGAGAAAGCGACGTGAGATTCCCAATCTATTTACAATGCGTGAAAAAATGCTGTTGGACGGATTTGACGATAATAATTCTGAGGTCAAAGAAGAGGACAAGACGACTATTGGTATACCAAGACAGTTGATGACTTATTACCAACGCTTCCCCTATTGGCGGACGTTCTTTGAAGAACTGGGATTCAAGGTGGTTCTTTCCAGGTCATCCGACAGACCTATGGTATCCCAATCTCTTAGTATGTTGGTTGCTGAAACCTGCTTTCCGGTGGAAGTGATGCACGGACACATTCACGATCTCCTTGAAAGAGATGTTGATTATATTTTCACTCCTTTTGTTGTAGATACTCCCGCGGATGGCGAAAATCCAACGGCAAACTACAATTGCCCGTGGATTCAGTCCTATCCCTTTATGATAAAGGGATCAATTAAGGGACAACCGGGGGAGGAAAAATTTCTAATCCCCACCCTTCATTTCAAATACGGTCAAAAAAAATTACTTTCTGATCTTTCCACCTTTATGAAAGAAAGTTTCAATATTGATTCAAAGAGTGTTAAAGATGCCGAGGAAAAGGCCAAACAGGCACAGTTGAATTTTGAGCGTTCTCTAATGGAGAATGGCAGAGAGGTACTTGGAAAAATTCAGGAGGGGGTGGTTCCTGTTGTCATTTTAGGGCGGCCATACAATACCGGTGATCCGGAATTAAATCTGGGGCTTGTTGAAAAGCTAATCGATTTGAACGTGTTACCAATCCCCCTTGATTTTCTGCCATTAAAAGAAAAGGTTCAAGGTTTGTTTACAGATTATGACATGATGTACTGGCCAAACGGCCAAAAAATTCTTTCAGGGGTCCGTTTTATTGCGGAAGACACAAGGCTGCACGCAGTTTACATGACAAATTTCCGTTGCGGTCCGGATTCATTCTTATCCCATTACGTTCGAGAAGAAATGCGAGGCAAACCTTATTTACAGCTTGAAGTGGATGAGCACAGCGCTGACGCTGGTATGATCACCCGTTGTGAAGCTTTTCTGGACAGTATCAAGGCGGATGTGACAGCCGATTTACAACCAAAGAAGCCAACCACTGTTTCCACGATAAAGTTCTCCCCTTCCAGGGATCGGGTTTTGTACTTCCCGTATATGAACGACAGTGTCCATATGCTGGCGGCTGCAACAAGGGCTTGTGGTGTTCAGGCAGAGGTTTTACCCATGCAGAATGATACCGATCTGGAATGGGGAAGAAAATACGCCTCCTCCAAGGAATGCTTTCCCATGATTTGCACTACCGGGAGTTTTTTGAAAAAGATGCAAGAACCCGGTTTTAATCCCTCAAAAAATGGCTTTTTCATGCCGTCACACGGGGGCCCATGCCGTTTTGGACAGTATCACAAATATCAACGGATCATCTTTGAAAAGTTGGGTTATGGAGATGTTGAAATCATATCGCCTACCAATAAAAATTCATATGCTGATTTTTTAAAGGAAAAAGGGGTAAAATTCAGGTTGGTGGTTTGGAAAGGGATGGTGGCTGCTGAATTTTTGGGTAAGATGCGCCAGGAAAAGGAGCCTTATGAGGCCGTTGAAGGTGAAACGGAAAAGGTTTATCAGACGTATTTAAATCGTCTGATCCACGTCATTGAAACCGGTGGCAAGGGAGCTTTGAGTGTTCTCAAAGAGGCCGGTGAAGCCTTTGCAGTTATCAAGCAGCAGGAGATACCGCGCAAACCGGTAATCGCTATTGTGGGTGAAATCTTTATGCGGGACAACCCTTATTGCAGCGGGTTTTTGAAGCAACGCCTTGAAAGACTGGGGGCGGAGACTATCATGGCACCTGTTCGAGAGTGGATAGAATTATCTTCCAAAAGATATTTTGAAGAGAGTCTCTGGGAGGGTGATTGGAAGAAGGCTTTAAAGGCCAGAATTCAGGGCTTTTTTCAGCATCAGATAGGGAACAGATTTGAGAAAGCCATGGAACAGGTGATCGAATCAGACAGGTGCTTTAGTGTGGAGGAAATCCTTAATGGGAGTGCACCTTACATCCACAGAGATTATGTGGGAGACCCGCCTTTGGCATTGGGGAGTGCTGCCTGTTTGGCAGCGACAGGTATTTCAGGAGTTGCAGCCATATTGCCGTTCTCTTGTTTGCCTGGGACGATAATTGCTTCATTGTCGGATACATTCAGAAGAGACAACGATAATTTGCCTTGGATCGATATTGCCTATGACGGCCAATCGGATTCAGGGATTGAAACGAGGCTTGAAGCTTTTGTGCATCAGGCAAAGGCCTATGAAAGAAAAAACAATAACCAGAAGTATGTTGTGCGTGAATAATTGTTGTAAGTTTATTGTGGTATAGAGTCATGGGTAATGAAGCGCAACAGGAATTTACGAAAGAATACTTCATCAGGAGTAATCATAAAAGGATGGGAAAACCAGCGTTTACACTCGTCAATAGAGGTGAAAAGAGAAAAAACAAAAAACCAACGAAGCAGTTTCTAAAAAGATTAAAAACATTCTTTCATTTTTATTCTGATGGTTTCAAATCCCGGTTTTGGCTCGAAACGAATGCCATGATCTCCAGGGAATGGGGTCTTATGGCAAACATAATTTTTAATGATATCTTCGGGTATGCCAAAAGGAAACGCATCACAGATATCCCCGTTCAAGGATTCCTTATAATGAATGCAACATTTGCACTGAGAAATTTCACCTTTTATCATTCTTTTAAATTTGTCATAACTATTCATTTCAAACACCTCTCACAAGAATGCTTTACTGAAATATTATAGCACATATGTGAATTTTATCGTAAATATTGTAACATTAATGATTTCAGTGAATACTTGAGGTTGTTAAATAATCCGGTTGATCTTTTGTACAAGTGATCGCGGATGTTGAAATTATTAAAAGAGTTTGTTTTTGAAGTATAATTAGGAGTTGCTGAAAAAATAAAAACTATCTCTTGGAAATTAGGAGCGCTGTTTCAAAGGAGTTCGTTAGAGCAGTAGGATTTTCGGGAAATAATGTTGGAGGTGTTTTATGAAAGTTCTTATTGGCTATAATGGAAAATACGGGAGTACAAAGATGTATGCACAGAAGTTGGCAAAAACCTTTGGAGATGATAGTCAAAGTATTGACTTGAAAGATTTGAAAGAGTTTGATTTGAGTGAATGGGACTCGGTTATCCTGGGTAGCGGAATCTATATGGGAAAAGCACCCAGAAGCTTAAAAACATTTTGCAAAAAGCATCTGAAAGAATTAAAAGACAAACGTTTGGGGCTGTTCATTTGCTGTGCAAGTAAAGCTGAGGATTCTCAGATAAGTGAGTATTTTGAGAAAAATTTTTCCCATGAGTTGTTGGAGATGGCAACGGTAAAGAAGGTCTTTCCAGGGGGACAGATGATGAATGAAAAGGCGGGTTTTATCTACAAGAAAATGTTTGATCAGATGAATAAACTCTCTGAAGAAGAGATTCAGAAATTGATAGACGATACAGTGAAGGATTTCTCGGCTTAACAATCTTTAGGGCACTCATATTGAAGGAGCGCCCAAAGCTTTGAGAAAAAATGAAAATTATTCAGATTTTATAATCCAATAAAAATCATCTTTTTTTACCAGTTCGGGTGTCCCCAGTTCAATATTGTAGGCCTGATAGGCATGATATAGACAGATACCCATGTCCAGGTAGTTGTATTTGCTATTTCCTGTAACGCGGATTTCCATTGTTTTTTCGTCTTGAAAGTGAAAATTCCAAGGTTGTCTGTTGATGGCAGAAGGTGCTCTGATACAACTTTGAACAATTTTTAACTGTGAGCTGTTAAGCAGTTCAGGATTGGTGTCCAGGAATTTAGTCATTTCTTTTCTGTTTCCGGAATTAACAAACAATCCCATGACCTTCTCGCTGATACTTTTTTTACCCTTTCCCTTTCCAAAGATCAGGTATGCCGGTATATCTGATGGCACTCCTGCACCTTTCCACAGTGTATCAAATCCCATTTCCACCAAAGAAAGGATAATCTGTTCACCCTGAAAACCATATTCAATCAAATAATCCTCAGGCGGAATCTCATGTTTTGCCAATATCCTGCCGGAGCTTTGAGGATGCTCCTCTTCTTTCCAATCCAGTATATTATCCTTATGGATGCTGATCAAGCCTTTAAAAATTGACTCAATCTGTTTTTTTTCACCTTCAGTCAGCTGATAAGGCTGATAGCTTCTTACAGAGTGTCTTTTCTTAATAACATCGAAAAAATCCATTTTTTACCACCTTCGCAAGAATTGTGAATTCCTCAAACGTAATAGTTCTATTTCTTTTACCCTTATCATGTATAATAACAGAAATGGTGACGATTTTGAATACCATTAATTGATAAATCATGAGGTGTTTTTATGATAGAAACTCATCGTTTGAAAATCAGAAAGTTCCTTCCGGGAGATTGGCGGGACCTTTATGAATATCTTTCTTTAGAAGAGATTTATACTTTTGAGCCGGGCAGTCCAATCTCCACCGGGGAGGCCAAGCAAATGGCGGCAGAAAGGGCATTTGGAAATTCTTTTTTTGCCGTAGTTGAAAAGGCAGCTGAAAAGATGATTGGACATCTTTATTTTCCTCATATTCAGCCTCTGGAATTTATGACATGGGAGTTGGGCTATATATTTAATCCGTTTTTTCAGAATCAGGGATACTGTACCGAGGCCTCAAAGGCCATGATTGAATATGCCTTTGAAAGCTGGCATGCTCACAGAATAGTTGCCTATTGCAATCCCCAAAACACTGCTTCCTGGCGGGTACTTGAAAAGGCAGGCATGAAAAGAGAGGGGTTTTTTGAACAAAAGGCCTTTTTCAGCAGGAACGAAGAGAATCAACCCATCTGGCATGACTGTTATGCTTACGGAATATTGAGAAAACAATGATGGTATAAAAAACAGATAATTTTTGAAAATAAGTTTTGGGAGGTGCCTTTCATTGATAAAGAAAAACCTTATATTGATCGTCTTCGTGTGTCTTTTATCCTTTTCCCACTTTGGAAAACATCTTGTCATTTCCTTTAAGGATGGAACAAAGGTAGTCTATAATTTCGATCAGATAGAGGAATTTCACATTGAAGACGACGACAATGTTTACGCAACCCTTGAAGGGGATTGGACAGGAGATAAAGGAATTAAGAACTGTTATATAAATGAAGGGGGAATTTTTAGCATTCAATTGGATAACGGATATAGCTGGAGCGGTTATTGTAAAGTTGAAAACGGAAATCTCATTCTTGAAACTCCTTATCCGGTACCTGTGGAATATATCGTGAATTTTGACATCCCCTTACACATTGCAAAAGAGGCAATAAAGATCATCGAAAGGCCTGATCGATGGATATTTACTATTACTGCAAACGGTATGGTACTTGAAGGACAAAAACGAAACTTCAGATTACAGTGGTCGAATGAGAGAATCTTGAATGTGGAATACGTTGTCAGAGATGCTGTTTGGCAAAGAAAATAATGATAGTAACAGTTTAAAAACAAAGCTTCCAATTACTCGTGAAGTGAACAATATTAATGAAAGGATCATTGGGGTGGACAAAAAGAAGAACACATATCAGCGGATATACCAAATCATTAAAAGGATTCCGGTCGGGAAAGTGGCAACCTACGGACTAATTGCTCAGATAGAAGGAACTTGCACTCCAAGAATGGTGGGGTATGCCCTGTACAATGTCAAAGTCGAAATGCAATTACCCTGGCATCGAGTTATTAACAGCAGTGGCCGGATTAGTTTGAAAGAAACGGAGAGCAATAATCTTCAGCGGGCAATGTTGGAGAGTGAGGGTGTAGTCTTTTCCTCAGGCCGGGTTGATCTGGAGAGATTTTTATGGAAGCCGTGAATAAAAAATATCACATCAATGAGATCTGAAATGCTTTATTACGAATACGATTCGTGATAAACTATTAAGGGGAGGGATTACATGTTTAGAGATAAATTTGCCAAACGTTTAAAGGAATTGAGAGCGGAAAGGGGTCTTTCTCAGGAGGAACTTGCCAAATCGGTTCACTCCAGCACGAATGCCATTGGAATGTACGAAACCGGGAAAAGGATGCCCAGAGAAGAAATCCTGGAAAAAATAGTGGATTTTTTTGGCTGTTCATATGATTATCTTTTCGGTTTCAGTGATGATCCGAATCCTGAAATGGAAAAGGCATTAACCGTTATGAATTACGATCCGACAAAGGAAAGTGTTCTAATCCCAACAAAAAGAAGCGTGCTTTTTCAAAAAGGGGATATGGCTATAAAGTTGGGTCCGATACTTTCCCGGCATATGTACCCATTTTATTTGATGGATGATGTGCTGATTTTCACATCTGTTGATTCCATCAAAGGGATCGTTACGGCTATTTTATATAAAAAGGACTTGTATATTGGAAAAGTGACTAAACATGCTGATGTTTTTGAGGTGGAATTCCTCAACCCTTCTTTGAAGAAGAAGAGGATACCGTCGGAGGATACGAAAATCATCGGAACGATGGTTGGAATGGTAAGGATGATGGAATTATAACAAAAGACAATGATCCTCTATGTTATACTATAAAATAAAGGTAACTCACAATCTGGAGGTAGAGAAATGATAAGGGTGAGATTTGCTCCCAGCCCTACGGGCTATTTACACGTTGGTGGTGCAAGAACTGCATTATTCAATTATTTATTTGCAAAGCATAATAACGGTAAATTGATCTTACGTGTAGAGGATACTGATTTGGAAAGATCAACTGCTGAATCAGAACAATCATTACTGGACACCATGAAATGGCTGGGCTTTGAATGGGATGAAGGACCCGAAACAGGTGGGGAATACGGGCCATATCGACAATCAGAGAGGATGGACATATACAAAAAAGTGGCTCATGAATTGGTTAACAAAGGCAAGGCATACGAAGCCTATGTTTATCCCCAAGAGCTGGAAGTTATCAGAGAGGATCTTCTGTCAAAAAAACAATCCCCTCATTATAATGAAGAAATGCTCAAAAAATTCGATACCCCTGAAAGAAGGCAGGAGTTTCAATCAAAAGGGCTCGATCCGGTCATCTATTTTAAGATGCCCTTTAAGGATTATACTTTAAATGACTTGATTAAGGGAAAAGTAACCTTTAAGAAGGGGACGGTTGGAGATTTTGTCATCTTAAGAAGCACCGGTCTTCCCACATATAATTTCGCAGTAGTTGTGGATGACGCTTCGATGAAGATTACCCATGTGATTCGGGGAGATGATCATCTTTCAAATACGCTTCGACAATTGGCAGTTTTTGAGGGGATGGATTATCCCCTTCCGGAATTTGCCCATGTTTCAATGATTCTCGGACCGGATGGTTCCAGGCTCAGTAAAAGACACGGTGCAACCTCGGTTGAAAAATATAGAGAAATGGGATACTTGCCTCAAAGTGTTATGAATTATCTCGCTCTTTTAAGTTGGTCTCATCCAGAGGAAAAGGAGATTATGAGTATGGAGGAGATGATTAAAGAATTTACTATCGAGCGTGTGAATTCCAGTGCCGCCATTTATGATGAGCAAAAGCTCAGATGGATGAACGGGGTTTATATCCGGGAATTGGACGATGATACCCTTACCCGTATGGCTGAGAAGTATATTATTGAGGCCGGACTCATGGATGAAAAGTCTGTGGCCTCAAATTACAAGTGGGTGAAAGAGGCGGTAGTCTCTTTAAAAAAGAAGATTCACCAATTGGATGAAATCCCGGACAAGATTACTGTTTTCTTCAAAGAACCAATTTTTAAAAAAGCGTGGGTTGAACAGATAAAAGATGATGATACGGATCCGGCATTTATTGAGCTTTATCATGAAGTAAAATCAGCAGATTCATGGAATATTCCGGATATTTACGAACTCTTCAAACAGGTGACAAAAAAGGTCAAAGTGAATTCCAAAAAGTTTTATCACATGTTAAGGGTGATTTTAACCGGAGAAGAAGACGGTCCAGAGCTGGTAAATGTGATCCATCTCATCGGAAGAAATCAGATGTTAAAACGACTTGAAAGAGTAGTGGATAATCTATGATCCGATTGACCGATACACTTGCTAAGAAAAAAACCGACTTTATCCCCATGAGGGAAAATGAAGTCAGTATGTACGTTTGCGGTCCGACTGTCTATAATACAGTACACATTGGCAATGCAAGGCCTGCGGTTGTTTTTGACGCCTTGCGTCGCTATTTTGAATACAAAGGGTTTAAGGTCACCTATGTTATGAACTTTACGGATATCGATGACAAGATCATCAACAGAATAAATGAAGAGGGGTGGGATTTTGATTTGATTACCCATACCTTTATTCGTGAATATCTCAGGGATATGAGAAATCTTGGTGTGAGAGATGCCAATGTGCATCCCAGAACCTCCAATTACGTGGGTGAAACAATAACCTTTATCGAAAATTTAATTAAAAAAGGTGTGGCATACGTTGTACAAGGAGAGGTTTTCTACGATGTGACGCTTTACGAAGGCTACGGACAGTTATCTCACAGAAAGTTGGAAGATATGATTTCCGGGGCCCGTATAGAAGTGGATCAAAGGAAAAGGAATCCCGGTGATTTCACCTTGTGGAAACCGGCCAAACCAGGAGAACCCAGTTGGGAAAGTCCATGGGGCAAGGGAAGACCCGGGTGGCATATCGAATGTTCCGTGATGGCAACCACCATCCTGGGAGAGACCTTTGACATACATGCAGGAGGCAATGATCTGATATTTCCACATCATGAGAACGAGAGAGCACAAAGTGAATCATGTACAGGTAATGTTTTTGCCCGATACTGGCTTCACAACGGTATGTTGCAGATGAACGGCGCCAAGATGGCAAAATCCGTAGGTAATATCATTTCTGTGCGGGAGGCTTTAAAAAAATATGGTAGAGATGCCGTCAGGATGTTCCTGTTTTCTACCCAATTCAGAAGCCCCATTGATTATTCCGAGGAGAGATTTGAGGATTGGCAAAAGGCGGCAAATCGTGTGAGTGAATCCCTTTCCAGAGTAGAAGAAGTATGTGGAGGAGTTCCCCCATACCTTAAAAAAGAAAGTGAATGGGTAAAAGACAAAAGGGAAAAGTTCGTTGAATATCTTGATGATGATTTCAATACCTCCAAAGTTCTTTCGATGATTTTTGACATTGTTAAGGAGATAAATACGACTAAGGATAAGGAAAGGCTGGCGGAGGCTTATTGGATAATAAAAGGGGAATTTTCTGATGTTCTAGGGTTGTTTACAGAGGTTCCCTCAAAGGTGAAGGATGACACAGGGTCCAAGTTTGATGATGTGATGGAGACCTTGATAACATTAAGGGCTCAATTAAGATCGGAAAAGATGTACAAACAGGCGGATTTTATTAGAGACAGTCTTTCTCAAAAGGGGATTCAACTTTTAGATGGTCCTGAAGGAACAAAATGGCAGATTTGATGAGGAGGTGATTTCACAGATGAAGAGATCCGGCGAAAAGATGTATTCTTATGTGCACTTTGAAAAGGAGTTAACGCCAAGTTATCACAAGGAGATCAAATTAAAAAAACATGCCCGGGAAGTTGGTGATGTGTTTATCGAAACCACTTTTAAGCTTTTGAAAAAAGTTGATGATTCAATAAATGAAAAGGACATTGAAAAGATCATCTTTACACCTGAAAAAGAAAAGAAGTGGGAGTTAAAGCCCTCTTTGAAAAAGAAGGTGGAAGAGAAATTCAGCAATTCCGATTTAGATGCTATCATCAGCAGATTCGCCAAAGAGGCCTATAAATGGCATGAACATATTC
>CAZRYM010000024.1:0-20823 GCA_964604305.1 uncultured Thermotogaceae bacterium | reverse complement strand
ACCCCCCCCACCCTCTTCGAGGGCACCCCCCCGTCGGGGGGGATTTTTCTTCCTTTTTATCTTGCTCATTTCCGGGGGGCGGCTGGTAGTTTTTTTCTTCAAAGCTTCAGGTTCTGTTTCTCAACTCCAAAGTTGATGGGGGGCCTTTTCTTCCTTTTTATCATTCTCATTTCCAGGGGACAGGCACGTCGGAGGGCTTTTGGGAAAGTATTTAAAGAGTAAACGGCTTAAAAACATCCATCATACCCTCAAAACTCAAAAATCCCCCCCTCCGGGGGGGTGCCGGCTCTGGCGGGGGGGGTTATACATTCTGGCGGGTGCATCATAATCAGATATTCTCAGTTATTCTTACCACAAACAGAATCATAATCACAACCGAAGTTATGTTATAATTTTGAAGGAGTTACCAACATCATTTAGGAGGTAGTCAAAATGAAAAGATTCGTCTTTGTGTTGATTGTCCTGTGTCTCATGGTTACAATGGTGAGCGCGAAGGATATCACGTTGAGAGTCATCCAGGTTTTTACCAGTCCGGAAAGGACCAAGATTTTAGAGACGATTGCTGAGCAATTTGAAGAACTCAACCCGGGTGTAGATGTTGAAATAATATCCCCACCTTATGAAACGGCTTACAACAAGATCTATCTAATGGTAAGTACCGAACAACCCTTAGATGTCGTTGAAGTCGGAGACTGGTCATTGGCCGGTATGGCAAGTATGGGAAAATTGGAATCACTGGAACCCTTTATTGCCGACTCAGAGATGACTCAGCATCTAATCGAAGGTGTTGTCAAATCAGCCAGAATTTATGAAGATACCGCTTACGTTATGCCAAATGCGGTTTATGTAAAGACCCTCTTTTATAGACCTGATATTTTGGAAAAGTATAACCTCCTCACACCTCCCCATTCCATGGGAGAATTGATGGCATACAGTAAGTATTTAACAGAGGCGGATAAGGCTCAGTTTGGTTTTGACTGGCGTGGCATTGACCCGGTTAATTTCATGGACCTTGTTTTAACTTCTTTCTTTGATGATTTGGATCCAAACTGCATGTACAAAACCACAGACGGAAAAATCATTTTTAAGGACCCAAGGGCCCTTGAAGGTCTGAATTTCTATCTGGACCTGTATTATGAAACAGCACCGAAAGACTCCATTAACTGGGGATTTGACGATCAGGTCAATTCCTTTGTTTCCGGTGTCACGCCTCTTCTCTTCCAGGATCCGGATACTACCGGTTTGTTAAACAGCCTGCTTGGAGAAGGAAACTATAAAACAGCTCCACTTCCCATAGGACCAAGCGGAAAGGTTTATCCAACCTTTGGTTTTGGCGGTTGGGGAATACCTAATTATTCGGAAAATAAAGAGATGGCATGGAAATTTATCGAATTCTTTAACTCACCGGAAATTTCAGCTTATTTCTGTAAGAATTACGGCGCATTGCCAATCGACCAAAGGGTATACGCAAACGACCCTTATTTCAGCAGTGAAACCTTTGCCGGATGGGAAAAGATGTTTGCCGATCCTGAAACTTATCGTTTCACGGATTATCCGCTGGACAACCCTGCATGGTTTGAATGGTATCAGCTCCAGGGTGAAACCCAGCAGAAGATCCTTCTGGGTAGAATGTCTCCTGAAGAAGCCCTTGAAGAATGGGCCGAATTCTGGGAAGAAGCCGGTTTATAAGGTTTATTATTAATGATTTAATACAGCGGGAAGGTTATTTCCCGCTGTTTTTTAGATTTCACAATTATGAAAAGAATTGAATCCACTTTAAAAAACGGGAAGATGAGATTGATGAAAAACAGGAAGAAGTTCTGGTTTATATTTTGGATGTTAGTACCCGTATTTTCAGTTATCGGGTTCCTTTCCGTATACCCAACCATCAAAGGGTTTATTTTAGCCTTTCAAAATTACACCGTTTTTACCTTTAATCGAATTAAGTTCATCGGTTGGGATAATTTTGAAGAAATTATTTCCGATTCGGACTTTCTCATGATCGTTTGGAATACAGTTGTCTGGATTTTTGTTTCTGTATTCTTTCAACTCCTGTTGGGTTTGGGTCTGGCATTATTGCTGAGAAAACCCTTTAAAGGACGGGGTATCTATTCAGGATTGGTCTTTTATCCCTGGGCGTTATCCGGATTTGCCATTGGTTTGCTCTGGTCCTGGTTGTTAAACGGACAGTTTGGAATTATCAACGACTTACTAATAAAAATGAATATTATCGAGGAAGGGATTCAGTTTCTTTCCAACCCGGACACCGCTATGATTTCTGTTCTAATCGTTAATATTTGGTACGGCATACCCTTTTTTGCGATCATGTCCCTGGCAGCACTGCAATCCATTCCGGATAGTGTCTACGAGGCTGCTGATATCGATGGGGCAAGCGGTTGGGCTAAACTGGTGAAAATTACATTGCCTTACATCCGTCCTACCATCATCAGTACCGTTTTGGTTCGATCTATCTGGATCATGAACTTCCCGGATGTGATCTATGGTATGACTCGCGGTGGACCGGCCAACAGTACAGAGATTCTCTCCACTCATATGATCAATATCGTCTATTACGAAAACGATTTTTCAAAGGCTTCGGCAGTTGGCGTTATGGTAATCCTGTTACTTCTGGTTTACACCATTCTTTATCTGGGTTTTTTCAATAGGGGAGAGATGGAGATATGAAGCGATCAAAAAGAACTACGCTGACTATCTTAAGGGGGGCCGGGTTGGCATTTTACCTTGCTCTGGCCATTTTCCCCCTTTTATGGATATTTATCACATCCATTAAACCTCCCGAGGAAGTCTATACATTCCCCATCAAATACTGGCCATCAAAGATCAGTTGGGCCTCTTATGAATACCTGTTCGGCTTTGCCGATTTCGGGAAGTATTTTCTTAACAGTGTTTTTGTTTCCATCAGCGCTTCACTCGTTTCAACAGTGATCGCCTTGTTCAGCGGTTATGTTCTCGCCAGAATGCGCTTTAAAGGAAAGTATTTTCTCGTTGTCTTTTTGTTTTTCGTTCAGATGATTCCAGCCTATCTGTTGATGATTCCACAATATACCATGTTTTCAAACCTGAATCTGATCAACAGACTTTCCGGGATTATTTTGGTTTACATCGGCCTAGGTGCCGCATTCAGCACCATTATGGCCAGAGGTTTTTTTGTCAGAATTCCTAAATCACTGGAAGAATCGGCCTTGATGGATGGTTGTACTCGATTAAAAGCGTTGTTCAAGGTTACATTGCCTCTTATGCTGCCGGGTGTTGCGGCGATTTTTAGCTTTTCTTTTGTACAAAACTGGAATGAAATATTTACCGCTGCGTTGTTCTTAAACAGCGATTCCAAAATGACCGTTCCCGTTGCCCTTTATTCATTTATTTCAAAGGCCGGAATACAGTGGAATGTTTTAGCAGCGGGAATCGTGGTCTCCCTTATACCAACCATCGTTGTATTTGCCTTTGCTCAAAAGTACATCGTTGCAGGACTGACCAAAGGCTCAGTGAAAGAATAGTTTTATAACAAAAAAGGAGTGTTTTTTTAATGAAAAAGAGTTTGTTTTTGATATCAGTTATCGCAATCCTGGTTCTATTAACAGCCTGTGACCCATTTGGCCCCGATCCTGATCCCGGTCCGGGGCCCATTTCACACAAAATTGATGGAACTTATAACTTGACAAATCCTGTAGGAACTCTTGAACTTGAAGATATGACTACAATGTATCCGGATGTAGCAGTCAATATCCCAACAGAAAGCTGGAATTTTGACAGCGGCAGTTTCAATTATGTCAGCTGCAATATCAACAACAATACGTTTAATTTCCACGCCACAAAAACGTACACAAACCCACAACAAACCATTGACTTAACAGGTTTTACAGTGGGGGCAAATTCAATAACAGGCACCATCAAATACAATGGAACAGCTGTTCAAGTGACCGGAACACGACAATAAAAAACCCGGGCGGATATTCCGGTCCGCCCCTATGTCCTTTCTTCTTCATCCGGAAGCTCAAAATTCACCACAAAACTGAAGTTACTGCCTGCTCCCGGCTTTGTTTCAATCTTTATCCCGGAATCCATCTTTTCAAGAATTTTCTCCGTAATACTCAACCCCAAACCGGTACCTCCATACTTTCTTGTAAATGAGGTATCTGCCTGGGTAAAAGAGTCAAAGATGATATCACGTATATCACGTTCTATACCGATTCCAGTGTCTTTTACTGAAAAAAATATACTGGCATTTTTTTCTTCTTTATGCTGACATTTTACAATGAAGTCTATTTTTCCTTCTTCAGTAAACTTTACTGCATTGCTGAAAAGATTATGCAGAACCTGCCTGAATCTTAAAGGATCCATCAAGACAAACTGAGGGGTCTTTTTATCAATATGTTTCGAAAAGGTCAGTCCCTTTTTTTTGGCTAAATGACTAAAGAGCTCATACAATTCATTGATACAATCGAATAAATCTGTTTCCAACGGTTCGATTTGAAACTTTCCGGCTTCGATCATTGAGAAATCAAGTATATCGCTTATGATCTGTAACAGATTTTTACTTGAGACAACGATATTATCAATGTAGTCTTTTTGAACCTCATCAATGCCGGTTTCTCGTAAAAGCTTGGAAAACCCGATGATCCCATTTAAAGGTGTTCGAATCTCGTGGCTGATATTGGCCAGAAATTCGGTTTTCGCCTTGTTTGCCGCTTCAGCTGCTGATTTTGCCTCTTTTAATTGTTCCTCATATCGTTTGCGGCGGGTGATATCCTCAACAATTCCTTCAAAAAATTTTATGACTCCATTTTTATCTTTGATAGCTCTTACAAACAGATTGGCTGTCATCACCTCACCATTTTTCTTTTTAAGCTTGTTTTCCTGATGAAGGTAGTCTGTCTCACCCTGAAGAGCTTGTCGTATCTTCTTTCTGGAATGTTTGTCCACATAGAGTTGTAAATCCGCATTTTTAACCTGTTCCAATACTTCCTCCGGAGAATCATAGGCAAGCATGTGAGCAAGAGCCGGGTTCAGTTCCAAAAGCTGCCCTTCACTACTGGCCCTGAATATACCCACCGGTGACTTCAAAAAGATCATTCTGTATTTTTTCTCACTGTCTTCAAGTTGTATTTGAGACTGTATCTTTTCTCTTTCAGCTTTTTCTTTGTAAAGGAAAAAACCAACCTGCTGTGAAAAGACTTCCAATGAGGTTTCATCGTTAATAAAGCGACCTTCGCCCATGAAAAAGGAAAAATCACCTAAGACTTTATCTCCTTTCTTAATAAGGGATACTGTAATATGGTCAATTAAAAATATCTTTTGAACGGTATTCATCAGTAAATTAGAAAAACTGTCTCCTGCATATTCTGAAAGTTTTTTGAAGTAACTGATCCCGATAAAATTCTCTTTTTGTCTTTTATATCGTGTGGCGTGATATTCTTTTCCCAGTATATTAAAACCTAAAGTTGAAATTACCTTTGAAAGCACACCTCGATCAGATTCAAAGGCTTTGACCTGCGCCCTATCCTTTTCCTCATCGTATAAGTTCAATACGACCGCATCGGCTCCTGAAATAATCCTTGCCCGTTTTGCAATCTTCTGATAATCTACGTGATCGGATGTAAGGATTTCATGTGATTGTTCGACGATCTCGTGTTTGATTGTTTCATCTGATATCCACGTGATGAAATGATCTTCATCCATTTTTTGGCATCTGATTTTATACCACCTTTTTAATACCTGAGAATATCTGAGTAACTCTCTGGAATTACCGCTTTTGACAACGCTGGCGTAAAAAGTAGCGTAATTGTATTCATTTTCGGGATTTGAACGAAACAATTCACTCTCGGTTTTTCCGATGATAGCTTCTCTTTTGAGTCCGGTCTGCCTTTCATACATCTCATTGACATAAACATATTCAAAATCATGTGTTTTTCTTTGAGAATCATATAACAATTTGTAATAAGCAACGCCTACCGGACAATTTTCGATCATCTTTAGCAGATACTGTTCCACGTTATCACCGACTCACATATTAACATTAAATTTTTTCTAAAATGTTCGCTATCTCTACTATACAATAAAAAAATTAAAGAATCAAGAAAGTTAATCTAAACATATGTCAATATTGTTATTTAGTTATGTGTTATTGAAATCAAAAGGACTTATGGTATAAATGATCCAGAAAACCAAAAAAAGGGGCAATATTTCATGACATCGTGTAGGATTTGTTCTTCCACAACCATTCGCCAGCTACATCCGGATAAAAAATATCATCATTGTGAACAATGTGATTTTATCTTTTTGGATCAAACACATATCATCAGCAGAGCAGAAGAACGCACCCGTTATCTCCAACACAACAACACCATGGAGAATGCCGGATATGTTCAAATGTTTCAGGACTTTATCGTCAACGCTCTGGAACCCCAATTCAGCTCCTCCAAAACCATTTTAGACTTTGGCTGCGGACCAAATCCTGTATTTGCCCAAATCCTCAAACAACAAAGTAAACAGGTGGATTATTACGACCCCTATTTTTACCCTTCGCAAGAATACTTGAACCGCCAATACGACATCATCACCATGACTGAAGCCATCGAACACATCCAATACCCCTTAAAGACGCTTGCTCTTCTTAAAGCCCGTCTAAAACCATTAGGGTTGTTATCTGTCATGACCAGACTTCATCGAGGGGTATCCACTTTTGGAAATTGGTGGTATCGAAGCGATAATACTCATATTTCTTTTTTTTCAGTAAAGACCGCAAAATTCCTCGCAAAAGAACTTGATATGACCTTTTTACGAACCGATTCGGACAAATTCTTTTGCCTTCAGAAAAGGGATTGAATGGTATAATAGATTTGATTAAATATAAGAAACAGGAGGCGGTATTGTGCATTCGCCAGAATATTACGAAGCCTTTATCAAAAACCTTACCAATCAATTCAACCTGTTGAAGTTTCTCGACGGATTGGATATTGGAGCTTACATTGTGGATAAAGAAAGGATAATCGTCTATTGGAATAAAAAAGCCCAGGAACTGACAGGGTATTCTCCGGATGATGTAGTTGGAAAAAGTTGTAAAGATAATATCCTGATGCATACCGACAGCATGGGGGTTCCCATCTGCAAAACAGAACTTTGTCCGCTGGTTCGGGCCTTAAAAACGAATATGAGCGCCTTTGTGCCTTTTGCCGTATACGCCAAAGTCAAAAATTCCAAGAAAAGAATTCCCTTTAACGTCTTCACCTTTCCCATTTCTATCGAAGGGCTTCCTTATTCCGGGATAGAATTTTTTTCTGTTTCAGAACAGGCAAAAGATCTGGTCAGTGCCATGAACATCCAGAAAAGCCTGTTGCCTAAAAACCTCCCCGATAATATCAAGGTCTTTTACCATCCCTCAAATTTCCTCAGCGGGGATATGATCTTCTATGAAGAACCGTTTTTTGGTTTGATTGACGTCAGCGGGCACGGGATCGCCTCTTCCCTAATCTCAACTGCCCTTCGTTTAATTATAAAGGATTTAATCAAAGATGGTGTGCCTTTGGAAGCTTTTGGCTCTGAAATTGAAAATCGATACAGCCTGTTTCAAATCACAGAAAAATATTTCACCGGTATCTTCGGCAAGATTAACGATAAAAATAACTGTTCCCTGATCTCATTCGGCCACCCCAGTCCCCTGAAAATCAAAAGTGATGGTTCTGTCCAAGAAATGCCTCTTAAACAAGATACTCCCATCGGTTTTGATTTTCAACATATCGCCCAAAAAACTGAGATTACCCTTGATGATGGCGAATCCATACTGCTTTACAGCGATGGGATTGTGGAAATAAAAACAAAAAACGGATTTTTGGATACCAATGGGTTGATAGAAGTTGTAAAGTCAGAAAAAGACCTTGAAAAGGTATTTACAAAATGTATGGAAATGAACGTGGAGCAGTTTCAAAAGGATGATATTTCTTTGTTGTTGATCAGTGGTTAAGCAAGTTTGCTTAACCTTGAAGTGTTTTCCCTTTGGGAAAAACTTCATGGTTTTGTTGAGGAAAAAGAAGGGGGACAGGATTTGCTACCATAGTTGTGTAGTTTCCCTAAAGGGGAAACTACAAGGTCAATGTCGTGTTTGACCACGTATCAGCGTTCCTGTCCCTTCGGGAGATTAGATCTATTTTAGAACCATGTCCCCCTACGACGATTTTTATATTGGCTCTACTAACAACAAAGAGTTCACAGGTCTGGCCATTCCCGTTGTTGTAAAAGCGGTACAACAGGGCAGGGAAAGTTCGAAAAATTCATGCTTGTAAATCATTCCCAAACATGAAGATGCGCCCCCATCCAAGTTGATGGCATCTTTAATCGCCGGAATATTGTCTTTCAGGATTGTCGTCAGTTCGTCAAAACGAGCCCCCACACTTACTTTCGTTCTGCCTGAGACAACCCCCAGGAAAGGGTTATTCTCTTTGTCAACGCCAATGACGGCTCTGGGCCCTCTCACCCACTGCTGAACTTGTGTTTCCTGGGTTTGCATGGAAAATGGATCGTACCAGCCTTCACATAAAAATTCTTCTCTTGCAGTCGCTTCATCCGCCATCAGATTTATTCCATTCTTGAATAAAAGATTTGCGCCGTTGTATTTCCATCGATAGGAGTCATTTTCAGGCATTCTTAATGAAATTGAGATGTGCTCAGGTAGCTTATAATACCCGTTTTCTGCTTTCTTAAGTCCTATTTCTTTCACAAGCTTCTCTTCAAATTTATCTTGGAAAGACAAAACCACCCCGAAAGGGGACAAGTTTAGTGAACCTTTCCTGGCACAGATTAATCTGTCATTGACCACAAGGAGATTGATTCTTCTTTCTCCAACCTGCTTATGGTATTGGTGAAAATTTTCCCCGACATTGCCAATATCTTGTTTTGAAAGATGAGGGGTGTAAATGATGAAGTCCCTGGTTGTTTCACTTTTAACAGCTTCTTCATCCCAGGAAGTTTCAAACTCGTTTATTTTGATGGTACCACTTTTAAGAACCTGTGTTCCAAATGTTAGCAACCCCTCTTTGGACTCCCCCACAAAGGCCTTGTTGTAGAGGGGGAATGTGGTACGGTTGGCTGCTGCATCGTATAGGCCATCGATAAAGAAATTGGCCTTTTCTACTTTTTCTTTCTCGTAACGGTTAGAATCATGTATGCCCATCAGTTTTTGCGTCGCAAAGTAGAGAAAATTTACGAGGAATACCGGTTTTTCAGAGGGCACACCCTTTGCGAATTCTCTGATATCGATCAATTCTTTATTCTCATTTTGTGCTAACACTGGCTCAACCTTTATTGCATGCTTCCGTTTGGGCCGTTTCGAATCATTAAAAAGGATACCGTCAAATCGAATCAGCTCACCACCGGGTTGCTGATAGACTTTGTGAATGGCTTTGACCCGCTCTCCATATTGGTGTTGGATCACATTTAGAAGGTTTCTTTTACGTTCTTTCATTATTTCATCCCATGAGTTTTCCTGAATTTTAAATTCAGGAAAATTCTCGCTGTCATACGTGGAAGAGTACATATTCATATAGTAGTTTTTATCGTGTTCCACATCGCTGATCAGATTGTAAGTGGAGCGTTCCACACCGGAAAACTGTTTTTCAAAGGGGTAATCCCAATTGGGGTCAACTTTTTTCAAAAGTACCCTCACCTTTTTCTCCTGAAAAGAAGGAAGCAGTCCCGCATATTTACAGGCCTTATCCGTTCGAAGGGGTAAAATGGCAGTGTACTTAAAGGAGGCTCCTTCAAAGGTTAAAACAGCCGTTTCACCTATCACCAGTACCGGTGTGTTCGTCTTTAAATAGGGGTCCAGTTTTTCGCACAATGATTTGTCTCGCAGGTCAAAGCCGGCGCAAGATGAGGAGCACATTTCAATGCGAAGGGTTGCATCGAAAGGCCACAAGCCTTTCAGATTAAAATCTCTGCACGAAAGCTCACTCATCAGGGAGTTGTTTTTAACGAATACGATGATTTCCTGTTCCTTACTAAAGGGACCCAACATCCCCAGTAACGTGTGTAAATCCTGATGATTGTCCGCAAAGACCACCAAGCGATTTTGATGGCTTATTTCTTTATGGATTTCCTCTAATACTTCCCCGTTAACACAATAGGCTTGATCACCCGCTATTAATTTCCGGTTAAAATAACGATCTTCATTTGCCTCAAGGGTGTGACTCAACTTATCCAACGAGAGAAAGCGGGACTGGCGCCATTTCACAGCCTTGTCAAAGGCTGCATAGGTCAAATACCCTTGCCTCAACTGTTCCACTGAATAGAGGATCTGTTCATCAGTTTGATCTTTAAGGCGTTCAAAATCGAAAAATTCTTCGAAGGCCTTCATGTATTCATGATACTGTTGTCTATTCCAAACCCCTTTTTCTTTCCATTCAGCAGCGATGGAGTCTGAAAAAAGCCGGGCACCTCTCGTCCGGTCTGCTGAGATAGTTACATCCCCGGTTGTCGTATAGAAACCCCATTGATGAAACTGAAGATACCCTGTTAAAGCCTTTCTTGTATAAGCGCCCGGTATATATCCTTCTTTGTATATTTTGATAGCCACACCTCATTTCAAAAACGGTTAAATATTGAGAGAATGGTTCAAAACTGTGCGGTTAAATTCTGCCAGTCCTTCAATTGATTATAATACAAAAGGGCAGCATTTTCTCGTTTTTCGTATACAAAGGGGATCCTGCAATTTTCCATACATTCTGTAAAACCCGTTTGATCGTTATCAGCAAGGTATTTTAAACCCAGTTGTTTATTGTGCTCAAATATCCTCTCTTCCAGATCATCTTCCAGGAATATTCCCGGATAGGGCTGTAATTCTTCATGAGCTACCTTCTGGAAGTGTTCAAATCCCTTGTGGCTGTTGTATTTGTCCCTCATAAACAAAAATCGGTAGATATCTTCTCTGGCCTTTTTCCACAAAGGGGTCTTCTTTTCCGGGGGCAAATGCTTGATCCTGAGTTGGTTGTCAAAATAAAATCTGTATCCTTGAAATCGGGCGTTTAATACATAATCCATATCCTCTCCACGATTAACAAGGGGATCAAAACAGATTGCCTTCATAACTTCCTTTGTCATAACCATATTGCCACCCAGCCCCACCATAGAAGGTTTAAAGCGGCTTTTTTTATCCATGAGGTTGTCAAAGGCCCGGTTAAACGAAATATCCTTAGGCCACCATTTCAATTCCCAGAAATTCCTGTAACTGGGGCGTTCCTGTTCATAGTAGCCCGCCTTAGCCATAATGATACCGTTATCATTTGCCCTTTCATAAAGACCGTCAATGGCTAATTGGAAAAAATCTTTATCAATGAGGATTTCATCATCATCTAAAAAGATTCCCGTATCTGCCCCGCTTTCAAGAGCAGCGTAAAGACAAAGGTTTCTGATCTGAGAGTAACTTACAGGCTCGATCAGTTGAGGATTGATCGAACGATTGATTAGTTTGCGTTTGATATCTTCCAATCTTTTATAGGAATAAATTCTCAAGTCCAGTTGATCTTCAAAGGGGCTTAAAATCTTATCCAGTTCGCTTTCACAGGCTTCACTTAATGACTTTTTATTTGCCACTCCCACAATGATAACCGGAATTTCCCTTTTCCTGATGGCTTCAAATTCCAATAGGTTCTCAATCAATCTTCCCAGTGTTCCTTTTGTTCCTAAGGGGGTGGGATGATCAAAGACGATCTCCTCTCCTTCATCTATGGGACCCCAATATGTGGGTATTACACAACATTTTTTCATTATAATCACCCTTTATCCTTTTACGGCACCACTGGTAAATCCGGATACCAAGTATTTTTGCAGGAAGGTAAAAAACACCATAACGGGTGCCGCAATGACAACACCGGCTGCCATGACCAGATTCCACGATGTCTTGAATTCCTGCTGAAATTCGTAGATGCCAAGTGCCAATGTCCTGGTATCGCTATCGGTCAATACAGTTGCAAAAAGGACCTCATTCCATGATTTCATAAACGACAACATGGCTATGGTGATGATCCCGGGTATGGCGGTTGGCAGGATCACCTTAACAAAAGCCTGAAAAAACGTACACCCATCCATTAACGCTGCCTCTTCCAATTCCATGGGGATGGTATCAAAATATCCCCGCATCACCCAAATGGTAAAAGGCGTCACAAATGCCGTATAGGTTATGATCAGTCCCGGATAGGTTCCCACCAGTGTAATTCCCAAACTGTTTTTAATGAGAATAAAGATGAGATAATAAGGAAGCAGAAAGAGAATTCCAGGAAACATCTGTGTTACTAAAAAGGTCATGCCGATGGCTTTTCTTCCCTTGAATCTAAACTTGGAAAGGGCATAACCGGCAAATACTGCAACCAATGTGGCAAAAAACATGGAGCTGAAAGCTATTATCGTGCTGTTTTTAAAGTATCTTCCAAGGGGAACGGTCTTCCATATATCAAGATAATTTTCCAGCCTTATTCTGTCCGGAATCATTTTGGGATCAGGTGTATGCACATCGGTTGGAAATTTAACGGATGTAATAACCAGCCAGTAAACCGGAAAAAGTACGATAAGCAGTAAAAAACATATTCCCAGTATCCTTAGCAGTGTGTAAAAATGTCTCTTTTTCATGATCACCCTTCCTCCAATCTGGTAACTCTGATGTACAGCATGATCAACAGCAGCATACAGATCATCATGACCACACTCATGGCTGCGCCCGTTCCAAAATCCCAATTCTTAAAGGACCTGCTCCAGATATTGATGGAGAGAATATCCGCTTGTTTGGAAGGTGAACCTCCCGTCAGGATAAACGGAACATTGAAGTTGTTAAAGGACCAGAGAGCTGTCAGAACAGACAAAATGACGATAACAGGTTTCAGTGCGGGTAGCGTTATTTTCACGAAGCATTGCCAGGGACTTGCCCCATCCACCCTTGCCGCTTCGTAGATGTCACCGGAAATTCCCTGGAGACTTGCCAAAAGTGTGATAAACCAAAATGGCCACCTGATCCAGACATTCCCTATAATGATGGTTACTAAAGCCATGGGGCCCGTCAGCCAGGAGATGTTTTCTTGAATGAGGCCTAAATCTCTAAGTACAGAATTGACAATACCCCAATCCTGAAGGAACATGAAACGTAAATTAGTCAATGCCACTACTCCGGGAAGAATATAGGGAATTAAAAAGACACCTCGAATCAGATTTCTCCCACGAAAATCTTTGTTCAGCAAAACGGCCCCCAAGATACCCAATAAAAAACACCCAATAACCGAGAAAATAACAAACAACATGGTGTAAAAGAGGGATTCCCAAAAGACTCCCGAAAGACTGCTCATGGTTCTCTCATAATTCTCCAAACCAACGAACGGTGCACTGGTCCAATCTCGGATATAATAAATATTTAATTTTCTAAAACTGATAAAGATCCCCCACAGAGTGGGAATAATATGAACGAACATTGACAGTAGAATCGCCGGCAGGATTAATTTTACCGCAAATCGACTTCTCTTTTGTTCGATGTTTAGCATATGAATACCCTCTTTAATTAACAGGGGGAGATTTTACTCTCCCCGTGTATAATATGGATGAGTGTTTTACTTGGAACTCCGTCTTGTATATGATTTTATGGACGGAGTTCTTTTTTTACTGCTGGTACTGATCCAATACATTTTGTAATTCATCATCGTATTCTAAAAGAAGTTCTTTTAGGCTTTCATCGTTCAATTGACCGTTGGCACTCATGGAGAAGATGTCCACAATGACTCCCGGTACAAAGGATTCCATAGCTCCCCAGGCAGGATTGATTGGATAATGACTGCCTGCATCTCCAACCATCTCAAAGTCCTTCCACATCTGGGCAAAGGGTTCCTCATGGAAGAAATCCAGTTCATATGCCTTTTTTACTGTAGGTGCAACAAACATGTGTTCTGCGATTCTTTCCTGTATCTCAGGTCTCACCAGGAATTCCACCCATTTTTGTGCAGCCTCTTTTTTTGAAGAATCGGTAAAGATCATCAGATCACTACCACCTGTGAAACCGGTTCTTAAATCCTCGTTTTTTCCAGGCTGCAGGGCAACGGCCGCTTTCCCGTCTTCAACCCAGGCGGATGTCTTTTCCATCTCATCCTTCAAAACAAACCAGGGGCCGGGATACATGAAAGCCACTTTATCATTGAAGAAGTTGATACAGATTTCATTGTGTCCCATATCTGCAAGTCCAGGAGACATGAGATTGTATCTTGTCAGCATGTCTGACCAGAATTTGAAAGATTCAAAAGCCTTTTCGCTATCCAGCGTAACTTGTTTCCCGTCTTCTGAAATAATATCGGTGCCATTCTGCCAGAGGAAACTGCCTACATAGTGCCCGCTTCCTTTTCCCCTTAATCCTACAGGAAATTCCATTTCGCCTTTGTCTTTAAGGACAAGCGCACAATAAAGCAGTTCTCCCCAAGTCTTTGGAGGGGATGGCAAGTCATATTTTTCCAGTAAATCTTTTCTATATACTAATGCTCGAATATCGGCAAACCAAGGAATGGCATAGACTTCATTGTCGTATCCGGAAGTGGACCATGGACCGCCAAGATAACTTTCCTTGCCACCAAACTGCTGTGTTTTGTTCGTCAATCGTTCAAATGCGCCTGAGGCTTGGAGCGCTCCTACCCAAGTTGTTCCAACCTGTGTGACATCGGGACCGACTCCGGAAGCGACAGCGGCCATGATCTTTGTCCATCCTTCTCCCCAGCTGGAGAAATCCACATTGACCTTAATACCCGTTTCAGCCTCAAATAGCGGTACCACTTCTTCAATAAATTCTCTTGCTCCTGATCCGGTCATCATGAGAAAATCGATTTCTTCGGCAAAAGAAAAACTTACGAGTACCGTTAGCAATAAAGCAAAGAACAATACCTTTTTCATAGTTGTTTCCTCCTTTTATTGTCCCTCCTGAAGAGGGGTTTATCTGCATTGGGTTGAACTTCTTATAACAAGTTGCGTTTCAAACCGTCGATGCCTGTTGTCGGGCCTTTTTCCCGATATGATTTGAATCAACATCCCGGCAGCGTAACGAGACATTTCCTGCATATTCTGGGAAACTGTTGACAAAGCGGGAGTGGTGTACTCGGAAAGGGGGATATTATCAAAACCCATCACACTCACATCACGGGGCACCTGTATCCCGTTTTCAGAACACTCCTTTAAGACACCCCATGCCACCAGATCGGAAAAGCAAAAAACTCCGTCAAAAGGGGTTTGCTCATTAACAAGTTGTCTAATCCCTTCGATTCCGCCTTCAACTGTGTTTTCAGTTCTAACGATGTTTTCTTTCATTCCGTTCTTTGTTAATACATCACAGTAACCTTTCATCCTTTGTTGATAGGATGGCTTTTCCCCGTGACCTGTGATATGAACGATATTCCTGCAACCGCATTTCACTAAATACTCACATGCCTTCACGCTTCCCGAGTAATTGTCCGAACTAACTGTAGGAATATCATATTTGCCCACATTTTCCTCACCCACCGAAACAGCCGGGATTTGATTGTTATTTAGTGTTCTTAAAAGGGTTTCATCGTAACTTCCCTCAAAAACTACCGCTCCATCGATGAGCCCTGAGTTGACGTAATCCAATAGAAGCAGTTTACTTCTCTCCTCCGTTGCGTTGAAAATCAGTGTGGAATAATCCAAAGACCTTAGCCACTGAGTCGCTCCTTTGACACACTCTCCGTAGAAAGGAGGGATGATAAAATCTCTGTTAGGCTTAACAAAAAAACCGATTGTCTTGGAGTCGCTCCCGGCCAGTACACGGGCTATAAACTTGGGTTTATAATCTGTCTCCTTCAAGGCTTTAGTTACCTTTTGAAGCGTTTTCCCTCCCACCATTTCAGGATGGTTTATAGCACGGGAAACCGTCATTTTGGAAATTCCTAATTTCTTTGCAATCTCCTCCAAAGTTGTTTTGTTCTCTTTCATAACACCCTCCATCCTGTTACCGGTAACATTATGGCATATTTATTTTAATTTTTCAACAAGAACCATAAAGGATTATCAAGCATCAGGCTTTTTTATAAGGTATTAGATTCTTCTTCCTTTGAATTTCGCTGATTTTCAATTTATTAGTATTTTAATTTAATGTTGTTAGCGGTAACCATCTAATTCAGTCTGTCTTTCTTATCTCATTAAAGATAATACAAATGTCATTTTTCTTGACAAAAAAAAACCAATAACCTATAATGAATCAGTTAACAACGTTTTTATTTATTCCTAAAACTAAATATATTTAAAAGAGTGATGATCGTGCCCGATAAAATGCATATAGAATCAAACTTTAAAATCATTTTAAAAACTCTGCTACCACTGGTTATAACCGTTTTACTAACGGCGCTGGCTTTTTATGGTTTTATACTCCCACGCATCAACAATGTCCTGATAGAGGAAAAGCATACTCAACTGAAAAATCTCACTCATAATGTCATCGAGCTTGTCAACCACTATCATGAAAGAGTTACTGCCGGGGAGTTAACGCAAGAGGAATCGCAAAAGCGACTGCTTGAAAGAATCCGAGCCATGAGATATGGCGAAAACGGAATGGAATACTTCTGGGTTCACGATATGAATTATCATATGCTGATGCATCCCTATATGACGGAACTTGAGGGTACGGATATGAAAGATTACGAAGACCCCAGCGGAAAACGCATGATCTACGAAATGGTAGAAACGGTAAAAGAAGCAGGAAGCGGTTTTGTTGAATATAAGTGGCCTTTACGGGACAGAGAAGAAATCATTGAGGAAAAACTCTCCTATGTGGAGCTCTTTGAGCCGTGGAATTGGGTTGTGGGAACGGGAATTTACTACCCCGAAATTAACGAAAGCATCGGAAAGATCCTCAAAAGAACCAACCGGGTCTTGACTGCTATTTTTCTGTCTATATTAGCCATTTCAATATACATACTCATCAGAAATATTCGAACAGAGGAAAATCGAGTCAATATAGAAGAGGAAAGGATATTACTGATTGAAAATCTCAGAGAAACGAATAAGAAACTGGAAAGAACATCACAAAAACTTGTCTCAGCAAATAAGGCGAAGGACATGTTTCTTGCCAACATCAGTCACGATTTGAGAACACCGTTAAACGGTATCTTGGGTTTCAGTAAACTGATTGAAGAATCGGAGGGTGCCGATAGGCAATCGCTTTTTGATGAGTATGTGGTTTATATAAAAAAAAGCGGAAAGTATCTCCTTAACATGATTAACGATATTCTAGACCTGTCAAAAATAGAAGCTGGCAAGGTGGAGCCACAAATGTCTGTTTTCAGTTTAAACAACCTCTTGGAGGATGTGGTTCAGTCGTTAACCTATTTTGCTATGGAAAAACAGATGGAATTAACTTTGGAGTTTCATGGAATATCCTCAGAACCAATCTTTATTGAAGCCGATGAAACACTTCTGAGTAAAGTATTTTACAATTTACTTTCAAACGCCATCAAATATACTCCTGAGGGAAAAAAGGCCGGTATCATTCTAAAAGAATCAGAGGAAAGAATCTTTATTCAGGTTTGGGATCGGGGGATAGGCATTCCGAAGACTGATCAGAAAAAGGTGTTTGAACCCTTTGTACAGCTGAACAGCATTAAGTCTTCCGGAAGCGGGCTTGGATTAACCATTACGAAAGACATCGTCAAGATGCATGGGGGAGCCATCACCCTCACAAGTGTGGAAGGCAAGGGGTCCAAATTCTCAATCAGTTTCCCCTCATCGATCAAACGTGAGCCCGTCGTTGATGAAAAAACCGAAGAAAAAAATCATTATGATTTTAGTGGTAAAAAGGCGCTGGTTGTTGAAGACGATGCCATTAGCCGGAAGTTTATGACCCTTTACCTGAAAAAATACGGCCTTGATATCAACGGCGTCGAATCCGGATCAGAAGCCTTAAGGCTTTTGCAGGAATATTCCTTTGACATTGTCTTGATGGATATCCAGTTACCCGACATGAACGGAAAAGACCTGCTACAACATATATTGGAAACCGTGAAAGAAAAGCCCTTTATAGCTGCTTTAACCGCTTATTCAGGAGAAAAGGTAAAAGAAGACATCATGAAAGCCGGGTTCGACTACATCTTTTCCAAACCCGTTGATACCAACAGACTCCTCTTAACACTTCATGAGGTTCTAAAATTGTGAAAACGATAGCTATATATGTTTTACTCTTCTTGATCTCTTTCCGTTTTTAAAAATACCCGAATCCGTTCTAATATTTCATCTCTGGCTTGCCTATAAGCGGTCAGTCTTGTTTCCACGCTTCCTTCGGCTCTTGCGGGATCGTCAATCGGCCAGTATTCCCGGATACTAACACCGGGAAAAATAGGGCAGGCTCTTTCAGCCTTATCACACACGGTAATCAGATAACTGAATCGGTCATTTAAATAGCGATCTAAAGACTTCGAGAATTGCCCTTCTATTGAATATCCTAATTCTTCCATAACCTGTTTGGCCATAGGATCAACAACATCGGCTTGTAAACCGGCACTAAAGGCTTCAAAATCTTTTCCCCCATGCTTTCTTAAAAAGGCCTCTGCCATTTGGCTCCGACATGAGTTTTTACTGCAGATAAACAGCACTCGTTTTTTATTCAAGACCTGTTCCCTCCATTTTTTTATAATTTTACCTATTGATCTTAAAACATTCAAATGTGTTGAAAGTAAAGCTTTATGAAGTTTTCTAAAGTTGTATGTTTTAAGAACTTAGCAAGAGAGTGATCTTTGTTCCAACGCTTTCTGTTGAGTCTACTTGTATGTTAATCGAGTATATTTGAGCAATCTCTTTGGCGATGGAAAGGCCTATGCCGTGGCTGACCTGATTACCTCTTGCACGAGAGGCGTCTGTTTTGTAAAAGCGTTCGAATATACGTTCTTTATCCTCACGTTTAATCCCCTTTCCGAAATCTTCGATGATGATTTGGTTTTCCCGAAAAGTGAGAATGATTTCTTTTTCCTTTTGAGAAAACTTATCGGCATTATCCACAAAAATACCGATGAGGATATCCAGATAGGTCTGAGAGGCCTTAATATGTTTGATAAAGCGATCTTCCTTGAAAAGAATTTTTCTCTCCGGGTACTTTCTCTGAAGGCTTTTCTTTAAATGTTCTATCCATTCTTCTGTAGAAAGACTTTCCACTTCAAGACTTTGTGTTTCAAGATGACTGAGCATCAGAAGTTTTTCAATCATATCCTGCATCTCTTGAGTGGTTTCCAGGATTGCACTCACCGATTCTTCTGCGACGTTTTTATCTGACAAACCCCAGGATTTTAAGATCTGTGCGTACCCTTTTATGCTCGTGACAGGTGTTCTGAGCTCATGAGCCGCATCAGTTGAAAATCGCCTCTGAACTTCAAACCCCCTGTCCAGTCTTTCAAGCATCTGGTTTAAAGAGGTTTCCATCTCTTTGATCTCATCTTCGCTCCCCTCAACCTTGAATCGGTTTCCCAATTGAGAGGTGTTGATATTGCCAATGATCTTTATAAACCTTTTCCATGGCTTCAGTGAAATACGTGTCGTCAAGACACCCAGTAATACAGAAACGGCGATAAATATGGCAATTAAAATGAATGAGATGGTTTGAAATCTCTCGATGGAAGTATATTCAGCTGTAATATCTCCTGCACCCAAATACTGGTTACCATTATAAACGACTCGAATACCTAAAAAATACAACCCGCCATTGTTGAATACCCCTTGTTCTATCTGATCTCCCAAGCCAAAGGGATCTTGCATGATGTTGAGAGAGTTGTTTGTGACTTCCGCAAAGTAAATTTGTTCTGACAGATAAACATAACGGTTTTCCATGTAATTTTTTCCCCTGCCACCGGGTTGTCTAAGCGCTTGTTCTTCGTGACTTAACAGATGTTCGATTGACTTTTTGATATCTTCCAATTGGGAGTTAATGATGATGTTTTTTGTGGAAAACTGAAAGAAAAACACTACAAAAAGAGAAATACAAAGGAAGGCAATACTGTTGATTAAACCGGTCTTAGTTGATATCTTCATAAAACATTACTCATTTTCATCATCATGACTCACTGTATATCCTACACCTCTGACCGTTTGTATCAGATGCTTTCCGGATTTGATCTTCTTTCTCAGGTAATTGATGTACACTTCCACCACATTCGCATTCCCTTCAAAATCATAACCCCAGACCTTCTCCAGAAGCTCGTCCTTTGAAATCACCCGGTTTTTGTTTTTGATCAGATATAAAATCAAGTCATATTCGGTTTTGGATAATTTGACCTCATCTGAATCTTCCAGCAAACGATATGAGGCGGGAAACAAACGGAGGTTGTTGAAGTTGATCTCGCTTTGTTTTTCAGAACCTTTTCGTCTTAAAAGCGCTTCTATTCTGGCATTCAGTTCATCAAAATCAAAAGGTTTGGTAATATAGTCGTCTGCTCCGGAATTTAAGCCTTCAATTTTATTACGTATCTGGTCCAGGGCCGTCACCATGATGATTCCCGTTTCGATATCACCCTGTCGGATCATCTTTGCCACTTCAACCCCGTCAAGCTCAGGGATCATCACGTCCAAAAGCACAATATCCGGTTTGAATGCATCAACCTGATCTAACGCATCCATGCCGTCAGTGGCAATCTGCGTCTCGTAATGTCTGTGAGTCAGTTCCAGTTGAAGCAATCTGGCTATTTTTTTGTCGTCTTCCACGATTAGGATTTTTTTCATGTCTTTTCCAGGCTCCTGTTTAAAGGTGGTTTGTTGATGGGTCACGTTGCGATTGGGACATTGTGAGTATACAGAAGAAAGCTT
>CAZRYM010000023.1:0-21193 GCA_964604305.1 uncultured Thermotogaceae bacterium | reverse complement strand
AAGGGAGAGAATCCCGGAACAACTTTTGATCCGGGAAAAACACCGGCATCCAAAAAGGCCTGGATCGGCTTTCTTTCAAAGCCTAAAGGGGAAATAATCATCAATCATGGGGCAAAAAAGGCTTTGATGATGAAAAAAAGCCTGTTGCCGGTGGGAATTGTTGCTGTAAAGGATACCTTTGATATCGGAGATGTCATCGATGTAAAAACTCCTGAAGGGGAACAAATAGGAAGGGGTATAGCGAATTTTTCTTCAAACCAGGCGAAAAAGATTTTCGGTTGTCAAAGTTCCCAGTTAAAGGAACGGTTAAACTACGACTGTCCCAACTGTTTTATCCACGTAGACAATTTCTTTTTTAATAAAGAAGATTCATTTTACAAATAGACTGACATCAATAATCTCACTTTTAACAAATGGATAATCAACTTCATATATTTTTTATCTTTTAGATGATACAATAAAGATGATGTTTTTCCAGATATAGAATCCCGGTAACATCAGTGGATTATAAAAGGAAGTGAAAGATTTGAAATCAAAATCGATTAATGCACTCAAAATGGGAGTCTCCAACAAAATTATCATCCTGGATCTAATTCGGTATGAACCCGGTATTACAAGAAGGGAAATAGCCAGAAGAACAGGGTTGAATCCATCAACGGTTACCAATATCATCAATAGCCTAAAGGAGATGAAATTTGTTTTTGAGACGGGTAAAAAATCCACTTCCAATCCCGGCAGAAATTCCATCAAGCTGGGTATCGTAAAGAACTCCGCATCTGTTTTTGTTTTTCATACAAGCGTTGAAGAAACCATTTTCGGAATCGGTTATATGAACAACACCGTTGAAATACTGGAACATTTTCCCACAGATCCCAATCCAAAACTGTTTTTTGATAAAATTGGAGAAATGATTAGAGAACAATATGAGAAAATGGACAAAAAGCCATTTGGCGTCTCTTTCTCTTTTCCGGGCATCGTTGACCGTTTGGAGAACAAGATCAACATCCTTCCTCATTTAGGATGGAAGGGTATTGCGGTAGAGGAAGAAATCAGAAACAGAATGGGAAAGATTAACCTTGAAGTGAGAATAGCAAATGAGGCAAAACTTTCACTCAAGAGTGAAAAGGCAGTAAACTCCGATATCAAAGATCTCAAAAACGGAGTTTATCTTTATCTTTCTCAAGGGGTTGGAGGTTCGATCCTCATCAACGATATCATTTATACCGGTTCGAATTTCATTGCCGGTGAAATCGGGCATATGAGTATTAACAAAAACGGGCCAATATGCAGATGTGGTAACAGGGGTTGTCTGGAAACGTATATAGGAATTGACATGATTATCAAACAATACGAGGAATTTGGAAAGCTTGAAGGAGCAGGGACCAGGGAAAAGTTTAAAAGCCTTATAACGCTTTTTCTTAAAGGAGATGAAAGGGCAGTAGAAACGGTTGAAGATATGTTGACGTTTATGGATCAGGGACTTGCCAATATTGCGAACATTTATAATCCTGATTTCATAATAGTTGGCGGGATGGGGTGCGAATTTCCTGAGACCATTTTTGAAAGGTTGAATATGAGAATTAAAACAAAAGCCCTGTATCCTGCAGGAGAAAATCTTTTAATCATCCCTTCTTCGGTGGATGTTGAATTATCATCCCTTCACGGCAGTACGATAGAAGCGATGGATGATTATGTCAGAGCGATGATTGTGTAATTCTTCCCTGAAAAAGCTTTCAGGAAAACCACGAAGTGTGTACAACAGGATTTAGTAGAGAAAAAGATTTTTATGATTTAATTGGATTATTAAATTAAGTGTTTATAGTGTATAATACCCTGGCGGTAACGGGAGAACGACCTGATCTGCAACTTTGAAATTTAATGATTATAGAAAGGATGATTAAAACATGGGCGTAAGTATGGAAGAAATTAAAGAACTGAGAACCAAAACCGGCGCAGGAGTTCTGGATTGCAAAAAGGCTCTTGTTGAAAGTGATGGAGATATTAAAGAGGCTATCGACTTTTTAAGGAAAAAGGGACTTGCAAAGGCTGCAAAGAAGAGTGGAAGATCAACAACAGAAGGTCTTGTTATGAGCCAGAAAAAAGAAGAGGGAAAAGACATCTTCATGTTGGCAGTTATGTGCGAAACGGACTTTGTTGCCAGAACCGATGAGTTTAAGGCTTTTGCAGAATCCATTACAGAAAATGCCGCAAAGGATGTTACTGAAACAGATAAAGCCGTTGCTGTTTCCGATGAAATTATTGAAAAACATCAGGAAGAGGTTACACAGGCAGTGGCAAAGATTGGAGAAAACATTCAGCTTGGAGACTATGCCAAATTCACTTTAAGCGGAACAGGAAAAATCTACGATTACACACATTTCACGGGTAAGATCGGTGTTGCAGTGGAAATACTCTGCGACCAGGTCAGTGAACGTCTTGATGAGTTAGGTAAAAAGATTTGCCTTCATATCGCTGCTTTTTCGCCGGATTTTGTTTCCGGAGATGAAATTGGTGAGGATGTATTAAACAAAGAAAGAGAAATTTATACTGAACAGATGAAAGAATCCGGAAAACCTGAAAAAATAATTTCCAACATCGTTGAAGGAAAGATCAGGAAATTTAAAGAGGAAAGATGCCTGTTAAGTCAGGGTTTTGCACTTGATGAAAGTAAAACCGTTCAGGACCTTGTAGATGAATGTGCAAAAGAAATCGGTGAGAAGATTACCGTAAAAAGGTTCGCGAGGGTTTCAATAGGAGACTGATTCAGTTAACGATAAAGATGGGCGTTTGATCGTGAGAGGCTTTTCTCATGATAAACGTCCTCTTTTTTTAAGAGGGGATGAATGGAATGTACGAAAGAGTCCTTTTAAAGCTGTCAGGTGAGGCAATGTCCGGAGAAGGCCGCAAAGGCTTTAGCGAAGAAAGCATTGGTTATCTGACCGGTGAGATTAAGACCGTACTTAAAAATGAGATATCCTTGGGGATTGTGATTGGAGCCGGCAACCTGTTTCGTGGAAGAGAAATGGAGCAGATAGATCCCAGACTGGCTGACCAGGTGGGCATGCTGGGCACCAATATTAATGCAATCTATTTAAAGGCCATGCTTGAGGCAAAGGGTATAAAATGTCGGATATTTTCCCAACTTGTCAATTTACAATCCACCGAAAGTATCAACTACGACAGGATTGAAGATGCACTCTCAAAAAGGGAGATCGTTATTTTTGGAGGCGGGACCAGTAATCCTTTTTTTACAACTGATACCGCTGCGGCTTTAAGAGCTGTGGAGATGGATGCTCAGATCATTATCAAGGCCACAAAGGTTGATGGGGTTTTCTCTTCAGATCCCAGGAAGGATCCCAATGCACAAAAATATGATGAGCTTACATTCTCAGAGGCTATAGAGAAAAGCCTCAAAATCATGGATGTAGAGGCGTTTTCCATATGCAAAAGATATAATCTGCCCATACAAGTAATTGATTTTTTTAAACCCGGGAATCTGTACAAAGCGGTATTGGGGGAGCAAATTGGAACAAAATGCACACACTAGAGAAGGGCTGTTCATCTCACTGGAAGGACTGGACGGCTGTGGTAAAACCACACAGATAAAATTCTTGCGCGAGGCCTTTGAAAAACAGGGGAAGGAAGTTGTGGAGTTCCGTGAGCCCGGTTGTACAGTATTGGGTGAGCAGCTCAGGGAAATTGTTCTTCATTCGGATTCCACAATAGGTGAAAGGGCAGAATTACTGATTTATCTATCCTCAAGAGCGCAGGTAACAGATGAGATCGTCATTCCGTCATTGAAAAGAGGGAAGGTAGTCATAGCGGACAGATATGCTGATTCAAGTGTCGCCTATCAGGGCTTTGGGCGTTCAATTGGAGCTGAAAAGGTTAAAGCGTTGAACGATTTTGCCATAAAGAATACCTATCCGGACATAACCTTTTTACTGGAGATATCAGTTGAAGAGGCTTTGAAACGTCTAAAAAACAAATCTCTGGATCGGCTGGAAAAGGAAAAAGGTTCTTTCTTTCAAAGAGTTCATGAAGGGTACGAATGGCTGTTTCAAAAAAACTCGCAACGATTTTTTAAAATAGATGGAGAAGCACCTCCTCAGGAGGTTAGCGGGTATATTATGAGGATACTTGAAGAAAAAGGATTGTTAAAAAAACAAACAACATGAGTTATTTGTAAAAGAGGGAAGAATGGTAAAGCAGGCAAGGTTGTCTAAACACATCTCAAGAAGGATTGCAAACGGACATCCCTATATCTATCAAAATGAGATCGAAGATGTAAAGGGAGATATTGAAAAAGGAGAAGTCATCGACGTCTTCACCTTTTCAGGTCAATTTATTGGAAAAGGTTATTATAATTCCGATTCAAAGATCAACATCCGGCTATTAACTCGTTTAAATGAAAAAATCGACAGACTTTTTATTCAGAAAAAAGTGGAAAAAGCAACAGCTTTCAGAAAAACCTTCTTTCCCACTGAAACATCATACAGACTTTTCAACGGTCTTTCGGATGGTATAAGCGGGTTAACTTGTGATAGGTACGATGATTTGTATTGCGTTTCATCATCTTCAGCCGGTGCCGACAGGCTGTTGGATTGGTTTATTGGAGAGCTTTCAGCTATGGGTGCCCGGAAAATTCTTATAAGAAACGTAGCCGCTGCCAGAAAAAAAGAAGGAATAGACACTTATGTAAAGCAAGTAAAAGGCGAGAGAAGCAATCAACACACATTCAGCCTTTATGGTGTAGAATACAGCCTGGATACCTTTTCAAAAGATGATCCATTCTTCTATTTGGAGCAGAGGAAAAATGCCGTTCGATTTGCAGATATCGTCAAACAGGTATTCAAAAAAGATGATATAAGGGCTTATGATTTCTTTTGCGGGTACGGACAATTTGGATTGAATTTACTGAAGAAAGGACTGGACACAGTTGAATTTGTTGACAGTGAAGGCAAATACAAGGGATTGATAAAAGAATCGGCTAAAAAAATCAAGCCATCGGGAGTCTCATTCAGCTTTTGTAACGCCTTTGACTATCTGCATCGAATGGATATTGAAAACGATAAAGCAGATCTGATCATTCTCGACCCGCCCCCTTTTACCGATTCGAGAAAGAAGAAGGGAAGAGCGTTGAACGCATATAAGGAGATAAATCTACGGGCTTTGAAGATCCTTAGAAAAGGCGGATTACTGGCAAGTGCCTGTCCGTCACAAAATGTATCAAGAGAAGATTTGGATATGATGTTTTATTCAATAGCCAGTGATATCAACCATGAGATACGTATCATATATCGTGGTTCCCAGCCCATGGATTTTCCCGTAAAGATAAACGTTTTTGAAACAGATTTTCTTAAATTCTATGTCTTGATGAAGGGTGAAAGTATTTGATAGAAATTCTGGATCTCTGCTTTCATTACGAAGATAAACCTATCTTGGATAAAATCAACCTTGAGATTAAACTGGGAGAATTTTACGCCATTGTGGGAGGAAACGGTAGCGGTAAAAGTACACTTTTAAAGCTTATAGAAGGGTTGTTATTACCCTCATCCGGAAAGGTAACCGTATTCGGAATGGATACACAAAATGAAGAGTTGCTTCTTGAGATCAGAAAGAAAATCGGATTTGTGTTCCAGAACCCTGAAAATCAGATTATTGCCTCAACCGTTCAAGAGGATATCTGTTTTGGTATGGAAAACCTGGGCTTTTCAAGGGACTCGATGAAAACCAGATTGGAGAGTATTTTATCTTTTACCGGGCTAAAGACTCTGGAAACAAGAAATCCCCTGACACTTTCCGGAGGACAAAAACAACGCCTTGCAGTTGCATCGGCAATCGTTACTGATCCAGAAATACTGCTTCTGGATGAACCCCTGTCAATGTTGGACCCGGAAGGTCAAAGAGATGTCTTCAACCTGATACTTGATTTTAAGCAGAAGAATAAGACCATTCTGATGGTGACCCATGATATGGCGGTAGCCTCAAAAACAGATCGCATAATATTCCTGAAAAACGGAAAAATTGAACTCACCGGAGATACTGTAGAAATTTTGCCCCTTTTAATCAGTTATGAAGAGATAGACATTTAGATAACCCAATAAGGAACGCTGGAGAAAAGATGATTGTATTTGACCAATGCATTTACAACTATTCAAAAAAAACACCCATGGAAACAACAGCGATAAAATCCATCAGTTTAAAATTGGACAAAGCACGATTGACAGCGCTTATGGGAAGAACAGGATCAGGAAAGACCACTCTTGCACTTCTCGCTGCAGGTTTATTGGAACCTCTGCAAGGAGATGTGATTGTAGATGAGATCAATACACGTAAAAAACGGAGGCGGATGGAGTTGCCACGGAAGGTTGGACTGGTTTTCCAATACCCGGAAACTCAATTTTTTTGTCCAACCGTCCGTGAAGAGATTGAATTTGCCCTAAAAAACTTTCAGATCGATAATCCAAATGGTGATTTAACTTTGAGAGCACTTAGAAGAGTGGGATTGGATGAAAGTTATTTGGAAAGGAATCCCTTCAGATTATCGGGGGGCGAACAAAGATTAGTGGCAATAGCCAGTATCATCGTATGGGAGCCGGATTACCTTTTCTTTGACGAACCTACTGCCGGACTTGATTCCCAATCAAAAAAACACGTTTTAACTATCATCAAAGGACTTGAGCAAACGGGAAAAGGTGTATTTTTGATTACTCACGATACCAGACTTGTAAAAAAAGAAGCAAAAAGACTAATTGTTTTATCTGAAGGAAGCATCTATTACGATGGATGTGTTTCTAAATTTTTCAGTGATTCAAAAAATATGGAAAGGACCGGTATATTTGAGCCTTTTAACAAAAATCTTTTTTTTACTACGTAAACCGTAAATATTTGTCATCAGGCAAAAAATACTGTATAATTGGTCTTGTCTGTAAGACTTGGGGGGGACTATGAATTATAAAAACAAGAAGACACATACCATCATTCTAATTATTTTAATAATTGTGTTTATAACGGCTTGTGCGCCGGAATCCAATATTAATCCACCGGATACTTCCATAGAGCAAATGCAACCTGTTTATGGTAAAAGTGGCGTTAAAATTATTCTCTCAGGTACAGATGATAAAACCCCTGTTGAAAAATTAACTTACAAATATGCTTTTTTTGTTAAAGATGAAAATGATGAAGAACAATTATACTTTGAAGGTGATACTCAGACTGCTGATTTATTTATCGAAGCCGAACGATTTGAAGAAGGTGAATACATCGGCAGGATCACAGCTGTTAACGAATTTGGCTTATCCGATAAAACTCCGGCTGAGGGTAGTTTCAAAGTAGATCTTACACCACCGGAAATTCCCGTTATCGATTATCAAATCATTGCAGGGGAAGTTTTATTAAATATTCTCAATGAAAATGACAACGATATTGCAGGATACGAGATGGTATTATCCAATACCACGGATTCCAAGGCTTTTTCAAGTACCCTGAACAGTTTTACTTTTAAGGCAACTAAAGGGGATCATTATGAAATAGCGGTATTGGCCTATGATAACGCCGGTAACAATTCAGAAGAAGCACATCTTACAATTGATACAACCGTTGATGAAGCCCCCCGGTTGGAAAACAGACTTCCCGATTTTCTTGGGAAGAACGATGAATTTATCCCCATCGAGTTTTATGATGATTGGAGTAAACCCTCAGAGATTACCGTTCAAGCAACATTTAATGGAAAAAACACCGAATTGGCCGAAGAAGGTCTTGATGTTGATGTTTCGATGATGAACGAAGGAACACACACACTGAACCTCACACTGAAAGATAAAGATGATAATGTAAGAGAAATCAGAAAGGATATCTTTATCGATCTAACACCCCCACAAATTCCCTTTGATTGTGGCTTCAAAGAACAGACTGATGGCTATCTGCTCACATGGGACAGTGAAGTTGAAGAAAAGGAAACCTACAGAATTTACGGCTTCAACAAGGAAGAGGACACAATACTTTTGGATACTGTAGAGGGAAAAGCTTTCAGGACAAGTGAAAGATTTCTCCATTACGTTATAACCTCAGTGGATAAGGCGGGAAATGAAAGTTCGCCATCCTATCCGATCAGAACTTACAATGAAAAATATTTACCAATAACCTCATCAGAATTAGGGGAAATACGTGAAAACACACTTTTGACTTCACTATACTCTCCTTATACCATAGACAATGCCGTAACAATTCCATCGGAGATTCTTTTGGGAATTGAAAAGGGAGTAGCATTAATCTTTACAGAAAACGGTTCTTTTGATGTTAAGGGACATATTCTCAGTATCCCTTCAAAATCTTCAAAAGAAAGAACAATCGAATTGAATTTCCAGAAGCCTGAAGCACAGGGCAAACATTCACCCCTTATAAGAATATCAGGAGGTTCAGTTTGGCTTAATGAATCCAAAATCATGGGCAATGACTCTCCATTGACGTTATTTGAAGTCAGTAACGGAGGTGAATTCCGGGCACAGGGGATTTCGGTAGCAGGAGTTGATACGGTCATTAACAGTGTTGATTCAGATACAATCGTCTTGGATGACAGTGTTATTGAGGCAGTGACATTCGCCACAGGAACAAGTGCACGGGCATTCAGAGTGAGTAATTCACAATTCAATGTTGTTGACGGTATCAACCTTGGGAACATTCAACAGTTGGAATTGAATGATTGCGTTATTGATGCAACCCAAACAGCTTTAAATTTAAAAGGTTTTACCAACGCGGTCATGAACGATACGACGATCACCGGAAAAAACACACTGATTATCAACAAGCTTTCTGCTGTAGATGCAAAATCTGTCAATATTTACGCCAGTCAGAACGCTGTCAACTTAAAAGGTGCTTCCACATTAAATCTTAGAGACGTCACAGTGTCAGCTTCTAAAACGGCCATTTTTGTAGACCGAAGCGCATATCTCTGTGCCATTGAAAGTATTATCAAAGATTCTGAGGTTGGTCTGAACATCTTAAATCCCAATATTTATTTCAACAATGTGATACTTACCGGTAACCGATTCGCATTAAAAGGTAAAGATAATCCACAATGGTTGGAAAATGGATTAGAGCTGATTGACAATGAAGTGAATTTCATCGAGTAAGTGTCATGTTTTCCAATGGAATCAGTGAAGATTTCGCATCCTTTCAAACCTTTCTAAAAAACAATCCCATATTAACGCTTTCACCACATGAATCAAACAGAGTCAATCATGCCTCTGTCATTTTGTTGTGGAACAGCAAACCTCCAAACAGGGCGGAAAAATTCATAGAACTTGGTTGCGGTTCCGGTTTTGTTTCTTTTGGCATGGCGAAATTTTTCGGGTTATCAGGAATCGGAGTGGATATTCAACAGGAACTTAAAGACTCATTTGAAAAAGGGGCATTGTTAAACCAAGTAGAAGATAAACTGAAGTTTATCCCTCTGAATATTAACAATATCAGAGAAACTATGAAGCCGGAGAGTTATGATATGTGCGTATTCAATCCACCTCATTATATATATGGAAGGGGAGAAAAGGTACTTGATGAAGTCCGTGAACTATCCAGAACCTCTGACAGCAATATGTTTGAAATCTTTTCCACTTCCATCGCCTATTTACTTAAAACAAAGGGTATCTTTTCTTGTGTTTTGGCACCGCATAATTTAGAAGAATGGATGCAGTCCTTCGATGCTCACAGACTTTTTGTAAAGTCAATTACCCCGGTGTATGGTAATCCGGAAAGTGATGCACGCCTGGTACTTATAAGGGGAATTAAGAATTCAAAAAGCAGTTTTGTTAAAATCAGGCCGGCTGTGTTTTTAAAGTAGTCTCTTCTTTTTCCATCCTGTCCCAGAAGATTTTGATGAACGCTTTAATGAGAATGGCCTCATCCACCAGATCGGCAAAACGATCCTGGAAGAGAATCTCACCAATCTTTTTTGACTCCTCTTTCAGTTTTTCAGAGAGTATCTTTTCGAAAGATTCAAATTCCAACGAATCGACCCAGAGGAAAAAATCCTCCATGTTAATCTCCTGAACGGATTTGAACCATATACTCCGCCAATCGTATTTCACAGATTGAACACAATCATAGAATTCGGGTAACAGAAAGCTGTAAAGCATATTCTTAATCTCACCCGCATAGGTATAAACCTTAAAATCCACACTTCTCTTTCGTGAGACCCCTTGTACACAATAGGAAGAATCAGGGGAAACCGTCAACCTTAATTTATCGATAGATTCCAGCAAGGCATCCATCACATCATTATCAACGGATATGTTAGCTGGAAATTCAGGATTAATGACAAACCGTTTGGCTGCATCAGCAAAACGTCCGGCAATTCCAACACCTTTGCCAAGCCACATGGGTTTGACACCTTTATCCGTAGGAATAACCTGTAGGATTCGTTTAAACGGATCAGATTGTATCACTTTCCAGGCCTTACCAGCTAGAATGAAGCGTTGAGAAAAACCAGCACCTTCCAGTTTTTTCTGAGAGGAAATAGTGGCATAATGAATTTGTCCGATATCTTTTTTTCCGTACAACACTTTATAAGTCTTTCCGGCATCAAAAACACTAACGAATTCCCCAATCCCCGAGCCGCTGAACAGGTTGTTGCCAAGAGACCCCATTCGGATTTCATCACCCCTGATGTTGATATATCCCTCTTTATGCAATGATTGCAGGAGTGAATTCAAATCCACATGTCCGATCCCCCTGAAACAATAGGCATCCTTGAGGATGGAGAGTTCACTGAATCGAATACAGCCTTGAGAAAGGATCATAGAGATAATCTGATGGGCAAGGATCTGAGGATAAAAATCAATCATATCGATGGGTTCGACGGTGTTGTCAATGAGTAACTGAATATTGGCAAACAAGTGCAGATGTTCGTTTAACAACTTCCTCTCATTTTCAAGTTCAGTTTCAACATAAATCAAAGATTTTGCGATACCTGTCTTTCTTCCTGCCCTTCCCAGTCTTTGCATAAAGGAAGCTGCTGATCTTGGAACAGAATAGAAGAACACATAAGCTACATCGCCGATATCAATTCCCATTTCCAGGGTTGTGGTAGCGATCATCAGTTTGTAATCCGGGTGATTTTTAAAGGTGTCTTCCGTTTCCTCCCTTATAAATTTCCCGATAGAACCGTGATGCAACAGGCATCTCAGCCCTTTTCTTGTGAAGTAGTGATTGAGTATCTCCGCCTCTTGCTTGCTGGCGGTAAAAACGATTCCCTTGCCGTGAGTGGCAAGCATCTTTTCCACATCGGAAAGCAATGTCTCCAGTGATTTTTTTCTGATCATGAGCATCTTTTTTCCGCTTTTTGAATCGTCGATGTGAACAGTTTCTCGTTCGCTGCCGCCTTGAATCCATTGTAATACTTCTTCAGGATTTCCGATAGTGGCACTCATAGCTATTTTTTGAATGTCATGTTCACTAATCGCATTGAGTCTTTCAACAAGTGAAGAGAGTTGAGCCCCTCTGGGGCCGTTAATCAATGCATGGAGCTCGTCTATGAGAATAAACCTTAGATTTCTAAAAAATGATTTATGGTCTATTTTGGAAGAAATGAGCATGCCCTCTAAAGATTCAGGTGTGGTAACGATAATAGAAGCTGACTGTAAGGCTGCCTTTTTTTCTTTAGCGGATATATCCCCGTGCCAGCAAAAGGTATTGAGTCTTGTTCTTGAAGTCAACTTTTTAATTCTAGTATAGATATCGTTAATCAATGCTTTTAGAGGAGCGCAATAGATCATAACGGGGGTTTGGGAATTACACAGACTTTCATCACTCATTAATACAGAGAGAACGGGTAACAACGCCGCTTCGGTTTTCCCCGAGGCAGTACCGGCAGTCAACAGGGCGTTTTTGCCCAAAGTGATTTCGTCATAAGCATTACTCTGTAACTTTCTCAGCCCTCTCCATCCCATATCTTTAAAGAGCGTTTTTCCGATGTGATGATCAACGGATTGTGTCATGATTAATCAACCTCCAATGGTTCAAGGTACACAGTGATGTGTTCCACTTCACCGATAAGCGTTTCCGGAGCGGGATCCTGCTTTACGACCAGTCCCTCACCAATTACCGTTAAACGGTCGGGAGGGATTGAAAGTGTGTTGAGGATATCGTAAACATCTTTTTTGGACAGGTCCTTAAAATCAGGTAATTTCCAAGGTTGTACCAGGATGTTTTCAGCCATTTTTTCATCCGGCCTGGTAATGATCTCAATGATTTCCCTGACAACCTGCTTGAAAGCAGGAGCTGCAACATCTCCACCGTAATACAGTTTTCCTTTAGGTTCATCCAACGAAATCAGGATCGTATAAATGGGATCTTCGGCAGGAAAATATCCGACAAAACTTGAAATATAACGCTCATGAGAATACCCTATACCGGGAATGGCCTTTTGAGCAGTTCCTGTTTTTGCAGCGATTTTTAAACCCTTTATCTTTGCCAGTTGTCCTGACCCAGATTCCACCGTTTCGGTCATCATGTCTGTAATTTCATTGGCCACTTCGCTTTGATAGACCCTGTGGCGATTTTCATCATTTTGCCTTTCTCTTAATATGGTTGGGGAAATGTATACACCATCGTTTGCCAGAGTATTGACTGCAGCCGTCAACTGAAGCGCTGTAACGGCGATTCCCTGACCTATGGCCATCTGTATGCCGGTCAGCTTATTCCAGTCGCTTGGTTCATGCAAAATACCGCCAACTTCTCCGGGCATCTCTATTCCAGAACTCCTGCCAAAGCCCAATTCTTTAAACTCATCATAATACGCCCAATTCCCCATTTCTTCAAGGAAATTTAGAGATATTTCTATGGTTGCCACGTTGCAAGAATGAGCCAGTGCATCTTTCGTGTTTATTTCACCATGAACATGTGTATCGTTAATGATCGTAGGAAGTGAAGGAAATGGTTTGATCTTTCCCTTGCAGATAAACATGTCGTCAGTTTTTAAAAGATTGTATTTTAACGCTGAGGCAAATGTAAAGGGCTTCATCGCTGAACCAGGTTCAAAGATGCTCATAATAGGGGCTTCCCATCCTAGAGTGCTGTACATCCCGGCGATTTTTCCCGTCTTGGTTTCCATGATAATACCCTGAGCTGATTCTGCGTTATATTGTTCACAGGCACCTTCCAGAGCCTCTTGTAGAATGTCCTGAAGCCTCAGATCGATTGAAAGCTGTACCGGTTTTCCATCTTCCGGTTCTTTGATCCCGGTGATGTCGCCCAATCGGTTGTATCGGT
Source organism: uncultured Thermotogaceae bacterium (assembly GCA_964604305.1). Lineage (GTDB taxonomy): Bacteria > Thermotogota > Thermotogae > MWEM01 > MWEM01 > JASUTC01. Next base: position 7,924 of record CAZRYM010000023.1, on the reverse strand, counting down.
CGAATCTTTCATAACTGATCTCCCCGGCGCTTATAGGTGACAGGATTTGATTAAACTGCTTTTCGATACCGTTAATACCGCTCCCAAAGGAATCTGTTCGACCAAGGATCTGGTTCATATTCGGATACAAAATACTACGATTACTGACGGTATCCACTGAAACGAATATGGACAATGGCTTGTCTATCTGCAAAGGTTCAAGCTCACTCGACCCGATTCGAATAATTCCGGAAGCATTCAACTTTTTTTTCATTTCATCAACCGGAATATCAAAGATGTCTTCTATCTGATTTAGAACCAGTTCTTGATCTGTTCTGCCAATTTCCAGAACTCTTTTAAAATATGGAATGTCAAAATAATAATAGATTTTTTGATGATTATTTACTAAAGGGATTCCGTTAGAATCGTAGATGATGCCTCTGGAGGGATAAATAGAAAATTTTCTTTCAGATAGGGATTGAGTATCTTCTCCGATAGAAGATAAATACAATCCCCTTGCCAAAAGAATAATAAACAGTATCAGGAATACAAACGTAAGGATGTGTACGCGTTTTTCATTCACTTTTCAGCTTTCTTCTGATTTAAAATAATTTTGTCGCTAAAGGCAGCTATCTTTTCATTATAATCACAGATTTGCGCATTAATCCTATGCAAATCCAATTGCATGTTGGAAGTTTCCGCCTTTAGCCTTGAAGTTTCCATTCCAACCATAAAAGGTACTAAAAAAGCCCCCAATAAAACCAATGTTATTATGACAACCTTGGCTGCTGCCCCAGCCATAACGAGCATGTGATCCAAAGACAGGTGTTTTTGAACCGTTTGCTCATTTTTTCTGATGACAACTCCAGAGCTATCATAATCATCGGATTGCTTCAGATAAGACATACAATCCCCCCAATATTAGATGTATCCCCAAAAAGAAAAAATAAAAAAATTAAATAAACTCTGCTACTCGCATCTTAGTGCTTCTGGAACGCCTGTTAAATTTCACTTCCTCAGGAGACGGAATCAGAGGTTTCTTCGTAATGATGCTTAACACGCCCTCTTTATCTTTTTCTCTGAAAAAAAACTTAACGATTCTATCCTCAAGTGAGTGAAAAGACAACACTATTATTCTACCATTATGGTTGAGAATATTCAAGGATTTTTTTAATCCGTCTTCAAGCTCGTCTAATTCACGATTTACTAAAATCCTGATTGCCTGGAAAGTTTTTGTTGCAAAATGTTTACGCATTTTACTTCTAACTTTGACCGGAATTCCTTCTTTAATGGATTGTACAAGATCTCCCGTTGTCTTCAGAGGCCTATTGGCACAAATTCTTTTTGAAATTGATCTGGCAAACTTTTCTTCACCGTATTCACGGATGATTTCTTCCAGCTTTCTCTGGTCAATAGAATTTAATATTTGTTTTGCATTTTTTCCGCTATCAACATCCATTCTCATATCCAAAGGCCCATCTTGTTGAAAACTGAACCCTCTTTCCTCGTAATCCAATTGATACGATGACACTCCCAGATCAAAAAGAATACCATCAACTTTATTAATACCCAATCCCTTGAGTACAATGTCCATGTCGGTATAATTGGCCCTGAAAAGTTTAAGGCGGTCTGAATAGGCCTTTAATCTTTCCTCCCCCCATTTCAGGATTTGTAAATCCTTATCGATACCAATAACCTTTGCTTGTGGAAAGGTGTTGAGTATCTGAAGAGAATGGCCCCCCTCACCAAAGGTGGCATCCAGATAGACACCTTGAGGATTTTGAACCAGATTGGAAATGACTTCCGCAGGCATGACGCTGATGTGATACTTGGCTTGAGTAGACAGAGCAATCTCCCTTTCGCATTTGTTATTTTAAAACTTGTTTAGGGTTTATTATATCACGTCAATCATTATATTCCATTTTCCATTTTCCGATGGGTCTAGCCTTCAACTTATTATCATCAATGGAATATCGGAACTCTGTGGGACCGATTTCACTGGGTAGTTTAACAAATTCAGAATATATCTGTATGTTGAGACCAAGATAGGCATGTTCGCTAACGGAAATCGAAGGAATGATCTTTTTCTCTTTTCGATAGGGATTTTCAGCTTCTTTTGAATAAGGAGCTTCTCGTATATTTTTGATCAATGTCATGTACTTTTTTTTGGTCAATTTGATCTTTGCCAGAAGATTAGTCAGCTCAAGCTGTTTCTCTTTTGAATCTACTGTTTTCAGTTGCTCGTAAAGCCTTACCATTGCTGAGGAAAGAAGACCTGCTTTATGCAAAAGCTCAGATATTTTCAAGTTTCTTTTCACATCTTCTTTACGTCTCAGATAATTGATACCGGCTGCAAGGTGTGTTTTGACACCGCCAACACTGCCTACTACTTTAACAGCTATCTTGTTCCCGGCCATAAGTGACCCACCACAGACTGTTCCCCTTCCGTGGATGATGATATTCTCTCCGGCATAAACTACTGAATTTAATATATAGTCCTTGCTGATACAGTTACGATCTACAGTCACCGTTACGTTGTTTAAAAAAGAAACAGTTAAATCTTTTTGACATTCCACACGGCCCTGACCACTACCGGAAACTCCTCCGTGAATGATAATATTGCTTTCTCCGGAGATATAAGTGTTTCTAGCGACCCCATCAATAAAGATATCTCCTTTCGCATGAACTTGAAAAGGAACCTCCACATCGCCATGAATGATAACTGTACCATCAAATTCAACATCTCCCACGGAATAATCTAAATTGTGATTGACGATGAACACCTTTCTGATATGGATTTTACCAATATTAGTTAGATAGGGTTGACCGTCTGCGAGCGCTATGATACCCAACCCATCCTCTGAAAGAGACAGTGTGTGTTTATTACCAATAAACTGCAGGAGATTAATATCCTTATATTGCTGTGCGGGGATTTTTCTGCCGGTAACTGTCATCCCATCCATGCCTTGGATGGCGGGTGTTTTTTTTAATAGCAGATCCCCTTTTTTGCATTGGAAAATTTGTTTTCTTTTAGAAAAATCAATCTTTTCATTTTCAGTTTCTTTTACAGTGATAAAACCATCCGCAGGGAAGAGATATTCGATTTTGGCATCGTGAGATTTGGTAGGTTGTTTTCCTTCTGCAATCAGAATTTTTTCAAATGGTTCAGTGATGATAAAGCTGCATAGTTTTTCTATTTTTTCTTCTTTGATTCCATAGACAATATTTTCATCCTGGAGCATTTCATAAAGGGACTTTTCTGAAAGTTTTTCTTTCAGTGAACCGGGAAATATACTTAAATAAGCATTCATACCATCTTCAGATATGGAAATTGTAACTTTTATCGCATTGAACTCACTTAGCAATTCATCAACTGTAGAGGCTATTTCATCATCTTCAAGAATAATGTCTTTTTCGACCATCTCCTTAACACTGTTCCAGTTTACAGAATCAACATTAAGAGGTGTAACTTGAACACAGATTAAACCTGTTTGACTGTATTCAGTCTTAATGGAATAAGCCTCATCCCAATTTTCACCATATTTTTTCTCCATGGTTTCAAAAACTTCGCTCATATCCTTGGCTTCAAATTTACATTTCATTTTACATCCACCTTGTTGACTAACGTTCTTTTTTTTAGTTTTACGAGCATTAGTTTTATACAGACTCCATCTTTTTGATAATACCTATCAGATCTTTTTCAGAATATGGTTTGCCCAAATAACCTTCAAATCCGGCTTCTTGGATTTTTCGCCTATCTTCATCAGACTGATAACCGGTTAAGGCGACCATCTTTGGGGCTGAATTCCCATACTTGTCTCTAATCGCCTTTCTGGCTTCATAGCCATCCATTTTTGGCATTTGTATATCCATTAAAATCAAATCAAAATGATGATTATTTTCCACTTTTTCTAGAGCCACTTCACCGTTTACGGCCTCTTCCACAATATATCCATGTTTTTCCAATATCTTTCGAACAACTAAACGGTTGATGTGATTATCTTCTACGCTCAGGATACGATGGCTCTTTTCAGTCTTGCTGACTTCTTCTTCCTCTATTTGTTTTTCCTTTTTCTCCATTTCTTGATAATATGCCACCGGTAGGATCACGGTAAAAGTTGATCCCACATCTTGATGAGTTGTAATCTCCAATTTTCCATGCATGGCATTAACAATGTTTTTAACAATCGTCAAACCGATACCCATACCCTGATAATCTTTTGTGAAAGACATGTCTTTCTGATAGAAATAATCGTAGATGTGGTCAAGCACACTCTCTTCTATGCCGATGCCCGTGTCTTGAACGGAAAGTATTAACTCACCCTTCTTTTCACCTTTTTTTATAAATTCACAAGTAACTGAAACCGTTCCCTCAGGGGTAAATTTGATGGCGTTTGATATCAGTTGATTCAGGATTTGTCTGATTCTCATTTTATCAGCAAAAATTTGATCAGGTAATTCATCCTTTTCAACGTTGAAATTTAATCCTTTTTCTCTAGCGGTAATCAAAAAGAGTTGATAAATCTTTTGGAGGGATTCATCCATATCAAAGTACTTTTCATGAAGTTCGAAACTATCCGCTGAGATTTTACTTACCTCCAGGAGATCATCAACAATATGGTTCATTTGCTTGGCAGATTCTCTGGACAGTTTCAACAGGTATTTTGAATCCTCATTTAAATTTTGCTCTCCCAGGAGCTCTAATGTTCCAATAATACCGGTAAGAGGTGTTCTCATTTCATGACTCATATTGGCAAGAAAGATGTTTTTTACGTTATTGGCAGCTTGCGCTTCCTTTGCCAGTTGTTCGGCTTTGGCCTTTTCCTGTTTTAATTCTGCTTCCGCGCTTTTTCTCATGATAAGCTCTTCTTCAAGCTTTTCTCTTGATACAGTACTTTGGACAAGATTATCCGACATTTCATTAAAGACTTTTGCAACCATTCCCAGTTCGTCTTCACTGCTATATTTAATTTTATATCCGAAATTTCCGCTGTGGATGTTCTTTAATGCATCATCAAGCCAATGAAGGGGTTTTAATATTTTAAGAGTCAACAGTCCAAACTGATAAAGAACAAAAAGGAGAAAAAGAGAGAGTATACTTATAGTCACTATTCTTGCGACTGTCAATTGTTGAATCAATTGGTCGTTTGCATCCTTTATCATCTCATAGGTTTTTTGATTGATCTGTTGGGTATTACTCATCAGTTGAGAGGTGTATAAAAAGAATTTTTCACTTTCTACAGCTGAAATGGAATAACCATCTTGTTCAAATTGTTCAGAAAGAACATGAATGATATTAAGGGCAGTTGTAGAGTTACTATGCATGCTTTTGACTTTCAACACACTCTCTCTATAAAAAGGGTTATCCATAAGATCATTTAAGGAATCCTGAATTGATTGTGAAATGCTTAAAAGTTGATCCATGACTCTTGCCGAGGGAAAAGAGCGTAATTCGCTGACTAAAATCGTGTTTTCGGTACATCTTCGATCTATTTCAGACAAAAAAACGACCGTTTCAAGTTCGGTTTTTAAAGTCGATGAAAACAAAAGAATAAAGACAATTAGAAAAAAAGCGATAATAACGAATATGAAAGTTGTCATTTTAAAGATACTGCCGATTTTCACATGATCACAACCTTATTGATAGAGGTATACCTGTTCCGGTGCGACGGTGAGCAGAAATGACTCATCAATTGCTCTTAAATAATTGGGAAAAGAAGGTTCTTCAAAAGCACCTGTCATGATATTCCATCGGGCTTCTGCCTCCATTGCGTTGATTAATCCCTGAGTTAGTGAAACAGAAAAAGAAACTTTTTTAACCGTGTTTTCAAACTCCTCCTCAGAATAATTAAATCGTTCTTGTAGAAACTCCCGAAAATCTTCTTCGTTTTTTTCCTTATGCCTTTGTGCTCTAATAAGGGCGCTGATAAAACGCTTAATGGCTTCCCCTTTCTCTTGGATGATGTTGTTTTTAGAGAAAAGCAGAAAATAAAAATTCTGGTTTGCTTGAACACTTTCAGATTTTAAAGCTGTTTCCGAGGTGTTTAAGATGTTATAGACAAAAGGTTCCCAAACTACAACCCCATCCAGTTCCCTGTTTGTAAGTTTTTCCTTCATATCAACGGGTTCTGTCTCAATGATTTCAAACCGGTCACTAGGTAAATCGTTATAGACCAAATATCTCTGAAAAAAGAAATCAGCTTGGCTGTTTCTCTTTAAACCGATTTTTTTTATTTCCGGTGAATTCAGCAACACATCATCTTGATAAATGATCTGAATCACGTCACCTTCAGCAATAGAAGATAAAATTCTTAAATTATTATCACGGTCAAAAAAACTAACCCCAACAAACTCTGCCCCTGTAGCTAAATCTACCTTTCCGTTTATTAGATTCTCCACACACTTGACTCCGGAATCAAAAAGGGAATAGGAGATATGTAAATTCTCATCCTTAAACAAACCCAGATAATCTGAATAGAAGATTAAAGCACTGTAGGGTCCATCAAAGGCTGAAACATTTAATTCAAAGGGTGTTTCAGGTTGTTTGAAAGGTTTCAGGACAATCCAAAGTGTGATCAAGCAAATGGCGATAATGATGAATAAAATAAAAGGTATTGTGCGCTTTTTCATAAACCCACCTCGTGTTTTTTTCTATAAGCAATTATTTAATGTAGTTGAGTCTTTTTATTATACTACATTTTTAACTTTATTGTTTTGTTTATTTATTAATATATAGTTGTGTTTCATTTAAATCGGTTCATTAAAATATAATTACCATAAAAAAAGACAGACACAAAGTCTGTCGATTTTTGGGGTTTATTACTAAGGGGTAATAAGTTCTGTTTATCTAAAGCACTCTTTATTTTCCAAAGGTAGGTAACATCATCGGGTCAAATTTCTCTATGCCAAGACGTAATCGTAGGACTTGATTGTATCTCTCAGCTGCATAATAGGCGTCTACAAACTCCAGTAAAGTGAACAAGGCAAAGCCTCCCACGCCAACTGTTCCAAGCATGGTTCCGGAAGACTGTTGTGCCTGAGCGTTACTGATCTCATCATCTGTGGATGCATCGTCGTTGATAACAGCTTGGGCTGCTGATGCCTGGGCGAATCCGAAGAGGCCTACTCCTCCGAAAGCTGCTCTTGCCCCAAGGAAAAGGAATCCCCTTTCCCATTCTCCCGTGTAGAGATGTCCTGCGCTGGGGATGATTAATGAAAGCTCAGCTGCAATCCAGGGTTCTTTTTTTAGATCGGAGTACATCAACATCCTTTTTCTCATTTCGATGTCAGGATCAGCGTACATAGTGGGCAGTTCATTTGCCGCAACGGGTAGATCCATAATCGGTCCCGAGGGAAACTGAGAGGGGATCGCCTGCCCCTGATAACCTGTTGAATTGTACAATAAGGCTGGATCAGATGGAACACCGGTGACAATATCATCAGCTGAAGGTGAATCAACGGGTTCAACGTGAACGATCTTATCTTTAATAACATTGATAAATTGACCGTTATCCAAAAGAATATCAGCGGTGTTTTCATTGTAATTGACTATTTTACCCGTTAATTTTGTGCCATCGGAAAGGTATATATAATCCGCGTACATAAAGGTGACTAAAAACATAATGATCATGAAAAGCAAAATGATTTTTTTCATAGAAGTACCCCCAGATTTGTCTTTTTCACTTTACTCTTCTACATGATTGTGGGTTTTTCCTTATTTTTTTATTGGATGAAAGGTGCAGTTAATTTCTTTTTCGATTTCAAGGATAGCAAAGCTTCCCCCTTTTCGACAAGTTCCCGGATTGATAAATCGGGTTTTGCCAATGTAATTATCACTCTGTTTGTGAGAATGACCGTATAAACAGAGGTTTGGCTTTGGCGAAGGAAGCGTTTTGTAAATCCGTTGTTCAATTTCATTGGGGCTACCCCAGCCGTGGACCATGTA
>CAZRYM010000022.1:0-22152 GCA_964604305.1 uncultured Thermotogaceae bacterium | reverse complement strand
AGAGAAAAGAAAAGAGGATTGACTCCTCGATAGGGGAGAAGGAAAATGTAAGTGAAAAGCCCTACTGACAGAGCATGCAGGAAAAAATCCTTGAAAACACCTTTTTTCTTGGCGTCAACTCTTCTTTCCCCCTGAAAGACAAAATCGGACAATGCATGTGCCAACAACGCCAATAAAAATGCAGTCATAATGGTCACCACTCCTTTTTGTTGATCAATTGGTTCAAATTTTCTTCTATCTTGTTCACAACATCCCAATTTGCCCTTTTACAGGCTTTGTGGATGTTTTGCGAGCTAACATTAAGCGCATCAGAAGTTTTTTCATACGTTCCATAACGCTCGTAAGCCATAACATAGTTGAATTGTGTGATTGTCCAGTCGTTCATGATCAGGTTCATCAGGGTTAGAATGCTGTTGATGGCAAGATCCTTTGTTGTATCACCGGAGTGCAACTCCACACGAGTTTCATCTGAACCGCTTAAATGCTCAAGAGCCTCTCTGGCTCTGAAAAAGGCCTCGCCGGAAAGATCCCAGCTGTCCCTAACCGATTCGGGAATTTCTATTTCTCCGATTCCGATACCAATTTTCAGTTGATAGGGAAGCATGACAAAACGAAGCTCCCGAATAACTGAAAAAGGATTTTTATCTTTGGCCACCACGCATTGAATTTCATCCCCCCTTGACAGGGCTGGTGCAAACTCAAAGTGCTGAGCATTCAGTTTTGATAACTTTTCACGAATGGTCTGACTGATAAGCCGTTCTTTTTTTGAGCTGATCACATCGATAGTAATGACATTCCGGTCGGATTCTACCTTCATAACGACCGCCTTTCCTTTGCTAATCTACTTCTATTATACCTTTAAAACTCAAAACAACCAAAAGAAGTTGTTAAGTGTTAGTTCTACCGGAAACGGATGATATAATGAATTGTTTGATTATGTGATAAAATAGGGCATCTTGGTCAGGTAACAAATTAAAATATCATTAAGATTGCAGGTGAAAATTATGAGTTCAGAAAATTTTATAGAGAGAAGTTCGGGAATACTGCTACACCCCACTTCCTTACCGGGAAAATACGGAATGGGGGATATTGGTCCAGGTGCTTATAAATGGGTTGATACCTTGGTGGCAGCCAAGCAGAACTGTTGGCAGATTCTACCTCTTGGTCCTACTGGTTATGGAGACTCACCGTATCAAAATTTTTCAGCCTTTGCCGGGAATCCTTATCTCATCAGTCCGGATCTTATGATTGAAGAGGGTTTATTAACAGAAGAGGAAGCTCAACCACCCCTTTTTCCCGAAGATAAGGTGGATTACGGTCCGGTCATCTCTTTTAAAGTTCATTTGTTGAAATTGGCATGGAAGGCTTTTAAAAACAACAAAGCCGAGCATTTAAAGGAACATTTTGAGTCCTTTTGTGAAAGAGAAAGTTACTGGCTGGAGGATTACGCCCTTTTCATGTCCATTAAAGATGAACACAATGGCGAAAGCTGGTTAAACTGGGAACATGATCTCAGACATCGTGTACCGGATGCCATGGAGAAGGCCAGCGAAACGTTGCACAACAGCATTCAAAATCACAAGTTCTCCCAGTTTCTTTTCTTTAAGCAATGGACCGAGTTGAAGGGCTACGCCAACGAAAACGGTGTGTCCATTATCGGGGACATTCCCATCTTTATATCCAGCGATTCGGCTGATCTGTGGTCCTATCCGGAGGGTTTTTTGGTAGATGAAGACAGACGTCCCACCCACGTAGCGGGAGTTCCGCCTGATTATTTCAGTGCCACCGGTCAATTGTGGGGCAATCCTCTATACGATTGGGAAGCTCACAAAAAAGATGATTATGCCTGGTGGAAAAACCGATTGATGGCAACCCTTAAGATGGTTGATTATGTTAGAATCGATCATTTTAGAGGATTTGAGGCATATTGGAAGGTTCCTGCCGGAATGACAACGGCTGAAACAGGCGTATGGGAAAAAGGCCCCAATATCGATCTCTTTAATGCCATTAAAAAGGACTTTGAAAGTTTACCTATTATCGCTGAGGATCTTGGTGTCATTACACCAGAGGTAGATGCCCTTCGTGAAAACTGTGCCTTTCCCGGTATGAGGGTTCTTCAGTTTGCATTTGGAGGTGGAGTGGAGTCCAGATTCCTGCCGCATAACTATGAGACCAACACCGTGGTTTACACTGGAACTCACGATAACGACACCAGTAAGGGTTTTTATAAGAAGGCCACCGAATACGAAAGAGATTTTATGAGAAGGTATATGGGGGTTGACGGTTCAGATATCAGCTGGGATCTGATTCGATTGGCCATGATGTCCGTGGCGGATCTTTCTGTTTACCCATTGCAGGATGTCCTGAGTTTGGGCAGTGAATGCCGAATGAATTTGCCCGGAGTATTAGGTGGTAATTGGGAATGGCGCTTCAAGGAGGATCAAATCGATCCGTTTACCATTGCCAGATTGGCTGATTTAACAGAGATTTACGGTAGGTGGAGGAATCCAAACACGGAAGAAAATTAAGGATAATAAAGGGTTTGCGTCTTTGCACCCTTATTCAATAACGGGAAAGGATATCTTAAAACAGGTTCCTTTCCCCTTTTCACTGATGACGTCAATTTCCGCCCCCATTAACTCAGCTAACTCTTTCACGATAGACAATCCAAGTCCCGTACCGTTGAATTTTCTTCTGCTGGAACCGTCTATCTGATAAAAGCGTTCAAATATTTTTTCCTTAAACTTGCTCGGGATTCCGATGCCGGTGTCAAAAAGGTAGAAAACGATTTTTTCTCCTTGGCAAGTCACCCTGAGACCTATAACTCCACTATCGGTATATTTTAACGAATTTCCAAATATGTTGTTCATGATTTGTATTACTTTGTTTTTATCAAGACTCAGTTTTAAGGGAACGGATTTGTCCACGATTATCTTCGTTTTCAACCCCTTTTTCTCCGCCTGATCGGTGATACCGAAAAAATAATTACGCAAGAAAGGCCGAAGCGTTATGGAGGCAGGAGTGAGTCTCATACTCCCGCTTTCGATTTTTGACAAATCGAGTATGTCGTTGATCAATTCCAGCAGACGATTTGAAGAATCAACAATTTGCTTAAGGAAATGTTTTTTTTCAGGATCTTCTTCTGAGATCATAACCGTTTCCGCCATCCCCATAATGATCGTAAGGGGGGTACGCAGCTCGTGATTGATATTTGAAACCAAATCCGTCTTTACTTTATTTGCCCTTTGAGCATCTTCCTTTGCGGTAATCAGTAATTGTTCAAATTCTTTTTGAGCTGTTACATCCCGTACACTGCCCAATAGAATTAAAGGGGTTCCCTGATCGTCATATTCAACGATTTCCCCTTTTTCCTGTATCCAAACAATCTTTCCATCAGGCCTTCTGAACTGGTACTTCACATCATATTCCGGAACAACTCCCCCCTGATAATCGAAAACGGCATCTAAAACACTTTCCTTATATTCATCCAAAACCCGATCAATCCAAGGTATATCCGTTCCGTAAGAAGGATCATATCCGAATATAATCTTGCAGACCTCGTCGTAATGACTGGCCTGTTCTTTGATATTATATCTTGAAATACCAACCTTTGCATTTCTTAAAACAATTTCCAGCAACTTTTTGGTGTAACTCAGCTCGAAATTGGATTCAACGAGATTCATGTTAAGCTCTTCCATATGCCTTTTCTGTATCTCAAGATTGTTCCTTGTTTTGATTAATGCCTCTTCTTTTTTCTTGATCTCATTGATATCTTTATAGGTACCCATGAGGGTTTTTACCTTACCATCTTCATTTTTTTCCGTTACCCTGCCTTTAATCGAAACCCATCTATAGGACTGGTATTTTTTAAAATGCATTCGAACTTCTGCACTCAATTCATCTGTTTTTCCATTGATGCAATCCATAAAAGACTTTACGACTTTTTCCCTGTCTAATTCAAGGATACGTTTGAGGACCTTTTTCAATATCTCTCTATCCTTTTCAACATCTACTGACCAATTCCCTACGTCTGAGACCGCCATAGCGGTTTCCATCTTGTTTTTAAGCTGCTCAATCTCATTCGTTTTTTCCATAGTGGCAGTAATATCAACGTGGACACCGATCAGTCTGGAAGTTTTCCCCATTTCGTCCCATTCAATGGCCTGTCCTTTATCCAGAATCCACGTCCACCCCCCGGAAGCGTTTTTTAGTCTGTATTTAAACTCGTATTTTGCAGCCTTGTCATTGAGAAATTTTGAGAAACCTTGATTATAAACTTCAATATCATCCGGATGAATGAGGGAAGCCCAAATATTGTCTAAGTTTGATAAATCCTCACGTGTATAACCCAGCATTTCAAAATAACGATCATCGTATTGAACTTCATCATTAATGAGATCCCACTCCCAAACACCTTCATTAGCAGCTTCAAGGGCTAGCTGCATTTTTTTGCGCAGTTTGTCAACAACCTCTTTTTGTAGATCCAGAGTTTTTTTCTTTTCTTCAACCATATCTTGTAAAACGGCTTTAGCGGAATCATTAATACTCGTATAGATGAAGCCGATCAGTTCTCCATTCACTTCAAGCCTGTTCCAGTTAATCTCTTGAATTCTGGTATTCTCAACACTGTCTACTTTATCAACGAATCTCTCAGGTTTGACTTTTCCTGAAACCATCTTTTCAAAATATTGTTTCATTCTGATTTTGTAATCTTCCTGTATATAAAAATCAAAAATAGACTTTTCCCAAAGCTCTTCTGTTTTTACACCATATTCTTTCTCAAAGGCTTTATTTGTATACACAACCTTTCCTGATAAATCCAGGATTCCGGTGGCAGTTGGTATAAGTTCAAGTGTGGTTAAAAATGATTTTCCGAACAGTTTGATGAGTGTTTCTTTCGTCAAATCCATAAACACTTCCTAAATTGTTATTTTCTACTGTGTTTATTTTAACATATGTCAAAGCTTCTTGTAATAGGAGAGTCTCAATGTGTTATCTAAAAAAGGTTTACCGTGTAATGGAAGGCATCGTTAATGATTTGGTTGTAATCCATACGGGGGTTTTTTTCGCACATCCACTTTTAATTTAGAAAATAAACATAAAATATTGTATACTATCCTTGAAAACAGAAGTTTTTCATACATCGGGGGAGGTTTACAATGGAACATTCAAAAAGAATCGAAAAAATGCAGTCTTCACCAATCAGAAGGCTAATTCCTTATGCCGAGCAGGCAAAGGAGATGGGCAAAGAAGTCCTTCACCTGAACATTGGGCAACCGGATATTGAAACACCTAAAGCTTTCTTCAAAGCTATCGAGAAAAATGCAGGAAAGGTTATTCCTTATTCTCATTCAGCCGGTATTAAGGAACTTCGTCAGGAATTCTCAAAATACTATGAAAGATGGAATTGCTCCATCAAAGCCGAGGAGATCATCATCACAAACGGGGGCAGTGAAGCCATCATCTTCGCCATGGGAACCGTAGCGGACCCGGAAGATGAAGTCGTTGTCATTGAACCTTTTTATGCCAATTACAGAAGTTTTGCAGGGATGTTGAATGTGAATTTGCTTCCCGTTTCAGCTGATCCGGAAGCAGGGTATAAGGTTCCCGATCTTTCAGAATACGATTCAAAGATTACAGACAAGACCAAGGCCATTATCTTCTCTAATCCCTGTAATCCAACAGGCGCGGTCTACCCGAAGGAAGACGTGTTAAGAATTCTGGAATTCGCCAAAAAGCATGATCTGTACGTCATCGCAGATGAAGTATATCGTGAATTTGTCTTTGACGGATTGAAACCCTTCAGCATCATGGAATTCACCGATTATCATGACAGAATAATCCTTGTTGACAGCGTTTCAAAGAGATACAGCGCATGTGGTGCAAGAGTCGGATTATTGGCCACAAAAAATAAGATGATTTTGGAACAAGCGATGAAGATGGCTCAGGCAAGACTTTCTCCACCAACTATTGCTCAATTGGGAACGCTTGGATTTTTGGAACTGGCTCCCGAATATCTGGAAGAGATTAGAGACGAATACCAAAGAAGAAGAGATATTGTTTACGGTGAACTCTCAAAGGTTGACGGCCTTTATTTCAAAGAACCCAAAGGTGCTTTTTATCTCGCCGTTAAGCTGCCTATTGACAGCAGCGAAAAATTTGTGAAATGGATGCTTACCGAGTTTGACATAGACGGGGTTACTACCATGGTCGCCCCACTGGACGGATTTTACGCAACGCCCGGTAAAGGCGAAAAGGAAATCCGTATCGCATATGTACTGGAGGAAAAACGCTTACTTCAGGCATGTGAGATCTTGAGACGAGGCCTGGAAAAATACATGAAGTTGGCCGCTTAAAGGAGAATAAATTGGTTGACAAGAATCTTGATCCGAGAAAATTCAAAATCCCCATTGATCGAATACGAGGTGGGTATTATTCGGATAAATATTTCACCAGATTTGTTGAAGTATTGAGAAAAGCACGTTACAACCCTAAAGTTCTCTACCAGTTCTTCCCAAGAAAGGATGCTTGTGTTGTGGGGATACATGAGGCCATCGCCATTTTACGAACTTGTTCGGGTTATTATCGGGACATCCCAAAATCTCAAGAGCTCTTTTCAAAGATTCTGGACGTTGAATACGCGCTTCAATCAGCTATTTACGATATGGACCGTCAAAAGATGGACCAAGCCTTTCGTGACAAATGGGATATTCGGGAACAATTGAATGCCTTATGGGTGGACAAATGGGAAGAGATAGAGGTCAAGGCACTTAACGATGGCGAAATGGCAAAAGATCGTGAGGCTATCATGACCATCGAAGGGGACCCCAATTTCTACGGTTACCTGGAAACGGTCCTTTTGGGTGTCATCGCCAGAGCTTCCAGCACGGCAACAGCCGTTAAAAAGGTCGTAAATGCTGCCAACGGTAAACCAATTCTGTTCTTCAGCGCCAGATTTGACCATCACTGGGTACAGGCCACTGACGGTTATGCCGCTTTAAAAGCCGGGGCCAATGGTGTTTCCACAGATGCAAACGCTGATTATTGGGGAGCAGAGAGTCTGGGAACCATCCCTCACGCTTTGATAGCAGCCATGGGCGGAGACACGGTAAAGGCATCTGAGGAATTTGATAAACACATTTCCGGAAAAGTTAATCGCATCGCCCTTGTGGACTGGGACAATGATGTCATTGGCACCACAAAGGCTATTTTAAAAGATATGTATGAAAAGAAACATAAAAAACGTTATATAGAATGTGAATCAGACTTGAACGATATCATTGGTACCGGCAAGGGCAAGATGTATGCGGTCAGATTTGATACGTCTGGCAGTCTTCGGGATAAATCAGTCATTCCCCAGGATTCCAATTCTCTTGGGGTATGTCCGGAACTGGTCTGGCGTGCCAGAAGAGAATTTGACAGAATCGGGGCGGATAATTTGAAAATTGTTGTTTCAGGTGGTTTCAACACTGAGCGAATCGAATTATTCGAGCGCCTGGAAGTACCTGTTGATATATACGGTGTAGGCTCTTCTCTTTTAAAACAGAAAATTGACTTTACAGGAGATATCGTCATGTTAAATGGAGAGGAATGTGCCAAATACGGCAGAGGCCTGGTAGATCATACAAGATTGGAAAAGGTAGAATTGAACTAACACATAAAGGAGCGATAAAATGGAGAAAAAAGGCACTGAACTCGTGAAAACGGGTTTCGCTGACATGTTTAAAAATGGCGTCATCATGGATGTTACCACTGCCGAAGAGGCAAAGGTTGCCGAGGAGGCCGGAGCAGTAGCCGTCATGGCTCTTGATATGGTACCCTCCGACATCAGAAAGGCCGGCGGGGTTGCAAGAATGGCAAAGATCCACGTCATAAAGGAAATTCTGAAATCAGTAAGTATCCCGGTCATGGCAAAATGCAGAATAGGACATCTGGCTGAGGCCAGAATCCTGGAAAGCTTGGGCGTGGATTTTATCGATGAATCAGAAGTCCTCACACCGGCGGATGACAAGTATCATATCAATAAATTCGATTATAAGGTTCCTTTCGTTTGCGGATGCAGGAACATTGGAGAAGCCTTGAGAAGAATCAGTGAAGGGGCAGCCATGATGAGGACAAAAGGGGAAGCCGGAACGGGTAACATCGTAGAAGCTGTCAAACACGCTCGCTCGGTGCTGGGTGATGTAAAAAGACTCAAGAATATGCCCGATGATGAATTGTGCACCTTTGCCAAGGATAACGGGGCATCCCTTGAAATCGTAAAAATGGTCAAAGAAATGGGGAAACTTCCCGTTGTAAACTTCGCCGCAGGTGGCGTAGCAACGCCGGCGGATGCCGCTCTCATGATGATGCTGGGTGTGGATGGCGTTTTCGTTGGTTCAGGGATTTTTAAGTCAAAAGAACCTCCAAAGATGGCCAAGGCGATCGTTCAGGCAGTTCTTCATTGGGATGATCCCGAGATGTTGGCTAAAATCAGCGAAGATGTAGGAGAAGCCATGCCCGGTCTGTCTGTTGAAGATCTGGATGTAAGGCTTCAAGACAGAGGCTGGTAACTGAATGCAAAAAGCCTTTGCGCCTGAAAAGCCCATCGGGATATTGTCCATGCAGGGAGCCATTGAAGAGCATGAGCAGATGTTGCATAACATGGGAATCAATACCCTGAGAGTCAAAACACCAAAGCATCTGGAATTAATCAGCGGTTTGATATTTCCCGGAGGGGAAAGCACCACGATGATTAGGCTGTTGCGGTTTACTGAATTGATAGAGCCGTTAACGTACTGGATAAAAGAGCGTTGTTTACCCGTTTTGGCAACTTGTGCGGGAATGATCCTGCTCTCTTCTCAAATAGCCAACTACCCCAATCAAAAAACGCTGGGCTTGTTGGACATAACAGTGATCCGAAATGCCTTTGGAAGGCAAATCGATTCATTTGAGGAGCCGATTACAATCAAGGGATTTAATGATCCGATCAACGCCGTATTTATTCGTGCCCCCGTTTGTTCAGCCATGGGAAAAGATGTGGAACCGTTGGCAAAGCATAATGATTTGGTTGTAATGGTCAGATACAACAACATCGTTGCCTGTTCTTTTCATCCGGAATTAACAGGTGATACCCGTATACATCAAGAATTTATAAAAAGGGTTGAAAAATGGGAAAATTCTCAAAACTTAGAAGTGCGGTGCTCTTAGGACTTGAAGCACGCACCGTCATTGTTGAATCATTTGTAGATAAGCAGGCGATCAATCATGACATCGACATTGTGGGACTTGGTGACACAACGATAAAAGAAAGCAAAAAAAGAATAAAAAGTGCCATAAAAAGCAACAGTTACCCCATGCCAAAAGGCAGAATGTGCATCAACTTGGCTCCGGGGGATCTAAAAAAGGAAGGGACGGCCTTGGATTTAGCCATGGCCGTTTCGCTTCTTTGTTGCTCTGACATTGTGGAACCAAAAAGTGCCGAAGACATGTATTTTTTTGGGGAACTGAGTCTGAACGGTAAGATCAGAAAAGTCCGTGGACTGCTTCCCATCCTGATAGCTCTCTCATCAGACTCTGAAAGGATGGGGAACCGAAAAGTTATCGTCCCCTCACTGAATGAAGAAGAAGCCGGACTTGCTAAAAATCTGGAAGTCTTTTTGGCCAACGATTTACGGGAAGTGGTTGGATTTTTGAACGGTGCAACCAATCTTAAAAGACCCGAAAGCTCTTACGATGGACTGGCCTATGATAAAGATATCGACTTTTCGGAAATCAGGGGACAACGACAGGCGAAGAGAGCGATGGAAATTTCAGCTGCAGGGGGACATAATCTTCTAATGAAAGGACCACCGGGTTCTGGAAAGACTATGCTGGCAAGACGCATGCCTACCATTTTGCCCCCTCTTTCAAGCGAAGAGTTCCTCGAAACCGTATCCCTATACAGTATCAGCGGGAATATTTCCCGAAACACCTTCAGTATGATGAGGCCTTTTCGATCTCCGCATCATTCCGCTTCAAGGGCTGCTATTATTGGAGGTGGAACGGATGCACATCCCGGCGAAGTCTCCCTGGCACATAACGGTGTTCTTTTTCTGGATGAGTTTCCCGAGTTCTCCAAAGATGTGATCGAATCCATGCGACAACCCCTTGAAGATGCTGTTGTAAATATTTCCAGGGCACGTCTATCCGTAAAGTATCCTGCCGATTTCACTCTTGTTGCTGCCCAAAACCCTTGCCCTTGTGGAAATTACGGAGATCCTCAACGGGAATGTACATGTTCCATGCGTGATATCGTCAGGTATAATAGAAAACTCTCCGGTCCTGTTCTTGACAGAATCGATATGATCATTGAAGTCCCCCGGATGAGTTATAAAGAATACAGTAATACCCAAGAGGAAGAATCTTCAGAATCCATTCGAGAAAGAATCAATGCAGCCATCAAAAGGCAAAGGAAAAGATTTAAGGGATTTCAAGGAAGAGCCTACGGGAAAAACAGTCGCATGAATCAGAAGATGATGAAACATTATTGTAAATTGGATACCCCATCCGAAAAGTTGTTAGAACAGGCTGTATCGAGATTTAAACTGACAGGACGGGGTATCAATAAAATATTAAGAGTTGCGTTGACCATCAGCGATTTGGAAGGAAAAGAAAGGATAGAAACGCCGCATATCGCGGAGGCGATTCAGTACAGAGAAAAGTCCGTGGAGGTGTAGGAATATGGATGTAAAAGTAATAAACGCAATGTTGAAAAGTCTTGTTAAAGTATTCAACGAGACAATCCATTCAAAAGTAGAATTGGAAAAACCCGCTATTTCAAAAGAACTGGCAAAAGGATATGATCTGGTAACCGTTGTTGGATATAATGGTTACATGGAGGGTAATCTTGTCTATGGATTTACTTCCGAGCTTGGATTAGTCATCGTCAGTAAAATGATGGGCATGCCTTATGATAAATTGGATGATCTGGCCATGAGTGCCATCGGTGAGCTGGGTAACATGGTTTCAGGGAATATCGCCATGAATCTGGAGCAAATTGGCAAACCAATCGACATTACACCACCTTCAGTCATTTGTGGAAAAGAAATACACGTAAACGTAGACGGTTTGATTTTGAAAATCCCGGCACATCTTGAAAAGTTTACATTTGAAGTCAATATGGTCATGCGGGAATGATGGAAATGAAAAGGGAAGACAAAAAAGTCAACCTTCCCAACGAACTTAAAAAGTTGAACTTAATCCCCTATTTTGGCTTTACGGTGTTTGCAAACATGGCCGTTTCAGGATTGATAGGCTATTATCTGGACAGATGGACCTTTGACAACAAAATTATTTTTATCATATTTCTGTTTTTTGGAATGGCTTCAGGAATCTACAACGGTATAAAGGAATTGGTAAAGGAATCCAAACAATATGAAGAAAAAAGCGAAGAAAAAGATGAGAATACGGGTGAAAAGACCTCGAAATAAAGCCCCTGATGATTCCTTTGCAACCTTTGTCAAACGGTTTGTTTATGGTATTATATTGTTGAATTCAGCAGCGATGGTTGTAGCTGTTTTATTGAGTGAATACGAGTTTATTTACGGATTAATGCTTGGTGTTACAGCGTCATTTTTTTATCTCTGGTCATTGAGCGAGCAAAAAAAAAGGCTTTTGTGGCTAATAAAACAGCAAAGAACTGATAAAACTCCTAAAGGTTTTGTGGTAAGATATAGTGTCATGATCGTTTTCTTGTTTTTAAGTGGAATGATTTCAGTTGTTTCACTTTTTGGTACGTTTTATTCGCTGTTTATGATACGCTTCATTCTTTATTATATCGCTTATAAAGACAGGAATGATTAAAGGGGAGGGGTTTTTTTGAGCTTAAGCAAGGGCGAAAAGATATTTGTGGGAATCTTACTGGCGGCAATCATCGTCACCTGGCTTTTTTCCCTTCCAAATATTGGCGGAATGGATCAACTGAGTCAAATGGGAATCGGAACCAAATGGATTTTCACCTTTGGTGAAGAGGCCGGTTTTTTCACACGCATCAATTGGATGACTGTTATCATGGGAGGCATCATCTGCGTCATCGTCATTGTTTTTGCCCGGGGTGTTTCCAAAAAGTTTTCCATGATTCCGGACCGAAAACAATCGGCAGTTGAGTTGTTTTTGGATTTCATGTATAAAACGGTTGAAGATTCCATAACGGTAAAGGAATACATCAAACCGGTTTTTGTCATTTCAACAACCCTGTTTATCTTCATTGGTGTGGCTAACATCATCAGTGGCATACCGGGACTTAATGTATCGGTAATCAACGGAAAACCTCATTTTTCTCTCTTTCTCGATACTTGGTATACACCCACATCCGATTTAAATACCAACGCAACCTATGCTCTGATGACACTGGTCATCAGTCATGGATTTGCTATAAAGGTTAAGGGGTTCGGTAACTGGATTAAAAGCTTTTTTCAACCTATATTCGTCATGTTTCCCATGAATCTTGTAGGAGAGATTTCAAAACCCATTTCCCATTCGCTTCGTTTATTCGGGAATATTTACGGCGGCGGAATCCTGGTCCTAATCCTTAGCTATATGGTAAAATATCTAATTTTACCCGTAGCATTGTGGGGCTTTTTTGGTATGTTTATCGGATTGATTCAGGCTATGGTTTTTTCAATGTTGTCGGTTGCTTATATCGCCGGTCAAATAGAATAATACACTTTTAAATAAAAACCGAAAAATCAAGGAGGTAAATAATTATGGAAGAAGCAATCATTGAGGCAGCAAAATATGTTGGAGCGGGTTTATGTATGGGTATCGGTGCTATTGGGCCGGCCATAGGAGAAGGTGAAGTTGGTGCACACGCCATGGATGCTATGGCAAGACAACCTGAAATGTCTGGAAGTCTCGTAACAAGAATGCTTCTCGCGATGGCCGTAACAGAATCAACCGGTCTTTATTCAATGCTGATTGCTTTCATCATTTTGTTTGTATAAAAAAACACTCCTTTATAAAGGGGAGGTGACCCACAATGGAGTTATTGGAATTTAATCTAACATCAATTGTCATGCTTTTGCAGTTTATACTTTTGGCTTTTTTTCTTTATAAACTTTTGTATCAGCCATTTTTGAACATGACATCGGAAAGGCAGAATAAAATAAAGGAAGAGTTGGAACAGGCCGAAAAGATAAAGGCACAGGCCCAAGAAATGAAAGAAGAGGCGCAAAAACGTCTTTCATCGGCTCATTCACAAGCTGACAAGATCATAGAAAATGCCCATAAAACTGTAGAGGTCTATACCAGAGAAGAGAAGGACAAGGCACAGGATCAGGCACAACGTATGATCAAAACGGCAGAATCGGAGATCGAATCTATGAAAAGAGAGGCCTCTGAAGCTCTTAAGAAAGAAGCAGTATCGTTGGCAGTTCTCATGGCTTCTAAAATAATCGAGAAAAAACTCGATGAACAGTCTCAAAGAGAATTTCTCAATAAAATGATCAAAGATGCCGGAAAGGATGACTACTCTTGAAAAAATATTCTCCTTCTCTGATGAGAGCCTATGCGGGAGCGCTTTTAGAGAGTGTCTCATCTGAAGAGATTCCCAATATACTCGAAGGGTTAAGGGTATTGGGAGATGCCTTTAATAATGAGGTGTTCACGGATATTCTATTCAGTCCCAATACAACAGAGACTGAAAAAGCAGAGGTCATCAAACAAATCCTCAGCTCCAAAGATATTCATTCTCGGGCTATGGATTCTTTTATTGATGTAATTGTAGACAAACGACGCGAGGGATTACTGGATTATCTTTACAAGACTTTTGAAAGTTTGGCTTACAACAGAAAAAACATATCAAAAGCCCTTGTAGTTTCCGCCATTTCTTTGACAGAAGAGGATCTCGAGCGGATAAAAGCAAAGCTTAAAGAACTTTTAGAGAAAGAAGTAGAACTGGAAATTGAATACGATAAATCCCTGATCGGTGGAATAAAGGTCTTTGTAGATGATCAGGAACTGGATTTATCGATTGAGGGACAATTGCAAAGACTTTCAAAACAAATGATCTCGGAAGAGAGGTGACTCGCTTGAGAATCTCACCAGATGAGATAACCAAGATATTAAAAGAACGAATTAAAGGATATGAAAAACAGGCGAATTTAGAGGAAACAGGACGAGTTGTTCAGGTTGGAGACGCCATCGCTGCAGTTTACGGTTTAAAAAAGGTGAAGGCAAACGAGATTGTGGAGTTTGACAACGGAACACTGGGTATTGCATTGAACTTGGAAGAGGATACAGTTGGTGTTGTGGCGTTGGGAGAATATTCCGATATCCGTGAAGGAAGTATCGTTAAAAGGACAGGAAAGATCATTTCCGTCCCAGTTGGAAAAGAACTCCTTGGAAGGGTTGTCGATCCTCTTGGTCAAGCTATTGATGGAAAAGGCATCATTAAAACCAGCGAGACAAGGGACATTGAAGTAAAGGCCCCCGGTGTTATTGAACGGCAGCCGGTTGACACGCCCCTACAAACAGGATTAAAGTCCATTGACTCCATGATACCCATTGGAAGAGGCCAGCGTGAGCTGATCATCGGTGACCGTCAAACTGGAAAAACTCAAATCGCATTGGATACGATTATCAACCAAAAGGGAAAAGGCGTCAACTGTGTCTATGTCGCTATCGGACAAAAAACTGCCAGTGTGGCGAGAATCGTTGACCAACTAGAAAAATACGGAGCTATGGAATATACCACAGTTGTCTTGGCAGGGGCATCCGATCCTGCATCTCTACTCTACATAGCGCCTTATGCCGGTTGCTCTATCGGGGAATATTTTATGAACATCGGCGAAGATGCGCTGATCGTTTACGATGATTTGAGTAAACACGCTGCAGCCTACAGGGAATTGTCCCTGCTGTTAAGAAGACCACCCGGTCGTGAGGCTTATCCTGGAGACGTTTTCTACCTCCATTCCCGATTGCTTGAAAGGGCTGCCAGGTTGAACGACAAGCAAGGTGGCGGATCACTTACCGCCTTACCCATCATTGAGACGCAGGCCAACGATATGTCCGCCTACATCCCCACTAATGTCATCTCTATTACCGACGGGCAGATTTATCTGGAAGCCGGTTTGTTCTACTCCGGATTCAGACCCGCCATTAACATCGGGTTGTCAGTATCAAGGGTAGGTGGGGCTGCTCAGATCAAAGCCATGAAACAAACTGCAGGTACACTGAGGATTGACCTTGCACAGTATCGTGAATTGGAATCGTTCTCACAGTTTGCCAGTGAATTGGATGAAGCTACCCGGAATCAACTTTTGCGTGGGGAAAAGCTGATGGAATTGCTTAAGCAGCATCAATTCTCTCCCATGTCCGTTGAAGAACAGGTTTTGGTTTTATTCGCCGGTGTAGAAGGCATGCTTGACCAAATCCCAACTGACCGAATCAAAACTTTTGAAGAGGAATTACTCAGAACCTTTAAAAGCCAGCATTCGGAATTGCTGGAAGAAATCGTCAAGAAGGGTAAAATGTCAGACGAATTAAAGGAAAAGCTAAGAAAAGCCATAAAGGAATTTACAGAGACATTCAGCATGAGCACTCAAGATAGTTAACGGGGGGGATGACATTTGGGTCGCGGTCAACTCAGGGCAATTAAAGGACGAATAGAATCAACCAGATCCACTGAACATATCACCCACGCCATGGAAATGGTTGCCACGGCAAAAGTAAACAAGGCGGTCCGAAACTGGAAAGCTTTTTCTTCTTACGTAGAACGAGTCAATGAAATCGTAAGAGATTGTATTTCAGGATTGGAAGAATCTCATCCGCTTTTGTACAATCCCGATAAAGAATACAATAAGACTGCAATTTTTCTTATTACATCGGATATGGGTCTTGCAGGTGCCTATAACTTAGATCTGATTAGAGCCGCTGAAGAAGAAGCCGAAAAGCTGGGAGAGCGATTTGCGGGTTATATGGTGATTGGGACAAAAGGGGTCTCGAATTTTAGATACCGAAATAAAAAGATCCTTTATGATCAAGATCGTTTTTACGACAAACCCAGTTTTTCCACCGCTGAGATGCTTGTGAATCGAATGTTGGATCTCTTTGAGGAAGAACGGGTAGACTCTTTTAAAGTCGTATACAGCCGGTTTCACAGTTCGCTTTTGCAAAAACCCAAGACCAAGGATCTCATCCCCATTATTCCCATGGAAAACAAATCTGAAGAACATTTATTCAGGATTGAATACGAATTTGAACCGGAACCTTCAAAAGTACTTGATGAGGCATTGC
Organism: uncultured Thermotogaceae bacterium; assembly: GCA_964604305.1. GTDB lineage: Bacteria > Thermotogota > Thermotogae > MWEM01 > MWEM01 > JASUTC01. The sequence continues at coordinate 5,898 of CAZRYM010000022.1, read as the reverse complement.
CCTTGTATTTGAAATCTCATGTGTTGAATTTCTTGCTGGAATCACAGGTCAGTGAACTCTATTCCAGGCAAAACGCCATGAGGAATGCAACTGAAAATGCAGAAAATCTTATTGAACGATTTACCTTGGATTATAATAAGGCAAGACAATCTTCCATCACTCAGGAAATCATCGAAATTGTAAATGGCGCCGAAGCCCTTAAGGGATAGCTTTGAAACATTTAATCAGAGAAACGGCTGAAACAATTATTAGAGAATATCCAAAAGTTCACACAAACACGGATCCCTATGTGGTATTGATAACGACTATCTTAAGTCAGCGCTCAAAGGATGAAAATACCGAAAAAGCCTCTGAGCAATTATTTTACGATGGTTGGACGGTTCACGACATTTCCTTAAGAGAACCTGAAGAACTTTACGAGAAAATTAAACCTTCCGGTTTATACCGGCAAAAGGCCAAAAACATCGTTGAAACTTCAAAGATTTTACGAGACAAGTATGATGGCGTTGTTCCATCAAACATCGACGAGTTAGTCCAACTCCCCGGTGTGGGCAGAAAAACGGCAAATATAGTGCTATGGGTTTCTTTTGGTATTCCTGCCATGGCTGTGGATACGCATGTACACCGAATCGCCAACAGATTGGGATGGATTAATACAACAAAACCCGAAAAATCTGAATATGCATTGATGGAAGTTTTATCCCGTGATTTATGGGGTCCGATAAACGGTTCTATGGTGGAGTTCGGAAAAGCCGTCTGTAAACCCAGAACACCTCAATGTTCCATTTGCCCTGTCAGTGCATTTTGTCAATACTTTTTATTGGAGGAAGGAAACAGTTGATTCTCGGTTTTGGAATAGATATTATGGATCTGAGAAGACTTGATGAAAAGAAGATTGAAAGACTGAAAGATAAAGTACTTTCCAAAAAAGAGATTGAGACGTTATCCACCATAAAAACTCTGAAAAGGAAAAAGGAATTTTTTTCGGGACGATTTTGTGCAAGAGAGGCATTTTATAAGGCAACCGGCCGAGGTATCAGAGATTTCGAAATGAACTCCATAACTATATCAACTGATGATAACGGAAAACCGTTTCTCAGTGTACCGGAAGAGCAGTTGTCTTTTTATTTTTCAGACAACTGCTGTGTGTTTTTAACGATAACCCATGATGGTGAGTATACTGTGGCCGGAGTGATTGTAGAGGAGACAGGCTAAACAGCCTGTCACTGAGGTGATTTGAATTGTATCTTAAAGGAGTCGCAATCGAAGAAATCCTCAACGGCATCGATTTAAACAGGATGTCAAAAGATGATACCACACTTATTTACTCCATATTTGATGAACGATTCGATTATACGTCAACTTTCATATCCGGAGCCCCATCAGCCCATCTGGTGGTGGAAAAGGAGGACGATACAATTTCGACCTTGTTTTTTCTTGACTTGAAAAGTGTATCCTTTTCTTTTTCACCTGAAGACACCTTTAAAACTACCATACCTCAGGATTTTTTAGATCTCACGAAAAAAAGCATATGGAAAAACGCCACCATCATCTGCACGAAAACCCCCTCACTTGAGTTTATCCTGGACGAGATCAAATTTTTTTCGGATTACACCATTTCGGTCCTTGGATATTCCTCGACTTCCAATGGACGTTTTAAAAGCATAAGTGAACTCATTAAAGGTATCCCCTCAGCCTATACGAAAGAGGAAACCGAAAAAACGCATTATAACGCATTACTGATCAATCTTATCGCTGTTGAAAGCAATTATTATGAAATGGACAACAACTGCTACGTCATTCCAAATGTGGGCATGGAGGGGCTGGAACTATGGCTGGGAACAAATCCCAGATTTTTCCTGGACATCGTGGATGACAAGGATGATGATGTAAAAAAGGAGACGAAAAAATTTTTATATAACATCATCTTTTCAAGGATTGCCAAGACCATTTCAGAACACTTTTCCATACACCATTATTCGGTTTCAAAAGTTGAAAAGGGATTTATCATAGAAAAGCTTAAAAAAAAGAGTATTCTTGAATTTCTAAGGATTGTTAAGGAAATCAATCGAAATGCAAAAGATATCTTCAACTCCATTATTAACGGAAATGCATTAAAGATCGGATTTCTTGAAAAAAATGCAGAGAAAAAACTCAACCTGTTGAAAACCTTTTATGATGAAAAAAACATCATCGGCATTATCACAGTTTCATATTCAAATGAAGAACAGCAACACCGGCAATTACTTGAAATGCTTCTTAATGAAGATATTCCATCAATAATAAAGGGAATTAAGCAAACCGTCCAGGAGATTGATAAGCTTTTGTTAAAATGTATTGAAAAAGGGGGCAAAGAACTTGAGTTATTTTGAATCAAATGAAGCAGTCATGAAGCATTCCATTGCGATAGTTCTTACAGCTGATGTAGAGGAAAAAGATTTGAATGAATTAAAGTCGCTGATGAAGGAAGACGGTTTGATCGTCAACCAAACCATCCGTGTAAACAGAGAAATTGAGTCGTTTAAAGAAGCACTTTTCTGCCTCTTTATGGATGGCTATTCACTGGTATTAACCTTTGGAGGTATCGGAATGGAAAGTGACGATATCGTACCCGAAGCAACAGGTGCCCTAATCGACAAAAGACTACCAGCACTTGAAGGCGCTATCATGTATTCACTCATGGAAAAAGGAGCCTATTCCATATTAAATCGGGGTATTTGTGGTATCTTTCACTCAACGGTAGTGATTAACCTCCCAAACAAGCAATATGTAATTAAGGAAATATTGAATACCATCATACCATTGCTCAAGCAAGGGCTCTATAATATCAATAAAGGTTGATGCTATGATGACAAATAAAAATCGATTTCCAAGAATAAAAAACAAAAAAACCAGAGAAACCATCCACGGCTACCTTTTTCTCTTGCCTTCCTTTGTTATCTTAGGGGTTTTTGTTTTTTGGCCAATAGCATACTCATTTGTTTTAAGCTTTTTTAAATGGGATTTTGCCAATCAGAAAAATCCTTATTTTAACGGTTTTGATAATTACAAAAAGCTGTTCGAGATGGACATGGCCCTTCCTTATTCATTTTGGAAGGCCTTGATTTTTTCAGCAGCATATATCGTTGTGGCTCTCTGTATTTTAAAGGTTTTCCAGACATTTCTGGCAGCTCGTGGACATTTTGAAAACAGGGCTTATGATCATTTCCGCAAAAACCAACTGCTTCATTTTTCATTTTGCGGTATGATATTTGCATTCACCCTAATCATCTCATCATTTGAACTGACTTGGCTCCTCCTGATTCCCATATCTGCAGGGCTTATTTATTACTTGTTATTAAAAAGGGCACTCCCGATAAACGAAGAAAGCGGCCTCTGGACAGGTCTGTTCATTATCATAAGTGTTTATTTGTCATTAAAATTTTTTAGTGGCACTCGCTATGAATTGTTTGACTTCCTTTTGATAACGAAAGAATCTTCGGTATTCATAAAGGCTATTTATAACACTCTTTATTATGTCATGCTGACAACCCCAACGGGTATCTTTTTGAGTCTGTTGATTGCCATGGTGCTAAACTTGCCCCTCAAGGGGAAATTGGTATACAGAACAGCCTTTTTTATACCCTATATCACCTCTGTAGTTGCCATATCGCTGGTATGGCAATGGATATTCAACGATACTTACGGGTTGATGAACTACTTTTTGTCGTTCTTTGGGAGCGGCAAAATCCCCTGGCTCACCGATGAAGTCTGGACAATTCCCACAATCGCCATCGTATCTGTATGGAAAATGGTGGGATACAACGCCATTATCTTTCTGGCAGGATTACAATCTATTGATAAGTTCTATTACGAGGCGGCAGAAGTTGACGGGGCCACAAAAATACAACAATTCAGACACATCACCTGGCCTTTGTTATCTCCTACTACCTTTTTCGTTCTCATCGTTTCTGTCATCGGTAATTTTAAGGTGTTCACCGAGATATTTGTTCTTTACAACGAATTACCCGGACCCTACAACAACAGCGGTATGACTATGGTTTACTACATTTTTAATAAATTCTACAAAGATCAGAGAATGGGCGAGGCAAGCGCAGCAGCATATGTCTTGTTTATGATCATCATGATCCTGACCTTCTTCCAATTCCGAGCCGGTAAGCGAAGAGTCAGTTACGTTTCCTGAGGTGGTTGCTGATATGAAAAATCCCATTTTAAGAACTGTCATTTACGCGTTGGTTATCATAGGTGTAATGCTGATGATATCTCCTTTCATCTGGATGATAATGACCTCCTTCAAATTGGATGGTGAGGTTGAGTCATGGCCACCCAAGTGGATTAGTCACTCTTTCAATTCAAACAGAGACATCAAACTATCTCTAGTTCGGTCTGGTGGAGTGACCATCGATTTTTCAGCCTTAACAATCGAGGAGTTTTTCAACCTGAACAAAATCATCGAGGCACAGACCTCAACACAAAGCCCGTTGGTTTACAGCGTCAACGACGATTCCCCCTACAGAGGGGTTATGACCGTTGATTTTGCTCCTGACAGCGAAACCGTTGACTATTGTAAAACGGTTACCCAGGAGGAACTGGATCACCTGAATGCCCTCTTCGAGTCTAATCAGCCTTTGTCTGAAAACATCTATGAAACCTATTCAAACATGATTATGATCGAAGATCCCATGACCATGATCAACACCCTGATGAATTTCCTGTATTTCGAACATGACAGTCCCTTGACTCGAATGGTACTGGTCAAAGACATACAGGCTGTTACTGAAAAAATCTCAAGTTTCATCCAACAAAACGGTGATAAACTGAAAATGCACAGAGCTTTTAATATTAGCAATGAAGATGATTCACGGACACAAACTGAAAAGATCCAAAAGCTAGCTTATACAACGGTTTTAGTTAAAAGTGTTGAAACGAAATTGGGGAAATTCAACCTGTACTTGGATGAGTTCAGAAAGGGCAGCCCCATTGTCAGCAAAGCGGAATTAAATGAGTTCTTAAATCGGTCTCAAGAACTATTCCAAGAATTAGAGTTGCCGGAAGACTATGCAGCTTGGGCGCCTCTTCGCCTCTTGGAAAAGAATGTCATCACACCTTTGTTCTCCATTTTCAATTCCGTCAATCTGGGAATTCAAGTGTACACCTTTTACAATGAGATTCAAGAGTTAACCTCAGACAACACCAAACTGGTCTTTAAGTTCAGTGAACCCAAAACCATTGCCCAGGAGATCCGAGGGGCCTTGGAAGACACGTCATTTTCTAATGCAAATAAAGAACTGTTGAATCAAGTCATCACAAACAACTTAAAAAACAGTGTCAACGAACTTTATCAGAAATTGGATCAACGTTTTGAAGCTGATTTATCCAATTACGACATGACAAAAAAAGAAAAAGGTACCTTCAATACTAAGATTAAAGCCTATTGCGAACAACTTTCAAGTGTATTGACAAATCATCCGGAGCTGGAAAGCCTTTTTCAAAACAAACTCCTGCAAGGTGAAGATCCCACAAACGTCATTGTTGAGGCTTCATTGGAACAAGGACAAAAAGATCTGCTCCTATCCATTCTCAATCAAGCCGAAGGCTATTTAACCCAAACCACACAAGACCAAAGAACCAGCTTCAGATTACTGAGAAAACGTTACGAATCAGAAGTGTTTGCCCAATACTACACATCGTTGTACTCTCAGGTGTACAACAAAATGGAAATCATAGAAGCCCCGGATTTTGTGGAATCGGTTATTTACAGAAACCTGGCCTCCGTTGAGATTCAACTGAAAGATGTGCATCCCATCTGGTTCTGGGATGAAAACACCCGGATGGAAGTGGACTATTCCTTTACAGATGTCTTTAAGAACATCTTCCAAAATTATGTGAATGCCTGGA
>CAZRYM010000021.1:0-23422 GCA_964604305.1 uncultured Thermotogaceae bacterium | reverse complement strand
CCCAAAGTCTTTTTAATGGACGAACCGCTTTCAAACTTGGACGCAAAACTCAGGGTCAAGATGAGAACGGAAATGAAAGCCATCCACAAAAAGACACAGGCCACCACCGTTTTCGTTACACACGATCAGGCTGAAGCCATGAGTATGGCAGACAGGATCGTCATTATGAAAGAGGGGAAAATCGTTCAGATGGGAACTACAGATGACGTCTATTTTGATTGTGAAGATATCTTTGTGGCAGGTTTTATAGGAACGCCACCAACTAATTTCCTTTCCATGGAATTGACTCAAAAAGACGGGAAAATGCTGCTGGTTAGTAGTGCCTTTTCCTTCGAACCCATTGGAGAAAACCACGATACTCTAAAATCATTCCCCGGAAGTCGTGTCATTATGGGTGTGAGACCTGAAAGTATGCAGGTTTACAAAGAAAAAACCCCTGATTCGGTTTTTTCCAGAGAGGTTATGGTTACTGAACCACAAGGGTCTCATCAAATTGTGGCGATTGATCTGGATGATAAGATCCTGAAAATAGTAGCACCGCCATTTCCGAAAATTGAACCGGGAGAGATTGTTCACATTGCATTTGAACATGAAAGGCTCATGTTCTTTGACCCTGAAACAGAAAAAAGAATTCGAAAAGAATAATGGGAGTGGGATAATAATGAAAATAGCCCTTGCACATTTTAGAGTTGGTGAGACAGATGGCGTTTCTTTGGAAATGGAAAAGTGGAAACATGTCTTTGAAAATATGGGACATGATGTCATCTTTATTTCCGGTACTTCTGATTATGGAGAATATTACATAAAAGAAATGGATTTGCACAGAGAAGAATTTAAAAGATGGGAGAGAAACAGCTATAAGGCATTAACTGATTACACCGATGAAATTTCATTTAGAACTGAACTGCTTTCAGTTGCAAAGGATATCGAACTGGCGTTGGACAATATAATGGCAAAAGAGAAGTTTGATGTTCTTATCCCAAACAACATCTTTTCTCTGGGAACAGGTATTCCCGTAGCAATAGGCTTTAGAGATTTCATCGAAAAAAACGGATTAATTAGTATCAATCACAATCATGATTTTTATTGGGAAAGACCTCATATGAACAAGCCCACTTGTGATTTTGTCAGTCAGGCATTAGATCTTTATTATCCACCTGCAGGAGACAATTACCATCAAGTTGTTATTAACAAGATTGCACAGGCAGAATTAAAACACAGGAAAGGAATGGATTCCGTTGTTGTCCCGAATGTCTTCGATTTTCATGCAAAAGAATGGATACTTGATGAATACAATCGTGACCTACGTGAACAGCTTGGAATTGGTGAAAGGGATATAGTTTTTCTTCAGGCAACACGTGTCGCAACCAGAAAGGCAATAGAATTGGGAATCGAAACGATCGGAGAGATAAAAAAGAGAAAAGAACAATTATTTGGAACTCTTTATGATGGGAGAATTTTCGCCGAAAATGATGAGATATTGCTTTTTATGCCCGGACTCATCGAAACAGACAATGAATACATTACATTTCTTAAAAAACTTGCATCTAAGGAAAACATTAAAATTATCTGGGCAGAACACCTCTTTGGAGCCGCAAGAAGTAACAGGGATTTCAAGAAGTATTCCCTTTGGGATGCCTATGTCATCGCTGATTTCATCACTTATCCTTCTATTCTTGAAGGTTGGGGAAATCAATACCTTGAGGGACTTTTTGCAAAAAAACCCATGATCATTTTTGAATACCCCGTTTTTAAAACGGATATCATGCCCTTTGGGTTTAAAAACGTCTCACTTGGACATACTTTTACCCAAAGAGACAACAATGAAGGCGAATATGTTGCAGTTGAACGCGAGAAAATAGAAGGTGCCGCGAAAAAGGCCATTGAAATCTTGAAAAGCGAAGCACTTTATTATGACATGGTCAATAAAAATTTCGAAATCGCAAGGGATAAATTATCCTTTAGCGCTTTGGGAAGAACATTATCAAAGATAATTAAAAAGGCAGCAAAATCATATAAGTAGAAGAGGACATACACGGGATAAGAGGGGACAGGTGAAGCGATTCCCGTATCGCTGACCCTGTCCCCTCGGAATACTTGTCTATGATATTACCATTAAAACGTTTAGACCCCTCATCTCATATCTCAATATCACTTTTTTTGAAAACAATGTAACCTGCGATAAAAAACAGCAGGCCGATCAATGAAATGATAATGGCGTTTGTCAAAAACATTTGTTCATTTATAATCGTTTCAGCCAAGGGTATATAATGGAATATTGTTATTTTGGAAAGCCAAGATATACTTTCAAAGCTTCTTCCGAGCGAATCACCAAAATACATAAAAATGATAAAACCCACAGAAATGGAGATATTTAAGTTGCTTTTTTTTGTGATACAGGAAATCAGGGTTGACAGGCCTCCAAAAAAAGTGAGAACACAGAAGGTGTATATGCCAAAAGATATCAAGATTTTTTCGCTGTAATCACTTTTGATGAACATCGAAAAACCCAGGAGTTCAAAGGCTGTAAATAAAATACTGAGAATAATGATTAATGTCAACATGAAAAAACCTTTTTCTAAAAAGACTCTACTTCTTGTAACAGGCTTTACCAAAAGAAATTCGATGGTTTTCTCCTCAAATTCCTTTGAAAAGACTGCTCCGGCAAGATTAGCGGCAAAGACCGCTGAGAGAATGTAGATGAAACTCATCCCCTCAGAACCGAATATCCCTTCAGGTTTGTTAAAAACCTCAGGCTCGAAACTAAACATCTTAAGAAGGAATTCGGGCATTTTCTCTACAAAAATCATTAGATCATCTATTTCATCAAGTATGAGATTGGTCATGGGCAAATACATAAAAATAAATCCGATGAAAACACCACACCATATTAGAAAAAACCAAAAATTATTCCTGGCTTCATTTCTATAAATATTCAAAAACATATCATTTACCCTCTCTGCCATAAAAAGCCATAAATGTTTCTTCCAAGGTAGGATTTCTGATCTCTATATCCGTGTAATCCAAATTGTTTAATACTGATAAAAACTCTTTTAATTCACTCTTTTTTATCAAAAAGACCTTAGCACCATTTTTTGATTCTTTGCGTTCAAATTTTTTTAATTTTTCCCCACCCTTCAAGTCATGAACGGTAATCACTTTCTGTGTATATTCAGAAAGCTGATTAATGGACATTTCTTTGATCAAGACACCTTCCTTAATAATTCCTACTCTGTCACTTAATCGTTCTACCTCGAGAAGATTATGAGAAGAAAACAAGATGGCACATCCTCTTTCTCTTTCCTTCTCCACCAAGGTGTAAAGATTCTTCTGAAGAAGGGGATCTAATCCATTTGTGGGCTCATCAAGAATCAGTATATCCGGTTTATGAACCAAAGCCTGTATAATTCCCACTTTCTTTCTGTTACCAAGTGAGAGTTCTTTAAACCGTTTCTTTTTGTCCAAGTCAAGATAATCGCACAATTCCTCTTGATATTCTTTACAATAGTCCTTGTAGAATTTACTGTTATATTTCAAAAACCTGGATACTCTCATCTGAGGGTAAAGGTTAATCTCCCCGGGTAAATAACCGATCCTCTGCTTTAAACTGTTCAGGTTCTTTGGAAGTGATTTCCCCAGTAAATGAATCTCTCCGGCATCAGCAGACAAAAGGCCAAGAATAATTCTGATTGTTGTTGTTTTTCCCGCGCCATTGGGACCTATGAGGCCATATATCTCGCCTTTGGATATATTGAAGCCAACCTGTTCAATTCCTCGGTGTTTTCCATAATATTTTTTTAGTTTCTTTATTTCAAGCATTCGATCACTCCGATAGAAAAAAAAGGCAGACATGATTGTCCACCTTTGATCTTAAATTGAATGCATCATTATTGGCAGGCTGTATGTTTTGCATCCTTTCTGAACATAGGCCATGGAGAATCCAGTGAAAGCCCTTTGCTGTCAGTTGCAATTGACAAAAGGTTCGCACCATATGTGCCGATATACAGGGCTCCGTTTCCATCGATAACCGGACTGGATTTGATATAGTCTTCAGTTTCCAATTGCCATTTAAGGTTGCCTTTTGAATCGATGGCCAGTATGCGTTTCTCCCATGTTCCAATATAAACCGTTCCATCCTCTCCAATAGCAGGACTGGATGACCAAAATGGTCCCTCCTCAACGGCGTATGTCCACTCCTTATTCCCCAGTTGATCCAGTGCATGGAGTTTACCGTCAAAGGATCCGATATAAACCGTACCATCCCTATAGATAGAGGGACTGGAACGAATTTGTGAATCTGTATCGTAGTTCCAAAGCAGTGCACCATTTTTGTTAAGGACATAAAGATTGCCGTCAAAAGACCCGACATATACCCTTTCCTGTTCATCTAAAGCTGGGCTGGAACGGACGAAGCCTTCAGTTTTAAAAGACCACTTCAGGCTTCCATCGTGGTTAATGGCATATATGCTTCGATCGTCCGATCCAAAGTAAATCGTTCCGGAATACCCTATAGAAGGACTGGATCGGATTTCATCGGCCACCTGGTAAGTCCACAATGTTTCACCATTTGGAGCGATGGCATGTAACACGCCATCGGAGTCTCCGATATAGACCGTTCCGTTTTGATCCACAGCAGGGCTGGAATAACACCCCCCCGAAATCTCTTTTCTCCATAGTTCCTCCCCGTTTTTATTAACGGCATAGATGTATTTGTTGCCGGCTGCAATATAAACGGTGCCGTCTTTACCTATCGTTGGACTGGGGTAAACTATGTTTGAACAGTCAAATTTCCAGATGAATACGCCTTCTCTGTCAATGGCGTAAAGATAATCATCATCCGCTCCAAAATAGATAACCCCATCATCAGATACAGCTGGACTGGAACGAATATCATACCGCACCGGATACGACCAAAGGATTGACCCCGGTCCAAATGCAGTTTCCAATCCCCATACCGGACCCGGAATTTCTGCTGAATATTCATCCTTAACAATAACCTGCCAATAATAATTGGTCCCCCCCGTTAATCCTGTTGGTCTATATTTAGTATCTGTTGCATTCTTTTTAATCAATTTCATGTTTTCCTTTGAAGTTCCCATGTATATATCAAAAGTAAGGTCTTCATTGTTTTCATTCTCTGGCATATCCCATTCAAGCACCACATTAGTAGCCGAGACGGGTTTTTGATAACGCTCATCGAGAGTGGCGTCAGGTGGTTCCGGAGGTAGTTTAACCTTTAAGGAAATTAGTTTAGACTCATTGATTGCTCCATAAGGATCTTCAACAACAACCTTTATAGAGTAATCTTTGCCGGGTTCCAAGTCGGTTAGAACATATTGTTCTTCAATAATTTCGTCTTCAGCTAATTTTAATGTCTCCGTAGAGTCTCCAATGTAGATGGAATAACGATGACCCAATGCATCATCATCGTCTGAACAGACCCATTTTAATGTGTAAGGCATGCCAACAGCCTTTTCCTCATGTTCTTTGGTTGTTATCAAAGGTCTTTTTGGTGGTTTGTTCTCTAAAACAACTGAATGTAAATCGGTTATGACCCTCTCCCCAAACTCATCTACAACTTCTATTCTCCAATAATATTTTTTGCCGGGTTCCATTTTTATTCCTGCATCGTAAGGTGACCAACTGTCAGTCTTCAAACCGGTTGCCGCAAGGGTTGGAGATTGATGTTCGGAAAAATAAACATTATGGGAAAGAAAAGAACCATCCGGATCGGAAGAATGCCATTTGATTTCAAAACTATCTCTGGTTGACGTACTTTGACGTAAAACATCCTCGTCAGGACTAATTTCAGGTTTTCTGTTCACTTCTTCCACGTTTAAAGTATAACGCCTGATAACTGTATCTTTTCCATCATCTATTTCCAGGATTATTTCCTTTTCGCCACTTGAATCAAAATCAGGAAGATACTCATAACTGGTTCCATCAATGTTACCGGGTCCATTTATAAGCCTAAACTCAACAGGATCATTATCCGGGTCACTATATAACTGAGAAAATTCAAGCTTGAAGGGCTCTCCTTCTTTCAGTTCATAGGTCGATATTTCTTTGTCATCCAACTCAACGGGCTTTCTGTTGACATTCTCTACAGATAAGAGAAAACTATCACTGATTCGATTAACTCCATCACTGACCTCAAAGTCTATGGTATAGTCACCACCAGATTCGAAATCTGTTTCAAATGTAAATATCCCATCTTCTGAAATTTCACCGGGACCACTTGTTTTCTTAAATATCAATTGATCCCCATCCGGGTCACTGACATAATTCGTTAAATCAATCTCAATTTGTTCATTTTCTTTTCCTTTTTGCATAGGAATAAAGCCGAAAGAAGGGCTTCTGTTAACGGCGTTTATAACAACATGAAAACCGATTTCCAAATGAGTTGCCGGATCTTCAATAATAATCTTTACCTGCTGTCTTCCTTTTTTTGAAAAATCGGGTTGAAGGTAATATATGCCATTCCGGATTTCTCCCGGTCCTTGTGCCAGTTTGAAAGTCAAAGGATTATTTTCGGGGTTCTCTACCTTACTGTGAAGGTCAACTTCAATCTGTTCACCCTGATCCACTTGGTAAATTTCCTGTAAATTTTTTACAATCGGTGGGCGATAATTGTCTTTTACCATCAGTTCGAAAGCCGATTTTATCTCTCGATATTGATCCTTTGCAATGATTTCAATTACATAAGCACCTGAATCGTTAAATCCCGGCTCATAGGTATAAACATTGCCTTCTATTCTGCCCGGACCCGATCGTAATTCAAATACAACTTCACGATCTTCTTCATCCTTCAGAAAACTGTTTAAATCGATATTGATTGTGTTGTTTTCTTGTACTGTTGACTCAGGTAAGGAAAATTCCAACTCAGAAAGTTTTCTGGTTTTGAAAGTATGTAAACCGGAACTTCCTGTTTTATTATTTTTCGTTTCGTAAGTTACTTCCCATGCATAATTATGCGAAGGAAGAAGCTCCTCAGAAAGTAAATATTGTGTCCCCTCAACATCCTCGACTGTTAAAACTAATTCAGTCCCCCCATCAGTAATCCTGTATAAATTCAATGAATAGGAAGCATCTTCGTCTTTTGTGTCTTTTCCCCAATCAAACGACGGCTTAAGAGATACATCCTTCGCCTTGTCCCCAGGCATTTTCAATACAGGCAAATCAGGAGCGGATACGGTAAATTGACAGGAAATAAACGTAATAACGATGGCTGCAATAACAGGGAATAAGATATAAAATATCTTCTTCACCATGAATCACTCCAATTGAAAGAAAAACGTGTTATTATACCCCAATCTATTATACACTTATAACAATGATTCCAGCATCTGTTAACTAAAATATAATTATATCTTAATCAGAAAATAAACTAAAATCAGTCTTGTATGAGATAATAAAGATGTGTTTTTGGCAATGAATGATTAGCCCATCCGTTTTCTAAAAAAAGTTGACACAACAAAAGGAGTAATAAAATGAAAAAATCGGAACAAATAAAATTAGGAAGAAAGTCTCTTTATACGGTATCTTATGAATGCGCTGATCCCTTGGCAAATGTCTTGATCGTTCACGGGCTTGGTGAACATATCGACAGATATGAAAGATTTGCAAGGGAATTAAACGAACACCGATTGAACGTATACGGGTTCGACAATCTTGGTCACGGAAAAAGCTCGGGAATTAGGGGTTACACATCCATTGAAGATACTTTCAAAATCATTGAAATGATGCTTAAAAAGATTTCCTCCTCTGTTCCAAATGTCCCAAAGGCTTTATTCGGACACAGTCTTGGAGGTCTGATTGGGTTGCGTTATCTACAGGAGAAACCCTCTCGGTTTTATTCTGCAGCAATTTCAGCACCGGCTATCGTTCTGGATGAAGAAACAGAAAAAAGAATGGAAAAGAATGCCCCTCTTGCCAAATTATTGCCCTTTATCACTTTGGACAATAACATTAATCATGAAGATATCTCCAGAAATCCTACCGAAGTGGTAGAGTATTCATCCGACAAACTGGTTCATCCAAAGGTCAGCTTGAAGCTGGCTTTGAGTATTCATAAGAATGTGAAAACGGTTAATGAAAAAGCTTCTGTGCTTAAAACTCCGATTCTTCTTCTAAAAGGCATGTCAGATCAAGTGGTGCCAGCGGATAATATTGATGATTTTTTTGAAAAGATCGGCAGCGAAAACAAGGTTATTTCAAAATATCCGGGAGCATATCACGAAACCATATACGACCCGGAACATGGCGAGCAGTTCAGGCAGGATATCATCGGATGGTTTAGGACAAATCTATGAATGACAAACCTGTGAATAATGAAGAGAACATCAAACGAGCTATCATCATTGAAAAGTTCTTAAACGGCGGTCAGGGATTAGGGCATGATGAAACCGGTAAACCCGTTTTTGTGGAAGGTGCCTATCCCGGAGAAATTGTCGATGTTGAGATAACGAAGGAAAAGAAAAATTTCAGTTTCGGTCAAGTCCATAATTTCAAATACAAGATTCCGGAAAGAAACCAGCCTGTGTGTACAGTTTTTAAAGAATGCGGTGCCTGCGATTGGTTGGATTTGGATTATTCTTACCAGCTGAAATCCAAAAAGGATATCATCAGTGAGCAGTTTATGAGATTGGGAAATATTGATACATCGTCCATTCTTCTTGATGTACTGCCTTCACAACCACAATATCAAACACGAAATAAGATGACTTACGCCTGTGGGATAAACAAGGGAAAGATCATAGTAGGTTTACGGGCCAAAGGTTCAAACAGAATCATTGAGCCCTTGGGATGTAAAGTAGTGGATTCACAATTTGAGCATATCAGAAAAACTACCCAAACGATACTCAATGAAATTTTTACCCCCGATGACATCTTCCAAAGCAGAAGACGGATTGGATTCCTTAGGGGAATTGCAATCAGAAAGACCGAATACACAGGACAATACATGTTAATCATCATCACATCAATGAAGTTAACCAGACAGTTAAAACCGGTCAAGACTCGGATATTGGAAGAACTTCCCTTCTTGGACTCACTGATAAATGTCTTTACCAGAAAAAAGTCCATGCTTTCAGGAGAATACGCCACGATTCACGGACAGGGAACTTTGAAAGAACACATCGACTGGTACGATTACAATATTCCACCAACCTCTTTTTTCCAGACAAATACCAAGATGTTGAAAGTTTTTTTAAATACCGTTAAAGAGTTGGCCCAGCCGGAAAAAGATGAAATGTTAATGGATTTGTACGGCGGTGTGGGCTTTTTCTCCATATATCTGTCATCACTCTACAAAAGATCTATCTTGGTGGAATCGCATCCTGAATCTGTTAAAGCAGCTACATCGAATTGCGGCATGAACAAGGTAACAAACGTTGAAATTATCGAAAAGACGGTTGAAGAGTATACCCAACCCGCTAAATATATTGATCAACCCAATACACTAATTATTGATCCGCCAAGGGCCGGCATCGAAAAAGGTGCTCTGGACAAGATCATCGAAATCGAGCCTCAGAAAATCATCTACTGTTCCTGTGATTTGGGTACTTTAGTAAGAGATTGCGGAAGATTGGTTTCTTCTGGATATAAAATTGAAACAATTCAACCTCTGGATATCTTTCCTCACACTGCCCATGTGGAATGTGTGGTGAAATTAAAAAAAGACTGAATTATTGATTTAAATATTTTCTTAAATATTCACCGGCTGCATCAAAATTGAAAAGCTCAAGTTCTGCTTTGACCTTTAAGAGTATTTTGTCTGTGATATCCTTGCTTGCGAAAATTTTCTTGATATTGTCTAACGCATCCGGAGAGTATTCTTTAATGTTATTGTGAAGTTTTGAAAAAAGCAGTTCCAATTCATGGTGATCCGGCTCTTCTCCGGATAGATCCACAGTATCTTCTTTCAGAGATTCAATCTCAACCATGTATTTATTTACAGATTTTTCAAAATCCTCAGCTTCTTTGCTTAATGCCTGTAGCTTTGAATCAAGTGTATCAGTTTCGTCTCTTTTTAAAGCCTGCTCTATATCCGCTGCAGTTTGACCAATCTTGTTTACAGACAGATTAAAGGCCAACCCCTTTATTCTGTGGGCAATTGCTACTGATTCCGTTGTATGATTGCACAGAGAATCCTTTAATTCCTGCAAATCCGACAGGCTTTGGGTGGCGTATCCCTTCAAGAGTTGCAAATACAAATCACGATTGTTATTTAAGCGTCGAAGTCCTTCATCAAAGTCCACACCTTCTATGCATGTTACTTGCTTCAAACCATCTTCTGAAGATTTCGGAACCGATTGAGAGTTTCTGGTTTTTGTAGGTTCATTCGTAAGTTGTTTGCTGACCTTTTCGTAAAAATCCGTTTGCAAAATGGGTTTTGTTAAGAAATCATCCATTCCGGCATCCAGACATTTTTGAATATCCTCTTTTACAGCTGCAGCAGTTAAGGCAATGATGGGTATATGTCTCAGAGATATTGATTCATCTTCACGAATTTTTGTTGTGGCTTCCAATCCGTTCATAACAGGCATTTGTACGTCCATGAGTATCAAATCTACATGGTTTGTTTTTGTTAAATCATATGCTTGCTTACCGTTTTGCGCCGGGATTATCTTACAGTTGGGGAAAAACCTTTCAACAATGGCCTTAATCAATTGCATATTGATATTGACATCTTCAGCAATGAGAATTGTTGAAGTCAGCTCAGTAGAAAACATCTCCTTTTGTTCGTTTTCCTGTTCTGCTGATTTATCATCGTCCTCTTGGTAAAACAAGGTGGTTTCTATAGAAAAGAAAAATGTAGTTCCCTTTCCCGGCTCACTGATGACTTCTATCTTACCTCCCATTTTATTTACTAACATTGCCGATATGGCTAAACCAAGGCCGGTACCACCATATTTTCTTGTAATGGAAACATCTGCCTGAGAAAAGGCCTTGAAAAGTTTTTCTTTTTTCTCTTCTGAGATCCCGATCCCGGTATCTTGAACAGAAAAGTTGTAAATTCCTCTTTCGTTATCATCCCCGGTAAATGTTAATTCAAGCTTTACTTCTCCCTTTTCTGTAAACTTTATCGCATTTCCCAGGAGATTGACCAAAACCTGCCGTAATCTCACCACATCAACGAGGGCATAGCGGGGGATATGCGGTTCAACTGTTAGTTTCAACGACAGTCTCTTGTTTTCCGCCTGGAACTTCACAATGTTGATGGCATCGTTAACCAATTTGATGACATCCTCTTTAAGTAATTCCAGTTCCAACTTTCCCGCTTCGATTTTAGAAAAATCCAAAATATCATTAATGATCCCAAGCAAAGAATGAGCGGACACGTTTATATTCTCAACATATTGTTTTTGCATTTCCCCCATAGGAAGGTTTTTAAGCAAATCACTAAAACCGATAACACCGTTTAAGGGAGTGCGAATCTCATGACTCATGTTGGAAAGAAAGACGGATTTCTCTTTATTAGCTTTTTCAGCGACCTCTTTTGCCTTTTTCAATTCCTCACGGGATCTGCTGAGTTCTTTAGACATGTCCATAATTGCAGACTGATTTTTATCCGAGATTTCGATGATCTTGTACAATTGCTTTGAGGTTCGAATATAAGCCCTGGCTGTTTTATAGAATTCTTTTCCCATCTCGGATTCATCTTCTTTTAATTTGGGCAATAATTCATAAAGATGTTCCGCAAGTTCATCTGTATTTTTATTTGTCATGACTATCTCCTGTTTTAAAAAACACTCGTTTTTATGATTGGCAATTAACTAAGGCAATTCATCAATCTTTCCAAAAATAACCGGTAGTAAATTTTCAGAAACACATTATGTTAAAACCTCAAAAGGCAGTTCCAAATCTTCCTTGAAATCTTCAGCCAATTCTAAGGATCGACTGTTTTCCTCTTCGTAAAACCATTTGATTTTGCAATCTTTTCCTTCCTCATAGGCATCATCGAGTATGGTCATGATATCCAATATACATTTCACACTGGATGAGTTCATATAGCTGATCTTCAAATGGAGCTCCAGGGAATCCAACCCCGGAAACACTTCATCAAACCATTGAAATACAGGTTTATAAAATTCAAAGGAATTTTCCGGATAGGATTCCCCCTCTATTAGAAATACATTTTTTTCTTCATCAAACAAAACCCTCGGTGAAGTTGTAGTTGGCTCAATGTTGATCATAACCATCACTCTCCGCCCTTGACCGTGACGAACAGATTAAAAAAATCGTATTCTTTATCCTGATTTTGAAACTGATAACGAATTTTTTCCGAAGCCTTTCTTGCTATGTCTATCAGTCCCAACCCGGCACTTCTTGATTCCCGGTTAGCAGGTTTTCTTAACTGCTCTTTGTACAACTGTCGTAATTGCTTCTTATCTAAGCTGTTTAATTTATCCAGATAATCACTAAGTCTTTCCCCGTCGGATTTTTTCACACTGTTTCCAGAACTGATGGTGTAATATCCGTTTTTTTTGGCTATTGTAACAATCGCCGTTCCTGCATAGCCATTTGTCATATCATTCAACTCCAGGTAATTGCGAATGTTCTGTGTTTGTTCGATATAAACGGCAAAAACATCTGTTATGATCCCCCCTGAAAGTTTCTCCTCCTGAAGATAGGTGCGGATAGCCCGACCTATTTCCTCTATGATGCTGTTGCTAAAACAACCGTTAAAACTAATCAGGATTCCTTCTTTTGTCATAGATTCCTTAAAGCTTAAAAGATTTTCCAAGGTCTTTTCCTCCCGTTTTCATTTGAATCAGCCCTTAAATCCGAAATCCCAAGAAGAGCAAATCATCCTTTTTAACAAATTCCCCTTTGTAATCCTCAAGTTGCTTTCTAATCTCTTCTCTTTGCCTTTTCAGTGGCATATTTTTAACTGATTCCAGAATACTTAAAAGACGTAAACGCCCCAGGCCAAATCCCTTTTTGCCTCCCGGTAAATCCAGGATACCATCTGTTATCAGATAACACGAACTGTTACCGGCCAATTTCAGTTCGTGTTCAGTAAACGTATAATCCTTTTTTATATCGTATCCGATATGAAGGGAGTCACCACGAACCTCAATTATCTCATTCCTATCCGAATAAATAAGGGGCAATCCCGCTCCAGAGAACTGGATGAAAGATTTATCCTTTATAATCTTACAAAGTCCCATATCTAAACCATTATCCAGGTGTTCAAACTTTGATTTTGACTTTAACGATTCCTTTAATTTATAGTGAAACATCTCCAAAATTTTTGCGGGTCCAACTGAAGGATTCATATCGATGATATCTTTTAAGAGCACATTTGCCATCATAGTCATGAATGCTCCCGGAACACCGTGTCCGGTACAATCTATACTGGCAATCCAGATATCATGATCTGTCTTCTTCAGAAAGTAGAAATCTCCTCCCACGATATCAAGGGGTTCGTAGATTTCAAAATGCTCACTAAAAGTGTCATCCAGTTCGCCTTGTGTCGGTAGGATAGAACTTTGAAGAAGTTTGGCATATTCTATTGAGTCCACTATCTTCTTTTTTGCAGTTGTCAGACTGTCATTAGCCAACTGAAGTGCTTTTGTCCTTTCATCTACTAATGATTCAAGGTTTTCGGTATAATGTTTGATCTCTTGTGTCATCGTGTTAAAGCTATTGCTCAAACGACCTATCTCATCCTGCTTTTCAACCGGAATCCTTATATTGTAATCCCCTTTTGAAACAACTTCTGCTGCAACTGTCAATTTTTTTATGGGATTGGTGATGAGTTTTGTGAAAACAAAGATAATTATGAGAATAATCACAAGTGCTGAAAGGACAAATAATAAAATCAAAGGCAGAAAATCACGCCAACTCATAATCGTATTCTTTTGAACCAAAACAAGATTGTACCAATTTAGCTCAGGTATAAAACCCATCGCTGCAACACAGTTCATGTTTTCATAATTAACATCAAGTATCCGGGTCTCTGATGAATTTTTAACTTGAGTAATAGTTTCTTTCACAAGTTCCTTTTCTGTTTGAGTTTTTAGCAAATCGTAAATGGTGATCTTATTTTCTTCTTTTTTTGCCATTCCGTTTTGTTCCATGATGGCCTTATCTTCATGTCCTTGAATGTATCCTTTCTCATTTAAGAGTATGGTATGCAAATTAGAATCTTTGTGAATGATAATCTCATCGAGAAAGTCGTTGAGATAAATACCTGACCCCGCTAATCCAAGCGGTATTCCATCTTCATCACGAACGGTTACATTTATCCAAACTCTTATCTCCCCAAGACTTTCCTGATAATCCACATTTAAAGAGTAATCTTCATTTTTCTCAAGTGCTTCAAAGAACCATCTGTCTGCTGTTGAGTCTTTTTTAAGTATCTTTGCAGGAGTGTAGATATCTTCCAAATAGTAATTGAGATTTGATTTTACGGCAATAAAATGCGTGCCTGAACTAATAAAATCTCGATAGCTGTTTAATTCTTTTTCAACATCTTGAGTCAGTTTATCATTATCTTGTTCCATCATCCACCTGCGTATTAACGGATCTTCAGCTAACTTCCTGCTCATGGCAATTTCTTTTTCCATAAAAGCGAGAATAGAGCTGACTTCCAACTCGTTTTGTGTCTGGATGAAACTGTTTAGATACTTTTCACTGATTCTCGTTGAGGTTGTTAGGAAAACAAATGCCACAAATAAAGAGGTTATAATATAGATAATGATGACTATTGTTATAAAGACCTTGTTTAATGATTTGCCCTTATTCATTTGAATACCCTCGATTTTTTTAACGGGATTTTTCCCGAGCTTTTGTATTATAGCATATATGAAGAGTTGAGCTGATTCGCATTTACTCCAAAGATTTGATACAATATTGAAAGTGTGACCAGGAGTTTTCAAGAACACGGGCACGTGAAGTTAGAATATATGTTATCATAATAAGCAAAACGAAATTTGTGGAGGATACGGATGAAAATAATACAAAAGAATAAGAATGCATACAGAATTTACAATATAGAAGAAAAATTTGAAGCCGGTCTGGAGTTACAGGGAACGGAAGTTAAATCAATTCGGGAAGGGAGGGTTAATATTAAAGAAAGTTATTGCAGATTTAAAGGAACGGAGCTCTTTCTCCTAAAAGCCAATATCAGCCCTTACGCTCACTCTTCTTATTATAATCATGAACCGGACAGAAAGAGAAAACTTCTTCTGCATAAAAGAGAATTGAGAAAGCTTCATAACAGTGTCATGCAAAAAGGATACACAATCGTTCCACTGAAGATTTATTTCAACTCAAAAGGCTTGATAAAGCTTGAGATTGGCCTTGGGAAAGGAAAGAATATTCACGATAAACGAGAAGACTTAAAAGACAAGGCAATTAAGCGAGATGTGGCAAGAGAATTAAAATACAGGGACTATTGATAGAAACAATTGATTAATACATACATGCAAGCTTAAACGCAAAAACAATAAAGGTCATTGTCAATGATCTTTGGAGGGATCTATATGCTTAAAGAGGAAATCTTTGAGGACTTGAAAAAAGCTATGAAGGCAAGGGACGAAGTTAGAGTCAGAACTCTCAGAATGGTTATCGCAGCCATAAAGAACAAGCTGGTAGACAAAAAGGATTTGGGAGACGAAGATGTAATTGAGATTCTGACAAAAGAGGCAAAACTCAGAAAGGATTCAATAGAGGAATATACCAAAGCAGACAGGGATGATTTGGCACAATCAGAAAAAGATGAGCTGGAAATCATTCGAGAGTATTTGCCTGAAAAGATGGGAGAAGATGAATTGAGAACCATCATTTTGGAAGCGATTGATGGGCAAAATGTGAATTCTCCATCCGGTTTGGGATTGATCATGAAAACGGTTATGCCCAAAGTAAAAGGCAGGGCTGATGGGAAACAGGTAAATAAAATGGTCCGGGATATACTCTCTGATCTTTAATTTAGTATGATAGAACATGCTACGGGGTGACTTCATTGAAATTTGAATTGATTACAGCAGAAATAGGTTCTACTACAACTATTGTCACAGCATTTGATGGCATAGGGACCAAAAAAATAAAAAAAATGTCACAAGCGGAACACTTTACCACAGTCAACGAAGGCGATGTAACAATAGGCATCAACAAATGTCTCGATGATATCAGAAAAAAGATTGGAGAAGATGTTGACTGGGAGGAATTCGTAGCCACAAGCAGTGCAGCCGGAGGACTGAGAATGTCCGTTCACGGATTGGTTTACGATATGACAGTAAGAGCGGCAAAAGAGGCTGCCCTGGGAGCCGGTGGAATTATACGACACGTCACTGCCGGCAAAGTTGATCAACGGGAAGTTCAAAAGGTAAAATCCATCAATCCCAACATGATTCTTTTAGCAGGAGGGGTAGATTACGGGGAAAAAGAAACCATTCTCCATAATGCCAAAGAATTTGCCAAAGATAAAATCAATGTTCCCTTTGTGGTTGCCGGGAATATTGCCATCAGGGAAGAAGTGTGCGAAATCCTTGAACAATCGGGAAAACGTGTCTATCCCACAGAAAATGTCTATCCCAAGGTGGATGAATTAAATGTAGATCCCATCAGAGATGTGATTCAGCAGATATTTTCAGAACATATCATTCATGCAGACGGTATGGATAAAATCGAAAAAATCGTCAAACGACCTATTATTCCAACACCCGCTGCGGTTATGTTAACCACACGATTGCTTTACGATATGCTGGGTGATGTGGTTACGGTGGATATCGGTGGCGCTACAACGGATATTGACTCGGTTACCTATGGTACCCCTGAAATCCAGGAGATTACCATTTCCCCGGAACCTTATGCCAAGCGTACTGTTGAAGGTGATCTGGGTGTCTTTGTCAACGCACCTAATGTAGTTGAATCGATGAAAGGACAATTGGAGATAGAGTATCCGGATGTAAATCAAATTATGAAAGAGATCACCCCTTATCCTAAAACAGAAAAAATGGAGCAATTTATGGCAAGGCTTGCCGTTCATTGTCTTTCTGCAGGTTTAAGAAGACATGCAGGAAAGATACGGTATATTTATGGACCGGCAGGGAGACAAAAGATAGCTGAAGGCAAAGACTTAACAGCAGTTAAAGCTTTGGTGGGAACCGGTGGCATCCTAACAAGATCTCCATTTGCAGATGAAGTACTTTCAGTTTCAAGAATTCTTTCAAAAAGACATGTAAGCGAACTGCTTCCACCGGATGATATCAAGCTCTATAGAGACTCCCATTACATATTTGCACCTATTGGGGCCATTTCTAAAATCGATAAAGACACGGCCGTTCATTTATTAAAATCAGACATAGAAGCGCTTTAAAAAAAAACAACCATTTTCCGTCTAATGATACAGGAGGTAGTTAAATATGGATAAGATTATTTATTTAGATAATTACAGAACAACAAAGACATCTGAATATGTTATGGAAAAGATGAAACCATACATGGAGGATAATTTCTATTTACCCGTTTCATTCACGCAAATGGGTACGGATATTGCTGAAGCAATCGATGAATCCACTGAAAGAATCAAAAAGGGCTTTAATGCACTGGATTCAGAGGTTATATACACCGGCAGTGGAACTCAGGCCAATAATATGGTGATTCAAGGGGTCATGAGAGATGAACAGCCTGAAGAAACGGGCATGATTACATCGGTCATTGACCACCCGTCCATCAACAACGTGTTCGATTTTTACAAGAAAAAGGGCTTTCAAGTCAGAAAGATCAAAGTGGACGAATACGGTTTTTGGAGAACCGACCAATTGAAAGAAGCCATCAACGAAAAAACAAAATTGGTCAGTATCACATGGGTGAATCACACCATCGGAACAATACAAAAATACGAGGAATTGAAAAAAATCATTCGAGAAGCAAATCCAAAAACTTTGATTCACTTGGATATAACCATGGCGGTTATGACTCAGAAAATTGATTTCAAGAAATTGGATGCTGATTTCTTAACATTAAGCGGACATAAAATATACGGTCCCAAGGGCATTGGCCTGATCATTGCAAAAAAACCGGTTAAGATGAAACCCGTTTTATTTGGGACGGTCGTGACTTCTCCCTATTCTCCGGGTGCCGATAACGTTTCTGCAATTGTGGGATTGTCTTACGCTGTGGAGGATGCCGTCAACAAAAGAGAAGCACACAACACCAAAATGAAAGAACTTCAAAAATATTTAATGAAAGAAATCGAAGAAAAAATCGACAAGGTAGAATTGAATGGGCCTGTTGAAGAAAGGGCATCTGACAACATCAACTACTCCTTCCGGCATATTGAAGGAGAATCGATCATGATGTTCCTGGACTTTGATTCCATCGTTGTGGCAACCGGTTCCGCCTGTGCGTCCAGTGATTTAAAGGTCAATTATATCTTAAGCGCAATTGGCAGGGATCACGAGATGGCACACGGGTCATTAAGGATCACTCCCGGAAGGGACACAACAAAAGAAGACTTGGATTTATTTATAGAAAAACTGATTCCAATCGTTGAAAGATTGCGCGAACAAAGTACTATCAAATAAACTGATAATTAGAAAGTATCGAGGTGAAAAAAATGGCAGTTATTAAATATACCAAAGAAGTTATAGAACATTTTAAGAATCCAAAAAATGTGGGAGAGATTGAAAATCCCGATGGAGAATCAACCGTAGGCAGTCCGGCTTGCGGGGACCAGGTTAGTGTTTCACTGAAAGTTAAAGACAACAAAATTGAGGATATCAAATTCCTATCATACGGTTGTGCTTCAAATATAGCTACCGGATCCATCGTAACGGAGCTAGCCAAGGGAAAATCGGTGGAGGAAGCCAAAAAAATGACATGGAAAGATGCCGTTGACGAGTTAGGAGGACTTCCTCCCGTGAAGGTGCATTGTTCCGTTCTTGCGGTAGATGGATTAAAGGCTGCAATAGAAGATTATGAAGAAAAGAAACTGGGTGTGAAACACGAAAAGAGGCTTGATGAACAAAGTATCATAGAAGAACTCAAATCAGTTATCTATCCAAAAACAGGCAATAATATCATCGATGAAAAATTGGTTAAATACTTGAAATATGAGAACGGAAAAGTAGAAATCGAAATATCATTTGATGAAACCGACGTTTACAAGCAAAATGTGCTGGAAGAAATCGACGAACATTTAAACGAAATTGACGGAATTGACGATATAGAAGTAAAAGTGGTTGAATACTAATGCAAGTGTATCTGGACCATGCGGCAACCACGCCCCTTTTACCAGAAGTCTTAGCGTATTATTCTGAAGTCTTAAAGGATTATCCGGGAAACGCATCCAGCCTTCACTATGAGGGGCAGCGCTCCAGAGAGCTTTACAACCGGGCAAAACAACAAATTGCAGATTGCATCAATGCCGACTACGATGAAATTGTATTTACTTCAGGAGGCACGGAAGCAGACAATATTGCTCTTTTTGGTTATCTAAAAGCGACGAAAGATAAACAGCCCAACAGAAAAAAGGTCATTACCAGCTCCATTGAGCATGAAGCTGTGATTGAAACGGTAAAGGAATTGGGTGAGCAAGGTTATGAAATTTATTTCGCTCCCGTTGATGAAAAGGGAATCGTTGATGTAGAATATTTAAAAGAAAACATAGACGACCAAACGGCCGTTTGCTCCATTATGTACGCCAACAACGAAGTGGGAACCTTACAGCCTCTAAAAGAGATCTCACAACTCTGCCGTGAAGCCGGGTGTATTTTTCATACCGATGCTGTTCAAGCTATGGGGAAAATCAAAATTGATGTTAAAGATATCGGAGTGGACATGCTCAGCGCAAGTGCTCATAAATTTTACGGTCCAAAGGGAGTCGGCTTCCTTTATGTAAAAAAGGGAACGGAGCTTGAACCGGTATTTTATGGCGGGGGACACGAAGGGGGGTTACGTTCCGGAACTGAAAACGTACCGGGAGTTGCTGCCATGTCAAAGGCACTTGAAATAGTCGATAAAAACATCCAGGAAAAAGAAAAAACCTATAAAAAATGGACGGATAAGATAATCGATACTTGCTCACAGTTACAGGGTGTGCAAGTCAACGGTGAACCTGCAACACGTACCCCCGGCTCGCTCAGTTTGAGTTTTTCAGGCATTAACGGAGAAGCTTTGATGGGAATGCTCAGCATGGAAGACATTGCCGTTTCCACAGCGTCAGCATGCAGCTCACACTCTCACAGAAAGGGTGGGTCTCATGTCCTTTCGGCTATGAAATGTCCGGATGAATATATTAATGGTACGATAAGAGTGGTAACCGGATACGATAACAACGATGAACAGATCGATTATTTTTGTGATAAACTGGTGGAAAAGGTTAACCTTTTAAGGAGGTTGTCCAATGGCTGAGAGGTATTCTAAGGCTTTGATGAAACACTTTACAGCCCCAAAGAACATCGGTAAAATTGAAAACAGTACTCTTGCTGCAACAGGATTTAATGAAAGTGACGGAGATGGTGTCAAATTTTATTTGAAACTTGAGGATGGGAAACTTGAGGATGTAAAATACACAATCAGGGGTTGTCCCAGAGCTATTGCAGCCAGTAGTTTCACTTCAGAATTAATCAAAGGGAAAAAAATAGATGAAATTCTGGAATTGGACGAAAAAAAGGTGTTTGAAGAGTTGGGAATTGATGAATCTTTTACTTGTATTTCTATGCCTTTAAATGCTGTTAAAAAGGCATTAAGAAAATATTCCGAATCATAATTTGATTATATAAGTGATGGTGGTTCTTTGAAGAGGGTTAGTTCTAAAAGGATGGGGACGGAACCGATCATTCCTCTCATGTTTAAATTGGCATTACCTGCGATGATAGGAATGTCGATACAAGCACTTTATAACGTAGTAGACAGTGTGTATGTTGGAAGAATTAGCGAAGAGGCACTTTCTGCGTTATCACTTGCATTCCCCGTGCAAATGGTTCTGATATCATTGGGAGCGGGAACGGGAATCGGAACCACATCCCTCATTTCCAGAAGACTTGGAGCCCACCGAAATAAAGAGGCTACACTGGCAGCAGAGAATGCCATTTTTTTGAGTTTTGTCTATTGGATTATCATTGCCATCGTTGGTTTTTTCTTTTCTGATAAAATCATTGCCTTATTTTCAGACAGGGATATTTTAATAGCTCCTGCAAGCGATTATATCAGTATTATTATGACCGGCTCCATCGTTATGTTCTTCTCCATGATTTCTAACAACATCATTCGGGGAGAAGGCAATACATTTACACCAATGATAGCTTTGATTATTGGTGCTGTAACGAATATCATTTTGGATCCGTTTCTCATCTT
Source organism: uncultured Thermotogaceae bacterium (assembly GCA_964604305.1). GTDB lineage: Bacteria > Thermotogota > Thermotogae > MWEM01 > MWEM01 > JASUTC01. Next base: position 2,110 of record CAZRYM010000021.1, on the reverse strand, counting down.
CGGTATTTGGATTTTTCCGGAAATGGGTGTTCGCGGGGCTGCTTTGGCGACTGTCATTGCAAGGGGTGTTAGTTCTGTCTTTCTCATTTACAGCCTAAAAACCAAAACTGTTGATATGGATCTTTGCTTAAAGAATTTCCGGGTCAACTTCAGGATTATAAAAGAGATATACAGAGTGGGGCTGCCAGCCATGTTCATGCAGATGATGGGGAGTTTTACTATCGCTCTGATTAACATCATTGCCGGTCAATTTCATATTTACGCCATTGCAGTTGTTGGGATCTTTTTCAGACTGCAATCATTCATCCTCATGCCTGTATTCGGTCTCGGTCAGGGATACATGCCCATTATGGGCTATAATTTTGGTGCCGGAAACGCCACAAGAATGAAGCACACACTCACTATGGGAATGATCATAGCATCCGTACTCACCACCACTGGTTTTGTACTCTTCAGATTCTTTCCTGCACAGTTGATTAGTATATTTAATAAAAATCCCGAGATGATCCAAATCGGTAAAGATGTTTTGTCAAGAATCGCCATCGGTTTTCCGGTGATCGGTATATCCGTTGTTGGGTCTTTGACTTTCCAAGCATTGGGCAAAGGCATCAACAGTTTTATCATTTCCTTCCTTCGTCAGATTGGCATTCTTCTTCCTGTTATGATCTTATTAACCAGGATCACTGCCTTTGAAAATATTTGGTATGCCTTTCCTGTTTCTGAATACGGTGTCGTGATTATCATGTATATTTGGCTCTATTTCTTTATGAAAAAAACATACGTTCAGATTGAAGAAAGGAACAAAATCGCTGCAAATGAAAACGCCTAAAAGGTAATACTATGAAAACAGACCGTTTAGTCAGTATGATTTTTCTTTTGATGAAGCAGAAAAAGATTAGCGCCAGGGAATTGGCCAATTATTACGACTGCTCGGTAAGAACCATTTACCGAGATATTGAAACCCTTGAAAATGCCGGTGTTCCGATTGTCTCTTACAGAGGTACAGAAGGTGGTTTTGAACTGGTTGAGGGTTATCGAATTGAAAAGCCTTTCCTTTCTTCTCAAGAGGCATCTATGATACTGGGACTCCTTCAAGGGATTCGACAAGTAGTAGATGATGTGGAAATAGAAAGTATTTCCACTAAAATGGACGGCGCGGATGCCACCTTTTCCAACCTTTTTTTCGACATGAAAGGCTGGGGCATGAGTGATGATTTCAGGGAAAAAGCCAATTGTGTCAATCAAGCAATCTCTCATCATAAAGCTCTTATTATTGAATACTTCAGCAGTTATCTTCGCGCCTCCATCAGAAAAATATATCCTCTGAAAATCATTATCAAAGGTTCTCAATGGTATCTGCATGCCTTTTGTATTCTTAAAAGCGATTATCGACTGTTTAAAATAACAAGAATTAAGTCCCTTCAGATTACAGATGAGTTATTTGACCCAAGTGATTACAAATTGATCCCTGTACAAAAAGATGAATGGTCAGAAAACACAGAAACTCCTCTTATTCTCAAATTTGATAAAAAGATCTACTCATCCTTCAAAGACTTTTTTCTGGAAGAAAACATCACCGAATACACTGAAAACCATTTCATCGTAAGTGTACAATTTCCGCTAGATAACTGGGTGAAAAGTCTCATTTTGAGCTTTGGTGAGATGGTGGAAGTCATTGAACCGGAGTTTTTGAGACAAGAAATAAAAGAAGCCGCACAAAAGATCGTTGACAAATATGACAAATCCTGACAGGATAGGAGACTATAATGGTCTTGTGAGAAAAAAATTGGAGTGACTACAATTAGTCTGGAGGTAAAAAATTATGGAAATGTCAGTTTGTCAAAGCTGTGGAATGCCGTTGAAAGATGAGTTATTTGGAACGGAAAAGGATGGAAGCGTTAACAAGGATTACTGTGTTTACTGTTACAAAGACGGTTCGTTCACATCGGAATGTACGATGGAAGAAATGATCGAAATATGCATTCCCTTTATGGAAGAGCAGGGTATGAAAAAAGAAGAGGCTCGCGGACTTCTTGAGATTGAATTGCCGAAATTGAAGCGGTGGTGTCAAGAGGAACATTGACCTTGGAGTGTTTTACCGAAGGTAAAA
>CAZRYM010000020.1:0-24577 GCA_964604305.1 uncultured Thermotogaceae bacterium | reverse complement strand
GATGCTATCATCAGCAGATTCGCCAAAGAGGCCTATAAATGGCATGAACATATTCTGCAAAGAGATGAAGACAACGAATTCTTCAACGCCACAGGTAAAGGCGAACTGGGTAAGGGAGAAGTTAATGGAAAATAGAAATTTTTCTGCCGGTGAATTGATTTTTATTCAAGGTGAAACGGACAGAAAGATTTATAAACTTATAGAAGGCAAGGTGGTTACATACCTTGCCTTTCAGTCTTTAACTTTGCTGGATATTATTATCAATCCCCAGTTTATTGGATTTGCGCCACTTACAGGTAGTAAACACACTTTCACAGCAGAGGCTGTTGAAGATTCAACAATCAGCGTTTATGAATACGATAAGGAAAACATTTTAGCAGAGCACACAACACTTGCGAATCAGATGGCAGGAAAAATGAACGGCCTTATCAAACAAGAAGATTTTCACGGTAGGAAGCAATTATTGATACAGATGGAAAAGTTGGATAAATTCACCGAGCGGTTTTTTACCCGTTTTTATTCTTACAATCTGGTGAGAGAGGTTTTAAGGGAAAAGATCGAAACAGGAGACATAAAAAAAATAGAGAAAGGGCAATATCAAAGAAATAAAGAGAGTATTTAATTAGAGGAGGGATGGTACATGGCAATTTTAAAGCCTTTTAAGGCGGTTAGACCTAGAAAGGAACTGGTCGAAAAGGTGGCCAGCAAGCCTTATGATGTTTTGAACTCGGATGAGGCAAGAGAAGAGGTAAAAGGAAATGATTATTCATTCCTGCATGTGGTGAAACCGGAAGTGGATCTGGATCCTTCGGTGAACCCTTATGATAATCAGGTATATCAAAAGGCTGCTGAAAATCTAAAAAGATTTCTCGACCATGAAATTTTAATTCAGGAAAGTGAAGAACAGCTTTATTGTTATGAACAGGAATGGAAAGGACACCGACAGGTAGGAATAGCCGGGTGTTTTTCAGTTGACGAATATCAGCAATCCAAAATCAAAAAGCACGAGTTTACAAGAAGAAAAAAAGAAGATGACCGAGTCAACAATATCATGGCTACCAACGCAAATACCGGCCCTGTTTTTCTCACATATAGAAGTGTTGATGGCATCGACAACCTAATATTGGAAAACACTCAAAATGATTCCCTTTACGATTTGACGGATGAATATGGTTGCCGACACAGGATCTTTAAAGTCAAGAACCCAAAAGAATTGGTGGAGGCTTTTAATGGTGTTGATTCCTTGTATATAGCGGATGGCCATCATCGAGCTGCGTCAGCTTCAAGAGTTAGAGACATGAAAAAGGATGCCAATCCGGATCACAAGGGAAATGAAGAGTATAATTTCTTCCTGGCGGTTCTGTTTCCTCACAAACAGTTGAAAATCCTTGATTACAACAGGATTGTAAAGGATTTAAACGGTCTTTCCGATAAAGAGTTTTTTACAAAGGTCAAAGAGAAATTTGATGTTGCAGAAGAAGGAGATATCTCCTATTCACCTTCCACAAGTAAAATGTTCGGCCTTTATATCAATAAAAAATGGTATTCCCTGAAAGCGAAAGAGGGAACGTTTGCTGGATCAGACCCGGTAAAATCACTGGATGTTGCCATCCTTCAGGATAATCTTTTAGAACCTGTGCTGGGCATAGAAGATCCCAGGACTGACGAGAGAATAGATTTTATCGGTGGAATTAGAGGTTTAAGGGAACTTGAAAATAAAGTAAACAGTGGTGAATGGAAATGCGCTTTTTCCATGTATCCCACTTTGATGGAGCAATTGCTTGATGTTGCCGATGCCGATAAAACAATGCCTCCCAAATCCACCTGGTTTGAACCAAAGCTAAGAAGCGGATTATTTGTGCATCTTCTGTAAAAAAAGGCCGGGGATCCCCGGCCTGTTAAGAAAGAAGGGGATTTTTTGATCAGAAATATCTTCAGCCTGGATGCCGGCAGTGATATCCTCAAGATTTGTGATAAAACGGGCGAGATAATCTTAAGCACGGCAAATGCTCTCTTAAAAAACGCCTATAATGAAACGACTGCATTTGGGGATACTGCCAAACAGCTTATGGGAAAGCTGCCACCCGATTTCAGATTTGTAAAACCGGTCAAAGAAGGAAATATTTGCGATTACAATGCCATGGTTCAATTAATGCACCTTTTATTCTTCGGAAAGAAAACAGGTAAGGGCCTTTTAAAACCCGATTTTCTGATTAACGCCTCTGTAACAGCCACAGTTGTTGAACGTGAAGCTATGTGTGAGGCAGTTATAGAAGCAGGTGCTTCAAAAGTCTATTTGATTGATTCGCCTGTGGCCGCAACGGTGGGAGCGGGAGTGGATATTGCTGAATCTAAAGGTAACATGATTGTTATAACAGGTTCTGAACATACAGAAGTGGCTATTCTTTCTTTATCCAATGTCGTTTCCTATGATACGCCTGATTTCAGTCTTCGGGCTTTAAAACGAACAACAATTGATTATATGAGTGAGAGACACGAAATTATGCTGGGAGAAAATACAGTTGAGGAGATTGTCAAAGAGGCACTAAAAGAAGATGAAACAAAAGATAAAAAAATAGGGCCTATTGTGGGAATCGATAAAAAAACCGGTTTACCAAAGAAGATTTTCATAACGGTAAAAGAGATTTGGGAGTTGATATCGGAACGATTGACATTTCTCGTCGCCTCTCTGAGAGAAAGCATGGAGGGAATACCTCCTGAATTGATTAAAGATATCATGGAAAGGGGCATCATCTTCGCAGGCGGATTGGCTAATTACGATGGATTCGTTAATTATCTGAAAAAGAGAATGGAAATAAACATCATCGTACCTGAAGAACCTGAATTCCTTTGTGTCCGCGGAAATATGGCTATCTACAGAAACAAGGCGCTTCACCCTCTTATACAGGAGGTCTTTTGAACAAATGACCAAGCTGGAAAAGACTACTTTTGTCTGTTGTTCTCTTGTGATGATATTATTGATGATTTGTGCCATTTTCTTTTCTGAGGCACATGATTTAATGGGAACGACTTTAAAAAGCAGACTTGCTCCCCTTGAGATGTGGCGTTCATCCTATAATTCGTTTATTCGCAATGCCAAACGTGCCTCTCAAATGGATGATAAAGAATTTGAACGGCTCATCAACACATCTTACACTCCAATTTATAAAAGAGAATATGAGGCATTGAGAGAGTATTTGTCAATAAGTGAGCAGATGGATTTACCCGACTCTATTCATGTTGTTTCTTTAATTAATAGTTTTGGAACAAGAGATTCGGAGGTTTTAAGGGTTGTTTCCGGTGAACAGTTACCTCAAGAGGGATATCTTGTTTCACCTGCAATTTCTGCCGTGATTGGAAAGATTAAATTTTCCAACGGGAGAACCGCTGAAGTACTACCAATATGGAGTGACGACCTGACTGCTCAGGTTTCTGTAAAAGATGAAGATAATAATGAACTATATCCTGATCTGGCTCTTATTGAGAATAAACAGGTTGTCAATTTCAACCCGGCATTTCCATACCAGGAGGGTGACCATATTTATATTTCCGAATATGAACCAGGAGGATATACACTTGCAAGGTATGAATGGACTAAAATCGGCAGAATCTCTGCTGTCAAACATAATGAAATAGTGGAAAAGTATTTAATTGAATACGATTATACAAGAGAAGAAATCCTCGAAGAAAGATACTTTTTTATTGTTGAATAAATCGAATATGGAGGGAAAATATGGAGATGATTAAAGGAATTACTTTTGATGATGTCTTGTTGGCACCCGGCTATTCAGAGGTAACTCCCAGAGAAACTTGTTTGGATACAAAATTGACAAAATCAATCACACTTAGCATGCCCCTTGTAAGTGCTGCCATGGATACGGTTACCGAATATGCAATGGCAAAAGCTCTTGCCAGGAATGGCGGTGTAGGAGTTATCCATAAAAATATGACAATCCGTGAACAGGCTGAGCAAGTTGACAGGATCAAGAGAACAGAAAATGGGATCATATATGATCCATTGACAATAGCTCCCGATAAACATGTCACCGATGCTGACGAACTGATGAGAGAATATAAAGTGGGCGGACTTGCGGTTGTCAATATGAACAACGAACTTTTAGGCATGGTGACCAACAGGGATATCAGATTCGAAGATGATCCTGAAAAAACAGTAAAAGAATTGATGACTCCTATCGAGAAGCTTGTGACGGCAAAAGAGGGCATCACATTACTTAAGGCGAAAAAGATATTACATGAGAATAAAGTTGAAAAATTACCTATCATCGACGAAAATAACATCATCAAAGGACTCATTACGATAAAGGATATCAACAGCGTGGTAGAATTCCCTAACGCAACCAGAGATGCAAAGGGCAGACTGGTGGTAGGAGCTTCCATTGGTACAGGTGAGGAATCCATGGAAAGAGCCGAGGCGCTGATTCGTTCAAAAGTTGATTTCATCGTTGTGGACACGGCTCACGGTCACTCAAAGAACGTGCTTGAAACGATTAAAAAGCTAAAAGACAAATGGCCGGATATACAGGTGATCGGAGGAAACATTGCCACTGCAGAGGCCACTAAGGCTTTGATTGAAGCAGGAGTGGATGCCGTAAAAGTGGGAATCGGACCCGGTTCCATTTGTACTACGCGTGTGATTGCAGGTATCGGTGTACCACAGCTAACCGCTATAGAAGATTGTTCAAAAGCCGCTTCAAAGTATGGCATTCCGGTCATCGCCGATGGAGGTATACGCTATTCCGGAGACATTGTCAAAGCAATTGCCGCAGGAGCATCTTGTGTTATGTTGGGTTCAATTTTTGCCGGAACTGAAGAAGCACCCGGTGAAGCTATTCTTTATGAGGGAAGAAAATACAAATCTTATCGTGGAATGGGCAGCATCGGTGCCATGGTTCGTGGAAGCAGTGACCGATATTTCCAATCCGGAGAATCTGAGGAAAAGCTTGTGCCCGAAGGGGTGGAGGGAATGATCCCCTTTAAAGGCAGCGTAGAGGACATCGCCTATCAGCTGTGCGGTGGATTGAGATCGGGGATGGGTTATTGTGGCGCAAAAACTATCGACGAACTCCAAAAAAAGGCCAAATTTATCAAAATAACCAACGCCGGCCGTACCGAAAGCCATCCCCACGACATTCGTATTACAAAAGAATCACCCAATTACCAGACGATGTAGTTTATTGCCTTTGCTTGGGTATCGGTAAACGAGAAAAACCTCCATAACAATTTTCTTATAGAAGAGGCGGGAAAATGAGATATAAGATGACATTTCTTGGTTTGGGTGTTAGTAATTTTGCTGTTTTGAAGAATTTATACAGGGATAACCCCGAAGACTTTTTTGTCTCCTCTCTTGATGAGATTGGAGAGGAAAAACGGTCTTTTTTGCGCCAGAGGTCCATCGCCTTTGAAGAGGGGTGTAATACCGAACAATTATTGGATACTGATTTGCTGATGATCAGCCCATCCATCAATGAGAACAACGGGATATACAAAAATGCAAAACAGCAAGGGATAGCTGTTAAAACGGATATTGAATTGTTTCTTGAAAAACAATTACCGGTTCATTATATGATTGCCATCACGGGGACAAATGGCAAGACTACCACGGTTGAACTGATTCATCATATCATGAGTTTATCAGAAGAAGCTTATGCTGTGGGCAATATCGGATACTCCCCTTTTGAGCTCATCAACCGAAATTTGAGTCGGGCGGTGTTGGTTTTCGAACTTTCGAGTTATCAAATTCAGCATTTGAACAGGAACAGAAAATATTTTGACTTGGCGGGGTTGACGAATATCGCTCAGGATCATCTGGATTGGCATGGGGGTTTTAACGCTTACGTCAATGCAAAAATGGGCATTTTGGACATTTCCAAGAAGGCTGTTCTTCCTGAGGAGTTTCAGGAATATCATACTTACAAATATGGTTTAGACAGAGATCTGAACTGTTCCATCAATTATTCAGATAAGAGGTTGAGACTTTGTGATAATGGTAAAAAAACAGTTGTGGATATCTCCGGATTAAAGCTCAAAGGCACTCACAACATCAAAAACAGTGCCTTGGCGGCATTTTGTTGTTTTCACTTTGGAATAGGTGCCAAACAGATTGAAGAGGGATTGAATACCTTTATTTCAGGAGAACACAGAATGGAAACGTTTTTGGAATGGGAGGGACGACTCTTTGTGAACGATTCAAAATCCACCAACGCCCATTCTCTCATTTCAGCTATTGCAGCGTTCAGGGGAAAAGAGAGCAGGATACTTTTACTGGCAGGAGCAAAGGATAAGGGTGACGATTACACCGAGCTGGCAAGCGCCATTTCAAAGGATGTGAGAAAGGTGTATCTTTGTGGAGAAAGTGCCCAACGACTCTTCGATTCGATTCCCGATAGAGTTGAAAAGCACGTTTTTGAAAAGTGGCATGAAGCCATTCAAAAAAGTATACAGGACAGTTCTCCCGGAGATGTTATTTTATTTAGTCCCGGTGGTTCAAGTTTTGACAGGTTTGTAAACTACAAAAAAAGAGGCGAGTTCTTTAAAGATACTGTAGCTGACCTTCTTAAACCTCTTTAAACACAACCCCCGCTCTTCGGAACTCTTCCAGGGTTTTTTTGACATCCCCATCTTGGGCTTCCACGCCTTTAGTGGCGTTTATGATGAGATTGATCTTAAACCCGAAAAATAACGCATCATGCACTGTGTATCTGACACAGTAGTCCAATGCCAGCCCGCAGATGTCCAATTCGTAAATATCTAACTCTTTAAGAAGAGAGGCTATTCCCAAATCAGCTCCGTTGTTTTCTTTGAAAATGGAATAACTGTCCACATGGGGGTGAGTTCCCTTTCGGACAATATAATCAAAGTTTTCGGTGTTGATGTCTTTATGAAATTCAGCACCCATTGTCCCTTGTTGGCAGTGAACGGGCCAAAGAACAGGGCCTATACCCTTTCCGTTATCAAATGTGGTAAAAGGGTCTTTCCCTTGGTTTACAGCAAAACTTTCATGATCAGCAGGATGCCAGTCTTGGCTTGCCAATATCGCTTTATAGGTTCTATGCTCCATGACATGATTGATAACCGGATTAATTATGCTGGCATCTTTCACGGGTAAAGAACCCGTTTCATAGAAATCGTTTTGAACATCCACTACTAATAAAGCCCTGTGCATAAAGTCTTTCCCCCGTTTTTTTATAATCTTTTAAGTTATCTTTTTATTCTTCCTCAGAATCGCCTAATATTTTCATGATCCCCTTGGTAATGGTATCCGCTAAATCTTCCTGGAACTGAGCACGCTGGATTTGCGAGGCAAATAATGGATTTGAGAGAAAACCGCATTCTAACAAAATCGCAGGCATCTCCGTATAAGCAACGACTGCAAAGTCTTCAGAAATCGTTTTATGCATCTTAAAACCATCTGACAGAAAAACATCGCTCATTGTTCTGGCATATTCTTCACTTTTTACGGTTGTGTTTATTTTATTGTTTATCTTTTTTTGGATTTGATCCTCACTTAAAGCAGATGAACCGTATAGTCTTTCCAAGCGAACTTTATAACTGTATTCAGACCAGGAATAATAATAGATCTCTACCCCTTCCACTGTTGGATTATCCAAAGAGTTAAGATGTACGCTGATAAAAAGATCCGCATCCTTTTGATTGGCAAATCTTCCTCTTTCCATTAATTCTATGTAATTATCCCTGGAACGGGTTAAATAAACCTCATATCCTTTGTCTTGTAATTTTTTAGCAAGAAATTTACTGATTTGGAGGACACCATCCTTTTCCTGAAAGCCTCCGGGGCTTATGGCACCCGGATCAAAACCACCATGACCGGGATCTATAACTATCTTTTTCACCCCATCGTCTTCTTTTTCATCACCTACTGCTGTAAAGGTCTCAGTTTTGATCAAATAAACCATTGAACCCATGGTTACCGGTTCAAAAGATATATCCTTTTCAAAAGTAAAAGAAAGTCTGAGGAGAGATTTCATGGTATTTTCAGTGATATTTTCCACCAGAAAACTGCTAACGCCGTTTAAGGCATTTTGTGTGTTGATAAAATCTTTTGTTTCGGCTCCAATAACCTCAAAGATCGCACTGTTATTTCCCTGTTTAGCGATGGATACGCTGACGGGTTTTGAAAATGACAGGACAAGTCCGTTTGGAATCCAATAAAAATTATTCAGCTCTGAAAATGAAGAATAGATGTAGTACTTGTTATCTGAGCTCACCATTCTCAACCCGAGTAATCGGCAAGTATCTAATAACGGAAGGAAAAATCGGTTATTGATAATTCTGGGTGCAGTCATGAGATAAATCTGTTCACCGTTTAGTGTCACTTTAGTGGAATTGTTATTAAATTGAATGAAGTTGCCGTTCCATTGAACGTTTAATGTCTTTTTGATATTATCCCATTCAAACTCGGTATTCAGTTTTTGTAAAAGATTGACTGAATAGATATATAGATTATCACCAAGCATTTGAAACCGTTCGGGAGGTAGTTCTTCATCCATAAGAAAAACTTCCGAAGCGTACATGGAAAATGCCATTAAGATGAGTAAGAAAATTATGCCTTTTTTTAACAAGAAAAGACCTCCAGTTCTTTTTTTCGGATGATTATAACATGTTTACCCGGTTACATCAGCGGATGATATGAAAAATTTTCAAGTTTGGATGAATTATACCATTCAGCCGGGAAGAAAAAAAGATTCGCAGTGGGAATTCCCAAGGGTTCAAAAAACTGATCGGTATCATTTCTTATAACCACCGTGTTTTTTAATGAATCGGCAAGCTTTTTTGTTTGTTGATAATCGGGGATTTTATATACGTTTGGAGTGATCTTGTTGTAGTATTTCCATGTGGCTCCGGTATCCAGATAAAAAATGGCTCCCTTTTTAAATCGCTTCAAATGACCGGCATCATCATTGATGGTGTAAAGGGACGCAAAAAAACCGTTGTTACATACCCTGTCCAATTCTTTCAGCCCCTTCAAAGGATCAGCGCAAAATAAAAGTGTGCTTTCACTAAATCCCAAATCAAATGAGTTATCCGGATAACCGATGTTCGTGATATCACCCAGTTGAAAAGAAGACAAGGGACTTGAAAAAAGGTCTAAAGCCTTCATGATTTGAAAACGGCTTGCATCAATTCCTGTATAATGGATATTTCTTTTTTTCAGTATTTTCTGCAATGAAGAATATTGTGCTCCTGAACCACAACCGGCATCGATAATCTTGTTTGGGTTGTAAAATTCAATGGCGGAATGAATGTGTTCTGTCTGTTCCGGTGAGTAACTTCGATAGTCATCTGTTCGGCTTTCATGATAACGAATATCGTATTGTATGGATATGGGTTGATTGTCGAAAGACGTATCTTGATTCAAAGGATAATATAGTTTGTAAAGACGAAAGATGTCGTTTTTTTGATAATGAATCCATTCGTTGAGCAAGAATTTTTTAGTATAATAACGATGAAGCTTTTCAGGAGGTATCGGTTTCTCTAAAAAAGTGATTCCCGAAAGAGACAAGAATCCGTCATTTATTAAAAATCGTTTCAAATCCGAAGGATGAACTGTGGATGCAAATAATAACAACTCCACGTCAGTGTCATTTTTGAACCAATATGCATAATCTTCTATTATCATTTTGGTCTTTTCAAACTCTGAAACCGTTGTGTCAAGATAGAAAACAATTTTTCGCTTATTTGCCATGCTATTAATCTTCTTTAACAGATAATCCCTTCATGATGAATTTGACGATAGTATCAATGCTTAGATCCTCGTTGATGGAATTGACTCCGATGCTTTGCGCAATCAGCATTGCAGTTCCTTTTGTAGGTATAGTTTCAGGGATAAATTCCTTTTGCTTTCCCTCTTCAATGAGATTTTCGATTTTTTTGATGAATGAATTGTATCTTAATTTAAGGGGTTGCATATTCTGATCCAGTTCATTTTGGCTTTCTATGATTCGCATTTTGTCCATTTCTATTAATTTCATGATTTCCTTTCTATTCATGACAAAATCGATATAGGAAATCAGAACTTTTTTTAGTTTTGCCAGGTAGGTGTTTTCGTAATGATTATTTCCGAAGATATGTTGTTCCAGCTCATTTATTCCTTCAGTCCATGCCTCCAGAAAAAGAGAATCCTTAGTAGGGAAATAGTAAAAGATTAACGCTTTTTTGACACCGGCATCATTTGCGATTTCTTCAACTGAAGCGCCATCAAATCCTTTACAGGCAAAGATCTTCTTTGCTGAATCAAGAATCTTTCTTTTGGTAGGTATCTTCTTTGTCATCGTTCAAATCCTCCTCTTCAGTACAAAAAACAGTCCGGTAAATATAGCTACTTCGTCATAAACATTTGTTTTCCATATTTATATTCTATCATATCTTCAGTCATATTTACCGAAAGGTCAAAAAATAGTTTGAATAATTTACTTGAACCGAAAAGAGTTCATAAAATGAAAGCAGTATTTGATTCTCTCTTGAATAGTATAAAAGCGTTGAGGGATGTCCTTCTTGACAAAAAAAGGCAGTAATGATATCATATGAGTGTTAGCACTCGGTAACCAAGAGTGCTAAATGGAGGTTCATCATGACTATGGATTTGACAAAAAGACAGGAAATGATTTTATATGCGATTATACAAGAATTTATACAGATAAAAAAGCCCGTCAGTTCGAAGAAGATTTTAGAGATATCAAATCTGGATTGTTCCAGTGCCACTATAAGAAATGAAATGAAAAAGTTGGAAGAAATGGATTATATACATCAGCCCTACACTTCTGCCGGGCGGGTGCCAACTGATAAAGGCTACAGGTTTTATGTGGAATGCCTCAAGGGTATGAACGCCATTCAAACAACCTTGAGTACGGATATCGAATTGATGGATGAATTCCGTTATAATAATATTGAAGAGTTGCTAACCTATTTTTCCATGTTTTTGGCAAAATGGACCAAGGGGTTGGCCATCATCGAAAAACCCTTTATAGAAAAGTTACGTATAAGCAGAATATCTTTGACCAACATCTTTTTAAATTATTGGGTTGTAGTGGTGATTACAAACATGGGTTTATCGGAAACTTTTATCGTTCCAATGGAAGAAAAATTCCCGATTAAGGAATTCGAGCAGTTTCTTTCAAGTAAACTGCATGGTTTAAGTCTAAAGGAACTAAAGGAATTGCTTGAACAAATGGATTTACCGGATTATTCCTGGTATAATCCCGAATACGATCACGTATTTACCTTTTTAAACAGGATGGTTAGCAGAAATTACAAAAACCGTTTTCAAAAATATGGGTTAGAGCTTCTGGTAAGAGATGAGACATTATCTCAAACAGATTTAAAGAATTGCCTTGTCTTTACTGAAAGCGACGAAAAACTTCTTGGTTTGTTTTCGAATCTGGAAGTTGAAAGACACCAAAATGTAAATATTGGCAGTGAGACGAAAACGGATGAACTGGAGGCGTTTGCGGTCTTTATTCATGACTATTCCGGTGGAGAGCAAAAGCTGGGAAGAATGATTGTCATGACCTCAAAGGCAACGGATTATCTCCAGAATCTTAAAGGCCTCCGGTTTGCCAGTAACAGAATCACCGAGTACCTTTCGAGACTGATTACATTAAATGAATAAAATATAGGAGGAATAGACTTGAAGACAGCGATAGAAAAGGTGCAAAACCTTCAGGAGGAACAAAACTTCCTAAAAAATGAGATAAAAAGGCTTAAGGAAGTAGAACAATATGCCTATAAACTGAAGTCGGATTTTGAACATTACAAGCAAATCGTTCAAAAGGATAAACTGAGAATCTATGAGAATGCGGCTATCGATTTTTTGGATAAGATGATTCCCTTATTGACCAACTTTGAGAGGGCGTTGAAGTTCATGAATGTTGAGAATCCCTCAAAAGAAACCAGTATGATCATCAAAGGGGTTCAAATGATCTATCAATCCTTTTTGATGACATTGCAAAATGATGGTCTGGAAGAAATTCGTGTGACCGTGGGAACGCAATATGACCCATTTGAACAGGAGATAGCTGAACAAGTGCCGGATAATTCCCGGGAGGAACACACCGTTTTGGATGTGGTGGAAAAAGGATTCAAATACAAAAAAACGGTATTGAAACCGGCCAGGGTAAAAGTTACTGTAAAGCAGGAAGAAGAAAAAACGGAAGAAAAGGAATAGATCGTTAAAAAGAACAGGAATCAGAGTCGTTTAAGTTCTGATGAAAGTAGGTGAAGTATGGCGAAAAAGGATTATTATGAGATATTAGGTGTTTCAAAGGAAGCAACACAGGATGATATAAAAAAGGCTTACAGGAAATTGATTAAAAAGTGGCATCCTGATCTCCATAAGGAGAATAAAAAAGATGCAGAAGTTAAGTTCAAGGAGATAAGTGAGGCATATGAAGTCCTAAGTGATACCGAGAAAAGGGCTATGTATGATAGATACGGTTTTGTAGGCGATCAGGTACCGCCTCATTACAGAACTGCCCAGGGTAGCGCCGGCGGATCTCCTTTTGATGACTTTTTTGGTGGTGGCACAGGAGGCTTTGGAGGTTTTGAAGATATTTTCGACATGTTTTTTGGAGGCTCAAGATCATCTCGAGGACAACGCGGGGCACAGGGTTCCCGTGGACAAAGAGGTCAGGATATCGCAGTTAACGTCAGGATCAACCTTGTTGACACCATAACCGGAGTGGAAAAGGAAATCGAGTATGAGAGATATCACAAGTGCTCTGCCTGTAACGGTACGGGGGCAAAAGATGGAAATTCTTTTAAAACCTGTCCGGATTGTGGGGGACGTGGTGCAGTTGTGCAGGAGTCTCAAACCTTTTTCGGAAATATTCAAACCACAACAGCCTGCCCCAGATGCGGCGGAAAGGGAAGAATAATCGAACAGAGATGTCCCAAATGCAACGGTGCAGGACGTTATCAAGAGAAGAAAAAGATCAAGATTAAAATCCCTGCCGGAGCAACCAACGGACTTAAATTGAGAGTAGCAGGTGCCGGTCATGCCGGAAGCGGTCAGGGAACCGATGGCGACCTGTATGTCATCATATCTATTCTTACCCCGCCTGATTTAAAGCGGCAGGGAAAGCATATATACTCCGAGATCAACGTTGATTACCTTCAAGCCATACTGGGAGCAGAAATTGAAATAAACACCGTAGAAGGACCTATTAAGCACAAATTGAAGGGAGGCATACAACCCGGTGAACAGATCAGACTCAAAGGAAAGGGTGTGCCAGACATTAGAACCGGTTTAAGGGGAGATCAATACGTTAAGGTGAATGTGGACTTACCTAAAAAGCTATCAAGAAAAGAAAAGAAGCTCTTAACCGAAGTGGCAGAAAATAGCGGGGTTAAGATATCTTAAATAATAGATTGCATATAAAAATGTCAAGGGAATAAAAATTTTACCAAATGGTCAAAAACAAACCCTTGACATTTTTTTACTAAATGGTAAAATCTATACTGAGAAAACATAAGAAAAATGGAGGAGAAATCATGGCGATTAAACAGACTTTAAAACAGAAGGCTCAAGGAGCCGTTATTGGGCAGCTTCTTGATCAGGCAATTGGCTATGTTCATAAAAATCCAGAGAAAAATTTCGATAAACTTGTTACCACCCTTGAGAAATTGGATAAGATGTTTCCTTCCGGCAACAACCAATTTCAGGCTTTTTTGAACTGGACCAACGCGAACCCGGGAAGTAAACAGTGGTTTATTGAATTGCTTTCACGAGATGTGGAACAGATCAAGACCTTTATGAGGAACATGTTTGTCAACGTCAGTCTCAGATGGATGCAGACAAATAACGAGTTACAGGAAAAAGAGGGTGTTGTAGCACCTTATACGATCCTTATCAGCCCCACCATGCGTTGCAATCTCAGATGCAGAGGATGCTATGCTGGTGAATACACACAGGAAGACGATTTGACCCTCGATGAAATCCGAGACATCATCAATCAAGCCAAGGAATTGGGGACACATTTCTTCACCATTCTTGGTGGAGAACCCTTTGTTAGATTCTGGGAATTGGCTGATATCTTCGAGGAAAATTCAGACTGTTTGTTCCAGGTCTTTACAAATGGCACACTGGTTTCCGAGGAGGTAGCCGATAAGCTTCAAGATCTGAAAAATGTTGTCGTGGCATTCTCCGTAAACGGGGACAAAGAAGAAACGGATTACATGCGTGGAGAAGGCGTGTATGAAAAAGTATTGGCATCCATGGAAAGAATGAAGGAAAGGAATCTGCTTTTTGGTATGTCACTGGTTTTAACACGACACAATTACGATCTGATGACAAATCCCGATTTCTACATGTCATGGAGAGAAAAAGGGGTTATCTACGCTTGGAATTTCCTATATATGCCTGTTGGAAGAGATCCTGAAGAAGCTGCGAAATTCATGCCGAGTCCCGAACAACGCTATAAATACGGTGAATTTATTCAAAAGTTCAGAAATGAAAAACCAATTTACATTATGGATTTCTGGGCAGATGCACCATTTGTTCACGGGTGTATTGCCGGTGGCAGAAGATATCTACATATTAATCATAGAGGCGATGTGGAACCATGTATATTCGCACATTTTGCAACTGACAATATTCGGGAAAAATCATTGCTGGAGTGTTTGAAATCACCTTTCTTTACCGATATAAGGGCCCATCAGCCTCATACAGACAACCTGCTAAGGCCATGTATGATTATAGACAACCCTCAGGTATTGAGAAATGTTGTCAAGAGAAACGGTGCAAAACCCACACATGAAGGGGCAGAAATAATTATCAACGAATTTGCTCCTACCTTGGATGCCTATGCTGCAGAAGCGGCGAAGACCCTTGACCCAATTTGGGAAGCGGAATGGCAGAAGAGAATTGTTGATATGGAAACAAGAGGTAGTTCGTATGGAGAAGGAATCGACAGGCTTCAGGGAAGAATAGACAAAGAAGGCTTAAAGGAAAAAATGGAAAAGCTTGAAAAGCACGATCCCGAGTACGCCAAATTGATCATGGAAAAAGAGGAACTGGCACAAGCTGATTACGATGAATCTCCACTTCATAAGAAGATAATCAAAGAAAAGCAGAAGATTACCGAATAAAGGTGATATTTTTTAATATGCAAAAAAAGACGGACTGATTTAGTCCGTCTTTTTATTGTTATAGCCAAGGATTCAGTCTTTCAAAAACATGATAAGAATCAATTGTTGCTTTTCTCATAATCTCTGTAGATATCTTGTATTTCGTTCACAAGGGTATTTGCTTTTATGGAATACTCGTAATTTTTTTCGGAAATTTGTTTGTTCTTCTGCTGGAATTCCAAGGATTGTTCGCTATTTTCAGAAATTTGTTTGATACTCTCAACAATGCTGCTATTTGATTCCAGGAGACTTTCCAGGTTGTTATGCATCTGGGAGATGTATTTGACAAGTTTTTCTGTTTTTGAGTTAATACTCTCAAAGAGCTCATTGGTTCTGCTAATCAGATCGTTTTGTGTTTGGTTAAGTTTTTTAAATCCTTCTGATGAACTGACAGCGTTTTTTGAAGTTACCTTCAATTGACTGATGATCTGCTCGATGTTTTCCGCACTGGTTTTACTCTCCGTGGCAAGTTTTCTTATTTCATTCGCCACAACGCCAAAGCCTTTTCCCGCCTCTCCGGCTCTCGCACTTTCAATACTCGCGTTAAGTGAGAGAAGATTTGTTTTATCTGCGATGTTCGTTATAATCTCTGTTATATGATAAATATCTTCAGCCTTTTTGTCCAGCTGTTCGATGTTTGAAAATACCGTTTGAGAATTGTTGTTTAGCTCTAAAGAACTGTTTTTAAGCTGATCAATGTATGTATTGCCTATTGCAATATCCTCCGAGGTGATCTTCGCCATATCTTCGATTCTACTTGAAATTTCCTGAGCCCCTTCCAGCATTTCCTGGATATTCTGAGTCATAACTGTTTGATTGTGAATGTTTGCGTCGGTAGTATTAGTGAGTTCATCAAACTCTTTCAAATCTTGGGATAACTCCTTCGATGTGTCGCCAATATTGGCAATGATTGTTGTTATTTCATTTGTGTTATTTTTAAGGACATCCAGAACACGGATAAGATTTTGCGACACTTTTCTCTGCGTTTCCTGTTCTTTCTGAAGTGACTTGAGCTTTGTCTCGTTGAACTCATTCGACAATTTTGTTGTGAGTATTATAGAAACCGCAAATAAGATAACAGATGCCATTTGTATTGTGTAATCAGTTGTCAAGTCAGGAGAATTTAACTGATGAACCGTAATATTAAAAATGATTCTTGAGATATTGATGCCAATGATGGTTACACAACTGGCGATGATAAGTTTCAAGTTGAAATACAGCAGGTACACCGAAACGATGGGAAACATATATACATAAATCAGTGTGCGCGTTGAAAAGAACATGGCGATGGTATACAGTATAAAATAACCGATCAGAGTGATGTATTTAATATACTCACAATTTCCCTTTCTCCTGTAAACTATAATAGCCCAAATCATGGGGATTAAGACAACCACTATAATCATCAGAACAAATGAAAGCGTTTTTCCGCCTTTCAGATACTCCACGATGTATCCCAGAATCAAAAACAGATCAATCAAACCGTTAATCAATATGGTTGTAAAATTAGTTCGTTTTAAATTGTCCATAATCATCCCTTTTAAATAAGTTTATTCGATTTTATCATATAAACTTAAATCTATGGTTACTCTAAGCGGCTATTGATATTACAAAAAAAACAATGATAAGTGGGAAATCTCTATTCAAGTGAGTTAAAAAAGGGCTTGACAAAATACCAATAATAACCTATAATTACATAGAGAAATAATAATAAGTAATAATACGGAGATATTAGTATGAATAGGGAATATTATACAGTGAAGCAAATAGCAAAATTCCTCAACCTTCATGAAAAAACAGTTCAACGTTATATCAGAGAGGGGCTGATCAAGGCTCAAAAATTTGGTAAATCCTGGCGTGTGAATGAAGAAGATTTGAATAAATTCACAGGAGAAGCAACCAATGAGCCTGATGAAGCTGAAGATGTTGGAGAAGAATCAAAAAATGATGAGCGTGTCATGGTTTCTGCGGTGGTGGACATTGATAATTGTGATAAGGACGAGGCCATTCGCATTTGCAATACACTGACAGCCCTTCTAAACTCTAAGAGCTTTGTATATGGTAAATCTACTATGCATACACAGTATATTGAGACAGAGAGAAAGTTGAGACTGATGCTTTGGGGACAGCTTCAATTTATGGAGAACATGATCAATGCCGTTTCAGCTTTGGTAAATTAAATCTATTTGGAGAAAAATAATGACGATTATCACAAAAGACGAAAAGAACATTTTACTAATCAGCATACATGAGCAAATCACTTCCTCATCAATCTTTTTGGATAAGGTAACTGATGCCCTCTATTATCACGACTGCTCCGCAGTTATTGTACATGAGCAGAGTCTGTCCGATACCTTTTTTGATCTCAAAACAGGGGTTGCCGGTGAAATACTACAGAAGTGTTCGACTTATGGGATAAAACTGGCGATCATTGGGGATTTTGAAAAATATAAGAGCAAAAGTTTAAAGGCTTTTATTTCAGAAAGTAATAACGGAAACGGGGTGTTTTTTAAGAAAACTCTGGAGGATGGCATTCATGCCATCAGTAACCCAAGACGTCCTTAAAATGTCTGATCTCCAAATCAGGCTCACTAACGGAAATTACGTCCAATCGGATATACTCCCATTCATTTTTATTGTTATGGATATAGTGTTTCATAGTTCTTTCTAGTCGTTGGAGTTTTTGTTCTGTAACTCTGAGAAAGGGTTCTGGAATCCTTTTTCCGCCTTTTACTTCAACGAAGATCAATTCGTTATGAAGGGTGCAGATCAAATCGATTTCTCCAAGCCGGGTCCTGTAATTCTTTTCGATAATCCTATATTTGTTCCGCTTCAAATACTTGCAGGCGATGTCTTCATAATATTTTCCTTTTTTCAGCGTGTCTTTGTTGTTATTCTGTTGAAACAACGACATAGCCTTCCCCTTGTTCGGGAACATTTTCCAAAAAGGCGAAACGAGTCTTTTCCGCAGTATCGGACCGCAGTTGTTCCAACCCTGCTTTAAGTTCGGAGGAATTGACCAACTTCTGATTCTTAGGACATTCAAATTCACCAATAAAATCCAGAGCTTCACTTATTTCTCGACATAATCTTTCTCTTTCACGATTGTCAAGCTTGATACGGGATATTTTTTCCAGTCTGTTGACCAAAACATGGTCCACTTTTGTCATTTTTGATCATCCATTTTCCCAAAAAGATCGGAAATCTCACCCAGGGATTCTTTTTTAATAACCGATTCCCTGTTCTCCATATTTACCTGTCGGTACAATTCTTCTCTATATATGGGAAACTCCTTTGGTGCATCTATGCCTATTTTAACTGCCTTGCCGTCTATTCCAATAACCTTAAGGGTGATTCTGCCCTCTGGAGTTTCTATGTAGATTTCCTCTTCGCTTTTTCGGTTGAGTATTAACATCTAATCATCCCCGTTTTTTTCCTGAGCCAGTTTTTTTGATCTTTCCAACTCTTCCTTTACAAGGTGACGGAGCTGGTATTCGCTCTTTTCAGGGATGTATTGCAAAGCCAGGTTGTTATCCAGATTGATGATAATCGGTGCGGCCAGGTTTACGGTCATGGTATCAGGCTTGGAATCGGGAATTCTGATAACTGTAATGATAAAAACCTTATCTTCTTTGGTAATGTTTAAGTATTCTACGATGTTTTTTGGAATATCAAGATGATAATCATATCGAACCATCCATGGATCAATCACCGGCAGTGAAACCTCTTTATCTTCCAGAGATACCAGCCACTGAATGGGTCTGGTATCCTCCAGTGCAATCACTGCAAATTTTCTAAGGCGTTCAAATCCCGGAAGTCCCTGTTTGAAGACGACGATGTCCTTTTCCTCTACCGTTATTTCTCCTACGTTGGTTTGTATGGTCATTATGCAGGAAATCCGTTTATTTTCCGACTTTTTCGGGGTGTACAAGCAGATCTACCGTTTGTACAACAAGCCAAACCGCAGCATCACCGTATTGCTGAATTCTGAAATATTGTTCCTCAGTAAGCCCGGGTTCTTTTGTTGCGATAACAAGTAGTCCAATGGTTGTTTTTCCGTTTTTCAAGGGATAAGCGAAATATCCTCGTACTCCCGCCTTCAGTTGATATTCTCTGGCAGCATCTTTGTCATAGCCGGATTCAATCAACCTTGCTGCGTTGGTTGTAAAGTAACCTTGCCCTTCGTTAAATGCTTTTGCAATAAGACTTTCGTTTTTTACCAGATCAAAATTTCTTTGGACGAAATTTTCCGGGGTACCGAACTGGTCCGGAGGTGTAAATCTGTTTTCGATGTATATAAAAGGGATCAGTTGGCTGCCGTTGGGCCACATCTTGGTGTATATCCCCACAAAATTATAATCTTCTCTGTGAAGTAATGATACAATCAGGTCTCTCAACTGGTCCCAGCGTTCTACATTGTACATTCCCTTGTCACTCAGGGGTGTTTTCCAGATATAGTCATTGATGTCCTGATACTCGGTTACCTCATTTTGTATGGTTTCCAGTAACAGCATCATTTCCAATGCGTTATCGTGTTCGTATTCCATTCCTTCAACTTTTACTTCAACAAGCCAGTCGGAAAATAAAGTGACCGACATCATTACGATTAAAACGATCAATGTTATTTTTTTCATTATTACCCCTCCGTTTTTCTTCATTTACCTAGATTATATCATGATTTTGAATCGCATCGGCATAACTGCATCCATTTTATTTCTACTATTTATTGATGCTCTTTTTCAGATTCCTGACTTTTTGAGTCATGTTCGTGCTCGTGTTCCTCCTGCATCTTCTTGTGAAATTTTTCCAGGTTTTTCATGAGATAGTAATTTACAGAGTTTTTGGGGAATTTACCGGTTTTCCCCTTAATTCCTGCAGGTTTTTCAGTCAGGATTTCTATTGCCTCGTAAAGATGTTCCACAGTCCAGATATGAAATCTTCCATTTTTAACCGCCCGGATGACTTCATCATCCAATATCAAAGAATCCAGGTTTTTGTCTGGAATGATTACGCCTTGTTCTCCTGTTAATCCGCATCGTTTACAGACTCTGTAGAAGCCCTCAACCTTTTCGCTGATTCCACCAACGCTTTGTACCTCACCTTTAAGACTCATAGAACCCGTTACAGCAATTCCCTGTTTTAATGGGATGTGGCTGATGGCTGAAATAAGCGAAATAGTTTCCGCTATAGTGGCACTGTCACCGTCTATTTCACCATAGGTTTGCTCAAAAGAGGTTGTAGCTTTTACAGAAAAGGGGAATTCCTTTGAATAGTTGGCTTCAAAAAAACTTTCCAAAGTCAAAACAGCCTTTTTATAGATCTTTCCACTCAAATCAACTTCTCTTTGGATATCAACAATACCCGAGCTCCCCAGAGAATAATCCGAACTGATCCTGGCGGGAATACCAAAGACGTAATCACCGGTATTGAGAACGCTTAATCCGTTAAGCTCTCCTGTTGCTTTTCCGTTTGTTTTGATGATAATATCACCGTCTGCTATCATATCGTCGATCTTCTCACGCTCGAGACTGACTCGATGTTCTTTTGAAGCAAGTGTCTTTTTAAGGATTTCAGCATCTATCTTTTCCTTACCCTGTATTTTGGCCAGTCTTGATGATTCGATTAAAAGGTCCGAAACCTTGCTGAAAAGAGTGGACAGCTTTCTTTTAGATCCTGATAAACGCAATAGGTGCTCCACAATGACCTGAACCCCATCGGGTGTGATATCCATCAGTTTCTTTTCGTTGATTACATTTTTCATGAATGATGCGATCAGCTGTCTGTTCTCATGCGTGTTATTTAATTCATAATCAAACTCGGCTTTTATCCTAAAAAGTTTTTCGAAGTCGGGATCCATATCATATAGCATGTCATACAAATAAGGCTCACCTATCAATATGACTTTGATATCCAACTGAATCGGATCGGGTTTGATGGTAGCAAGAGAGGAATACCCGCTTCTGCTTTCGATATTTTCCACAGTAATCTGTTGGGAGTAAAGCATTTTTTTTAGCGTATCCCATACATAAAAGTCATTCAGGATGTCTTTTGCTTCTATGATGATGTAACCGCCATTCGCCTTATGAAAAGAACCGGGTTTGATCAGCGTATGGTCGGTATATAAATACGCATTTCTGGAAAGGTATTCGATCTTTCCAAAGAGATTGGAATAAGTGGGATTCAACTCAAATCTTACAGGTGCTCCATCATCTCCGGTATGGTCTACAAAGACGTTGATTTTATAACGGTTGTACAAACGTTGTATCTCCTCTTCGTTATCTCCCATTAACACCATGAGATTTTCAGTCATGTCATTGAGTATGTTGTCTAAAAACTCGTTGATGCTGTCGTATTCAATATATTTTTTTTTGTATTTTTCAAAAATAGGTTTTAAGGTAAATTGGGCACTTTCAGTATTCATTTTTTCCGATTCTTCTTCATATTCATTGCTTAATACACGTGATTTGTAAAGATATCCCTCCACCAGTTGTTTACACTTGACAAGGTTGGATTCGTAGGTTTCTCTCTCTCCACCCTCCAGGTTATCAATTTCCTCCTGGCTGATCTTTTTCCCGTTTTTCAAGGGATTTGTAATAATCCCGTTAGGAGCGATTTTGAGGCTGAATCCCAGTGTTTTTGCCTTACCAGTTATTTGATTCCACAAGTTCTTCTGTTTTTCATCATATTCAGACTTCAACTCTTGTGCCTTTTGCTGGTAGACTTCCCCTTCAAACAGATTGTCAAGAGCTTTAAGAGAATCCTCCAGCAGCTTTTTGATGTCCTTTTGAAGATGTTTTCCTGTTCCTGCATTAAGGGCAATGGCGTTTGGACACCACTGATCATCAAAGTTATGGACATAAATCCAATCCGAAGCCTTTTGTCTCTTCTTTGCAACCTTTTCTACCGTCTGTCTGACAAATGTTCTTCTTCCCGTACCGGTATCACCGGCGACGAATATATTGTAATCACGGGATTTGATGTCAAAGCCTGCCTGCATGGCTTCAAAAGCCCGTGAATGTGCTTTTGTGCAGTCAAAATCATCTGAAAGACCGTCCACAAAATCAAATTCTCCGTCTTTAAAAAGCAGAAGGTCTTCGTATGTAATCTTTTTCAACTGTCAATCATCCTTTCGTTTTAAAGATTCTTTCTTTTACTATTGTATCATCTAACATTTGATCCTCTGAATAAGGTAAAGAAATCTTTACAAGGTATTCCACGTTCCCTTTTGAGCCCTTTACAGGCGAAGGGGCAAAATCGGCTATTGTAAAACCGATTTCTTTACAAAAATTGATAACCTTTTGAACTGCTAAAAATCGATCTTCATTGTTTTTTACAATTCCTTTGATATTATATTCCGGAGACAATTCAAATTGAGGTTTGATGAGAAAGACGCCCACTCCGGCAGGAAATAATAATTTATAAGCAACGGGTAAGATAAGATTCAGGGAGATAAAGGAAAGGTCTCCGGTGATAAATTCAATCGGCTCATGGAATGAATCTCTTTCCAAGTATCTGGCATTTGTCTTATCCATGGGCACTACCCTTGCATTAGTACGGATCTTCCAATCCAACTGTCCATATCCCACATCCACCGAATATACTTTTTTAGCACCATTTATCAACAGGATCTCCGTAAAGCCGCCGGTAGAAGCACCCAAGTCCACACATACCTTATTATCAACAGAAAGTTTAAAGAGCTCAAATGCCCTTTTAAGTTTCAATGCACCCCGACTGACATAGGGTATGGAAAGTTTTTTGAGCTTGATGGTACAATCATCAGAAAAGCGTTTCCCTGCCTTTGTGATCTTTTCTTCATTGACGATCACATTGCCCAGCATTATTTCAGCAGCTGCCTTTGATCTTGATGAAAAAAAGCCTCGATCAACCAGGAGCTGATCGAGTCTTTTATTTTGCTCTCTATAATAATGATTGTTTTCTATTATCAATTTCCTCCGTTCAGATTGGCAAAGGCGTTTTGCAATGCAGCTCCCTGTTCCTGAAGCCGACTGAGGGTCTGCTCCAAACTCGAATATTTGGCCCATAAAGCTTCAAATCTCCTATTTAGTCTGGTAGACCAGTCAACAATCTCGCTGTTTATCCGACGTATTTCCTGAGATAAGCTTCCGTTGTATCCAACAATCCGCTGGATTTTTCCGGTGTTGAACATATTGTAATCGTAGATTTTATCGGATAACTGCGTTGCGAATCCCTTCATTTCTGTCCCGGCAATAGTTGTTGAAATTCCGAAACTCTCCCAAACCGCTTCAGAATCGCTTCTTAGGGCGTTTTCAAGGAGTTGATCGTTGATTGAAAGCCTTCCCCGCATGATATTTCTGTAGGAATTGGTGTAGTCACTGAAGCCGTCTGAAGCCCCCACACCAATTTCAGTGAGATAATCATATTTCAAGGATGTATCTCCATGATTGGTTAACAGGGTGCTTTTTAAACCGGAATATCCGGTGGTGGCTGTGTCTGTGATGATGATGTCGTTAGTGCTGGAAATCTTAAAGACAAATGAGCCGTTGCCGTCTTCTTCTATGGTGGCGTTCACATTATAGTCACCATATAGGGCCATTCTGTTGACGATGTCCTCTACGGTGTCATCTTCGCTGTATGTCATTTCGATGGGATCGTCAAATCCCTCTACGTGGATGGAAAGTGTCCCGGTGGTTCCGGAAGGCAACCTCACCCCAAGCTCATACAACGTGCTTTCTTCACTGCCAGACATGGTGTTTGAATAATACAGTTCCTGACCACCTGCATCCATATCCTGATAGGCCATGGATTTCATTTCCTCGAAAACACTTCGCAATAATGGATCACCTACCAAAACATCGGCAAGTTCATCAGTTTCTTCTTCTGAATCTTCACCATCTGTGGTAGTGGTTGTTGTTTGAACTCGATCGTCTTCGGCATAAAGTCTTTCATAAAGATAATCCATCAGATCGTTATATTCATCAACAAAATCCATGATGTGTTCTTTTGTTTCTTCTATATTTTGTGTGACCGTAACCGTAACCGGTGTGGCACTTTCCTGACGTGCTGTAAAATTAATTCCTTGCAATACGTTCGTAAAGGTGTTGCTGTCACTGGTAATTTCTGTTTCAATGCCTCCAAAATTCACTGTGGCAACGGCCTGCTCTGCTTCCTGAAAACCACTTTCAGAATGTCCGGTTGTAGTGTAGCCGTTTGAATGATGGCCGGTGGCTTCGGTGGTGTCTATGTTTAAGGTTTCCAGAACGTCCCCCGAATCAGACAACGAGATATTGACATCAGGCTCCGTACTGCCGATTTTGAGGTTCAGTGTTCCTCCCAGATCTTCAACCTCTGCGTAAATACGGCTGTCAGCTGCGTTAATCTTGCTAACCAATTGCGCAAGGGTGTCTCCGGTTGCCGAGGCATCGTAATTCACATA
>CAZRYM010000019.1:0-26085 GCA_964604305.1 uncultured Thermotogaceae bacterium | reverse complement strand
TTAACTCGTTGGAACCTCTTGCGGAAAAATGGAAAGCCTTTGGCTGGGATGTTTATTCAATCAATGGGCATGATATCCAAGAGATATGCCATGTGTTGGAGGAATCTAAACAAAAAAACGGAAAACCTACGATGATTATTTTAAATACCATCAAAGGAAAAGGCGCCTATTTTGCAGAGAACAAAATCAGCTGTCATAATATGAAAGTCTCTACAGAAGAATGGAAAAAGGCAATCAATGAGTTAAAGGAAGCGGGTGTATAAAATGGCTAATGACAAAGAATTAAGACAAGTCTATGCAGAATTGCTGTTAGAAATGGCTGAAAAAGATGACAGAATCGTTGTGCTTGAAGCAGATCTGATGAAAGCCACCGGTACAACTTCTTTTAAAGAAAAATATCCTGAGCGGTTTATCGATGTGGGAGTTGCAGAAGCAAACATGATTGGGGTAGCATCTGGACTGGCCGTTGCAGGAAAGATACCATTTGCCCATTCCTTTACACCGTTTGCCACAAGAAGAGTTTTGGACCAAATCGCTATCTCTATCGCTTATGCTAAGTTGAATGCAAAAATAGGTGGTACTGATCCCGGTGTGACAGCAGAATTAAACGGAGGAACACATATGAGTGTGGAAGATGCCGGACTGATCCGGGGAGTCCCAAATATGATGATTGTTGAGCCAGCTGATGCTATTCAATTAAGCTCTTTGCTTCCACAGATAGCAACAGTAGATAGTCCTGTTTATATGAGATTGGCAAGAAAATCCAAGGACAGTTATTTCTCAGAAGGTACAGAATTTAAGCTGGGAAAAATCCACGAAATGAAATCGGGAAACGATGTCACAATAATCTGCAGTGGTATTATGATTAAAAATGCCATGAAAGCCTCAGATATTCTTGAAAAAGAAGGCATACACACAAGAGTTTTAAACATGCATACACTGAAGCCCATTGATGCTGAGACAATTGTTAAAGCTGCTAAAGAAACAGGTGCTATTGTTACTGCTGAAAATCATAGTATTATAAACGGCTGGGGAAGTGCCGTATCAGAAGTCCTTAGCGAAAATTATCCTGTACCTCTTGAAAGAATTGGGATCAGAGATCATTTTGGTGAAGTAGGGTTAACAGATTTTCTACTTGAAAAATACAAAATGACTGCAGAAGATATTGTTGCAGCAGCAAAAAAAGCAATAAAGAGAAAAGGCTGAGAAAATGCTGAATGTAAAAGAAAACAATCAGGAGTTAAAAATAGCCTTTAACGGAAAACTCATCATCAAACATTCGCCTAATAACCCTTCTTTTTTTCTTGGTAAGGGTATTTCAAAATACGATATGTATCATGGGAATTTTGAAATAAGCACTGAATTAGAATCAAAATATCCTTTAGCTGATTTTGAAATTCTCGAAAGTAGTCCTAATAATGCCAATATTCGCTTCTTTTTTGGAGCGTTGCAGCTTACCATAGCCTTTCAAGAAGATGAAAAAGGTTTGTTGAGGTTAAAGCTTATAACAGAAAACGAACACCTAAATCGTTTTTGGGTTCGTTTTGTTTCAAATAGAGATGAAGCCGTCTATGGATGTGGTGAACAATATTCCAAACTCAATCTTAAGGGGCATAAATTACCAATATGGGTTTCAGAACAAGGAATTGGCAGAAATAAAAAAGAATTACTCACATTTTTAGCCGACAAATTTGATAAGGCCGGAGGTGATTGGTACACAACCTATTATTCACAGCCGTCCTTTCTTACTACGTCAAATATCTTTTGCCATATCAACCATTCTTGTTTTATGGAATTTGACTTCACACACGAAGATTACACTCAAATTGAATGTTGGCATATACCTTCCGAAATTGTGGTTGGAGTGGAAAAGGATTTTTTATCCACTTTAACAAAGCAATCCCATTATTTTGGCTTGCAACCACCATTACCTGATTGGATCTTTGATGGCATGGTATTAGGACTCCAAGGGGGGACCAAAATGGTTCTACCTAAGATCGAGCACTCACTCAAAAAAGGAATTAAGATATCAGCCATATGGATACAAGATTGGGAAGGTAAAAGGATCACCGCTTTTGGGAAGCAATTAATGTGGAATTGGCAATTTGAAGAATTTATGTATCCTGATCTCCCAAAAACCATTAAAGAACTTGAAGAAAAGGGAATACGCACGATGGGCTATATTAATCCGTTTCTTGCTTTGGAAGGATCATTATATCAGGAAGCAAAAGAAAAAGGGTTTATTTTAAAAAATGCTTTGGGGGAAGAATATTTAGTAGAAGTCACAACATTCCCCGCTGCTATCGTTGATTTATCCAATCCTCAAGCCTATTTGTGGTTAAAGGAAATCATCAAAAAAAACATGCTTTCTATTGGTCTATCCGGATGGATGGCTGATTTTGGAGAATACACTCCCTGTGATTGTACACCATTTAGTGGTGAAGATGCTGCTCTACTCCATAATAAATTCCCTGTGATCTGGGCCAAGCTAAATCGAGAGGCTGTTGAAGAAATGCAAAAACTGGGAGATGTTGTTTTCTTTACAAGATCCGGCTATTCCTTTACTCAACGCTACTCCACACTAATGTGGAATGGAGACCAAATGGTAGATTGGAGCATTGATGATGGTCTGCCATCCGTAATCCCCGCCTCATTATCACTTGGACTTAGTGGTTTTGGGATTAGCCATTCAGATATTGGTGGATATACAACATTCGATAATCAACTGGGAAAGATTATCAGATCAAAAGAGTTATTCATGAGATGGACAGAACTTGCGGCATTCACACCTGTTATGAGAACCCATGAAGGAAACAGACCTGAGATAAACTGTCAATTTGATTGTGATGATGAAGCCTTAGAACATCTGGCGACAATGGTTTCTGTTCATGTTAATCTGAAACCTTATCTACAAATGCTAAATGAAGAAAATTCAAAGTCTGGTATCCCGTTCATGAGAAGTCTTTACACTCATTATCCCACAAAAGACACAAAAGATATTCAATATGAATACCTTTTAGGTCGAGATATTCTCGTCAGTCCTGTAATTAAACCCGGTGAAGAAAACCATGAAGTCTTTCTTCCAGATGATGAATGGATTGATCTTTGGGATGAAAATGAATATAGGGGAGGCCTTCATACAATTGCTTCTCCTATTGGAAAGCCACCCGTTTTTATTCGAAAAAAATCACAGTTTAAAACAGAGTTGTTAAAAATTAAGGAGGTAAACAAATGAAAAAAATAATAATTGGAGCTGATAAATCCGGATTCCCTCTAAAGGAAGCTTTAAAAGAACACTTAATAGAAAAGGGCTATGAAGTGGAAGATGTGGGGATGTACAATCTTGATGACTTTCAAGCTTACTATGAAGTGGCACCGAAGGTTGCAGAAAAGATCCAATCAGGTGAATATGAAAAGGGATTGTTATGCTGTGGTACCGGTATGGGAATGTCCATTGTAGCAAACAAATTTAAGGGAGTTTATGCCGCTGTCGTTGAAGGAAGCTATGCTGCTAAAATGTGTAAAGTGATTAACAACGCCAATGTCCTTACCATGGGAGGGTGGAAACTGGCTCCTCAGGAAGCAATTGACATGTTGGACAGATGGTTGAATACGGACTTTCTTGAAGGTTTTGAATTTAAAAAAGATTTCTTGACTAATGCCTACAAACAGGTACAAGAAATTGAAAACAAGAATTTTAAATAAAAAAATCTCTTTAATTTTTATAGGACCCGGTAAAACGGGTCTTTTTTTTTTGCAAATAACCACTAAAAATGATAGAATACTATAAGATATCGCGAATCATTTGCAAAGTGGTGAGGATTTTGAGATTTACAAAAAATCGTGAAAGGGTACTTGAGGTTTTAAAAGTAGCTGATAAGCCCCTCACAATTGGACAAATCAAAAATGAAATTAACAATAACATGAATGTTTCAACCATCTATCGTGCCATTGATTTTTTGGAAAGAAATCATTTTATTGAGTCGGCATCCTTTGGAAAGTCCATACGCTTCTTTTTTTACCAAAATAAATTCAGTCATTTTCTTTATTGCGAAAGATGTTCAAATATTCAGGTATTTAACAAATGTGCCGCTGGATTTTTGGAAAAAGCGGTCTTGGAAGAACACAATTTTAAAATAAACTCGCATGTATTTTACTTCACCGGCCTTTGCGAGAAATGTAAAGGAGAAAAATAAATGAGGAAATTAATGTTGCTTGCTTTCTTTTTACTATTATCCATAACCTTTTTTTCAGCCATAAAAATCTCAGTATCTATTCCACCACAAAAAACTTTTGTCAAGGCAGTAGGTAAGGAATTAGTGGATGTCAGTGTCATTATACCACCGGGTTATAGTCCATCAAATTACGCTCCAACAGCCCGACAAATCATCGAATTCTCTCGTTCTTCCGTATACTTTACTATTGGTGTCCCTGCTGAAGCTTCAAATATCCTTCCAAAAATAGCTAAAAACGCCTCGGATGTTAAGATTGTAAATTTGGAGAAGCTAGTGGATTCTGTTTATGAACCAAGATACTTTGAAGCACATAACAGGGATCCTCATATCTGGTTATCTCCAAAGAGAGTAGTTGTTATGATTGAAGCTATAAGAGATTATTTGAGTTCTGCTGATCCTCAAAACAAAAATTTTTACAAAGCAAACGCAAAGGATTACATTACTAATCTCAATCAACTGGATCAGGAATTGCATCTGCAATTATCTTCTATAGAAGGCAAAGGTTTTTTTTGTTTTCACCCTTCTTTTGGCTATTTTGCTGATGATTATTCTTTAACGATGTATGCATTGGAGGATAACGGGAAAGAGGCAACACCAAAGAAATTAGCTGAGATGGTTGAATTAGCTAAAGAAAAAAAATACAAAGTCATATTTTATCAGGCGGAAATTGATAGTTCTCAAACAAGGGCTTTTGCAAATGAAATAGGTGGGAAGGCTTTAAAGTTGGACCCTCTTTCCTTTGAATACATTGAGAATTTAAAAAATATGGGACAGATATTCCTGGAAGTCTTGGGAGAAAAATGATGGATAAAGAAATCGCCATTGTGTTAAAGGATATTAATGTGACATTTGGATTTTTCAATGTCCTTTCTGATATTACGGTAAGTTTCCCGGCATCTGAGATGACTGCTATTATAGGCCCAAACGGTGGTGGGAAGACAACTCTCCTGAAAGTTATTTCCGGATTGATTAAACCTGATTCAGGAACAGTTAAGATCTACAACGAAGATGTAGAAATTGCTCGTGAAAAAGGCTGGCTTGGATATGTTCCCCAAGCTGCCCAATTTGATCGATTGTTTCCTGTGGGTGTTGAAGAAGTTGTCTTAATGGGGTCCTTAAAAAAGCACTTAATACCATTTAAAAGGTTTTCTAGTGAAGATATTGAAAAAGCCCACAATATTTTAAAACAATTGGGATTATTGGACCTTAAGAAAAGACAAATCGGTCAATTGTCAGGGGGACAGCTCCAAAAGGTTCTAATGGGAAGGGCATTAATGAAAGATCCGAAAATTCTATTACTAGATGAACCAACTGCCAGTATCGACACAAAAACCAAGAATCAGATTTATCAAATATTGAACGCTCTTACACCAAAAATGACTATATTAATTGTAACACATGATATGGGGGCCATTTCCTCTTATTTTAATACTGTTGCCTGTTTAAACAAAAAAATCCATTATCATGGGTCTGAAAAATTAACTCAGGGAGTTATTAACGACACGTTTGGCTGTCCGGTTGACCTAATAGCCCATGGTGTCCCTCACAGAGTATTCAAAGAGGATGAAGGTGTTTATCATGATTAATGCCATTCTAAATTATCAATTTATGCAAAACGCCCTCCTGACAGCCATCATGGCAAGCATCGTATGTGGTATTATCGGCACTATTGTGGTTGAGAAAAAACTTGTTATGATGAGTGGAGGTATTGCACATACCGCCTTTGGAGGAATCGGTTTGGGTTATTGGCTTGGTTTTGAACCAATTATTGGCGCTCTGATCTTTTCCGCGGGGTCATCCCTTTTAATTACATCAATTAAAAGGAAGACAAGCACCAATACTGATACACTGATAGGCATATTATGGTCATCCGGTATGGCACTGGGGATTTTATTTATCTATCTTTCTCCGGGATATCCCCCTGATATGGCCTCTTATTTGTTTGGAGATATTTTAACTGTAACCAGATTTGATCTATATATTATTCTTACATTGGTTCTTTTTACAGTATTGGTTATCATAGCTTTTTTTAGCAAATGGATGGCGTTTCTCTTTGATGATGAATTTTCATTTGTTATTGGTATCAACACAGTGTTCATGGACTATTTTTTGTTTTTATTAATCGCATTAAGTATAGTGGTTTTAATAAGAGTGGTGGGTATCATACTGGTCATTGCTTTATTAACGACCCCCACGGCAATCGCAAAGTTATTTACATATAACTTAAAAAAAATAATGATCATTTCCAGTATTATCGGAATGGTTATAAGCCTTACAGGGCTTTGGCTTTCCTACTATTTAAACATTCCTTCAGGTGCTATGATTATTCTACTCTTGACAACATTCTTCTTCATCTTAACACTGTTCAAAAAGAAAGTGAAATTTACGCTGAGAAACAAATAGAAAAATGGGGATATGCTATAATAGACCCAACATTGCTCTGGGAGGTTTAGAATGAATAAATTTAATAGTATATCGGTAGTTCCTCATATACCCGAACGTATAAAGGGACTCCGTGAGATTGCATATAGTTTTTGGAATGCATGGAATCCGGAGGTCAGATCTTTATTTGAAAACATGAATCCATATTTATGGCAGATTGTTCAAAGAAATCCTGTGAGATTCCTTAAACATATCAGTCAAAAAAGACTGGACAAAGCATCTAAATCGGAAGAATATCTATCAAAATATGATGAAGTTTATAAGAAATTCAACTATTATTTAATGGACAAAAAGACCTATTTTAATTTGACAGAAGTGCTTGATGAAGAAGAGAAGGGGAATTTTTTAATTGCTTATTTTTCTGCTGAATTTGGATTACACGAATCTCTCCCCATTTATTCAGGCGGTCTTGGTATTCTGGCAGGAGATCATGTAAAATCTGCAAGTGATCTTGGTATACCTCTTTTGGGAGTCGGACTACTTTATAGGAACGGCTATTTTCAACAAAAGATCAACAATCAGGGCTGGCAAGAATCGGATTACCCTGAATATGATTTTGCAGACTTTTCAGTTGTTCCCATTAAAAATGATCAAAATGAAGAAATAAAAATCACTGTACCATTACCTGATGGTAATCTTGTTGCAAAAGTGTGGAAAGCTCAAATCATGCGATCGACTATACTGCTTCTTGATACTGATGTTAAAGAAAATCCGCCTAAATTCAGAGAGATTACTTCTCAGTTATATGGCGGCGGTCAGGAAATGAGGATCAGACAAGAAATATTACTGGGAATCGGTGGTGTCAGGGCTGTCCGAATGACAGGATATAAACCTAGTGTTTGGCATATGAATGAGGGGCATTCGGTCTTTATGGCGCTGGAAAGAATTCGAGAACTTGTAGAGGGAAAATCGCTAACCTTTTTTGAAGCGCTTGAGGCAGTCCGAGCAAAGACTGTATTTACTACACATACACCTGTTCCTGCAGGTAACGATGCATTTCCTCTCCATTTGATGGAAAAATACTTTGCTCATTTTTGGAGTCGTTTATCCATATCTAGAAAAGAATTTTTGGAACTGGGAATTGAAAAAGAAGGTGATCATAACCTCTTCAATCTAACTGTATTTGCATTAAATATGACTGCATGGAGAAATGGTGTCAGTAAGTTACATGGTGAAGTATCAAGGGCTATGTGGAAAAATGCCTGGTACGATATCCCTGTTCAGGAAATCCCCATTGATCATGTGACCAATGGAATACATCTTGAAACATGGTTAAACAATGACATGAGAGCGATGTACGACGAATATATGCAAGATTGGAAATTTAATATTCCAAACGTAGAATTTTGGAAGAAGTTGGAGGATATACCCGATAAGGTCTTATGGAACGTAACAAACAAAATGAAAAAATCAATGGTTGAATTCATCCATCAACGAATCAAATTGCAAAGAGAAAGAAACGGTGAAACAATTGAGCAGCTTAGGGAAATTGAAAGCATTTTAGATCCGGATACCCTTACAATAGGTTTTGCCAGAAGGTTTGCCACTTATAAGCGAGCGACCCTCTTCTTAAAAAATATTGAACGTTTGAAGAATATCATCACCAATTCAGAACGGCCTGTCCAATTTGTTTTTGCAGGAAAGGCTCATCCCGCTGATAAACCCGGGCAGGAACTGATAAAAAGAGTCTACGAAATAACTCGTGAAGATCCCTTTAAGAACAAAATCGTGTTTCTTGAAAACTACGACATGGAGGTAGCTCGTTATCTTGTCTCCGGTGTTGATATATGGCTTAACACACCAAGAAGACCCCATGAAGCAAGTGGCACAAGCGGACAGAAGGTACCGGTCAATGGCGGAGTAAATTTCAGCGTTCTCGATGGCTGGTGGGTCGAAGGTTATAACGGTAATAACGGTTGGGTCATAGGAGATGGTAGAGAATATGAAAACACGAATATTCAGGACACTGTTGATGCTGTAAGTTTTTACGATACTCTGGAAAAAGAGATTATCCCTCTATATTATGAAAGAAACGAAGAGGGTTTACCAACAGGTTTTATCAACATGATGAGACTCTCGATGAAATCTTGTATCCCTGAATTTAACACTCATAGAATGCTTATCGATTATTTGAACAAATTATACATGCCTGCCTATAAATACGGCCAAAAGATAAAGGCTGATGATTATAAAAGCGCAAAAGAACTATCTTCCTGGAAACGGAAGATAAAAGCTGAATGGGAAGCTGTGAGGATTAACACAGAAACACAATATCATCAAGGGGAAGAGATTCCGGTAAACATGGATATCGAATTCACCGCAACCCTTTTTGCAGGAGATATTGATCCGGAATATCTTTCTGTTGAACTTTATTTTGCAAGGTATAATATCCACAATGAGATGGAAGGATATGAAATATTCCCAATGGAACTAGAAAAGCAAACCCTTCATAACACTTATATTTATCGCGGAAAGGCTCACCTTCCTGAAAGAGGTCGTTACGATTACAGTATCAGAGTTATACCGCGAAACGGACTTTTACCTCATAAGCACGATACGGCATTAGTAAGATGGTTGGACAATTAAAGGGAGTGAACGAATTTGAATGAGATATTATTACCTATCATTTTTAAGAAAGATCATTTAGAAATTCTCGATCAAAGACAACTGCCCAATTCGATTGTTTTTAATAAGCGAAAAACTAAAGAAGAAATTTTTAATGCTATCAGAGATATGGAATTGAGAGGTGCTCCATTAATAGGAATAACTGCTGGCTATGGAATGTATTTATCAGTACTTGATTTTTCGGGCTCTTCACAAGAATTACTGGACGAATTAAAAGCCAACGGGCAGTATTTGGTTAAAGCAAGACCAACTGCCGTAAATTTAGAATGGTCAATCAAAAGAATGGTAGTCACCGCTGAACTCAATTGTAAAAGACCAGTCAACGATATCAAGAAAGTTCTCTTATCTGAGGCCAAACTGATCAATAAAGAGGATGTTGATATTTGTAAAATTATCGGTGAAAACTTTTTAACTCTATTAAAAAAAGGAGATGGATTACTAACTCATTGTAATGCAGGTGCTTTGGCCACTTACAAATATGGAACTGCAACTTCTCCCATGTATCTTGGACATGAAAGGGGCTGGGGATTCAAAATATACGCTGATGAGACTCGCCCTTATAATCAAGGAGCAAGGTTGACTGCTTTTGAGCTTCTTGAGGCGGGAATGGATGTTACACTTATCTGTGATAACATGGCAGGTGTCGTTATGTCCCAGGGTAAAATAAACGCCGTTATCGTTGGTTGCGACAGAGTGGCTGCAAACGGTGATACGGCAAATAAAATCGGTACAATGACCCTTTCTGTTCTGGCAAAAGAATTTAAAATTCCCTTTTATATTGCCGCACCAACCCCAACAATAGATATGGAAACTCTATGTGGAAAAGATATTCCAATTGAAGAAAGGTCTCATGAGGAAATTACCACTTTTAAAGGCCAAAGAGTCGCACCTAAAGGAATATCTGTATACAACCCGGCGTTTGATGTCACACCATCAGAAAATATAACGGCAATTGTTACAGAAAAAGGGATTGTTTATCCTCCTTTTAAGGAGAATTTAGCAAAACTTATGAAAGGCTGAATGAAAGATGTGGATAGATACTCATACTCATCTTTGGGATGAAAGGTTTAACCATGACAGACAAGATATTATTGCCTCACTGGGTGGCGAATTAAAATATATCGTAGAAATTGGCGTAGACTTTCCGACTTCAGAAAAGGCAGTACAACTGGCCTATAAAAACGAAAGAGTGTTTGCAGTGGTCGGTGTTCATCCCCATGATGCCAAATCAATAAATGATACTGAGTTTGAAGGATTTAAAAAACTCTCAAAGATGAGCAAAGTCGTTGGAATCGGGGAGATAGGATTGGATTTTTTCAAGAATTATTCACCGGTTGATCTTCAAAAAAAATGTTTTATAAAATTCTTGAATTTCGCAACGGAGATCAATTTACCGATTGTCCTTCATATCAGGGATGCATACTCACAAGTGCTTGATATTTTAAAATATGAAGGAATCCCCAAGGCTGGTGGTGTGGTGCACAGTTTTTTATCAGATGCAAATCACGCCAAGCAATTTCTCGACTTGAATCTTTTCATAGGTATAGGAGGACCGATTACATTCAAAAAAAATCAATCTTTAAGAGACACATTAAGGAAAATACCCATAGAAAGAATTGTTATCGAAACGGACTGTCCTTATTTGACACCAGTTCCAAAGAGAGGACATAGAAATGAACCGGCATATGTAAAATTTATTGCTCAAGAAATTGCAAAAACAAAAAACATCCCGGTACTTGACGTAGAAGAAATTTTATGTGAAAATGCAGTGGCACTTTTTTCATTACCGGAATGCTAAATAACACGGAGGTGTAAGAATGGAAGGAGATTTTGAAAGACGCCAGGAAACTATCGAAAAGGTCAAGAAATTTATCAGTACCTTTTCCATTTTAGTGATACTAATCATCATCGGTATATACTTTGCAACCGGTATATATCAGGTACAACCATCTGAACTCGGATTGGTAAAAAGGTTCGGAAAATTTGTTAGAACGGACGATCCAGGTATCAACTATCATCTGCCTGCACCCTTTGAATCTGTTAAAATTGTAGATGTGTTGACTTTGAGAAAAATTGAGATTGGTTTCAGGACTACTTCGTCGGGAAGATATGCGGATGTGGACAAAGAATCGCTAATGATGACAGGGGATAACAACTTCGCAGATGTAGAATCAGCCATTCAGTATCGGGTAAAAGAGCCTGAATTATACGCATTTAATGTGAAAGACCCCGATACGATTGTCAAATATGTAGCTGAAGCTATGATTAGGGAAAGAGTAGCACAGAGAACAGTCAACGAAGTTTTAACCAGTGACAGGGATGCAATAGCTATTGAAGCTAAACAGGCGATTCAGGACGCTTTGGATAAATATGGTGTAGGAATAAAAATTGAAAATGTCCGCTTACAGGAGGTTAATCCACCGGATCCGGTTCTCGCCGCTTTTGATGATGTCAACAGCGCTCTTCAGGACAAGGAAAAGATCATTAACGAAGCCCTGTCCTATTACAACGATATCGTACCAAGAGCCCAGGGAGAAGCTTCGCAAACAGTTCAGGATGCATCGGCATACAGGGAAGTCCAAATATTAAACGCAGAAGGTGAAGTTGCCCGATTCGTCAATATCCTTGAAAAATACATCGAAGCTCCGGATATAACTAGAACAAGACTTTATATCGAAACGATGGAAGAGATTCTTCCGGAAGCAAAAAAGATATTACTTTTCAACGATCAAAGCGATACACTGAACTTTCTTGACTTGGACAGTGTTCTCTCCGGAGGTGATTCGAAATGAAAAAAGTAATCTGGACCTTAGTCATTTTCATACTGTTTTTCATCGTTTTCGGCTTATTCACTTATCAGGTTGATCAGACCGAATTAGCTGTAAGAACAAGATTTGGTAAGATATTGACCGTAAACACTGAACCGGGACTTTATTTCAAAGCACCATTCGTTGACACCATATTAACAAGGGACAAAAGAATACAGCTCTACGATATTCCACCCGAAAGCATTTTAACCACAGACCAAAAAAGACTGGAAGTGGACACATATGTCTTATGGAGAATCAACGAACCACAATTGTTTATTGAAACCATGAGAACAATAACATCCGCCTTGACGAGACTGGATGATGTAGTCTATTCCAGATTGAGAGATAAATTTGCTTCATTGTTTATCGGTGATATCATATCCGAAAGAAGAAGAAGTTCTCTTCAACAAATAACAGAAACAGCTGAAAACTCCATGAAACAGTATGGTATTGATATCCTGGATGTTGATGTAAAGAGAACGGACCTACCTTCAGCAAACCAACAGGCAGTCTTTGAGAGAATGAAATCTGAAAGGAATAAAGAGGCTTCATTGATTCGTGCCGAGGGAGAAAGACAGGCTCAGAATACAAGAGCTAGAGCACAAAAAGATGCGGAAATTATCGTTGCAGCAGCAGAAAAAACTGCTGAGGTACTTCGTGGTGAAGGGGATGCGGCTGCTTTGGAAATTTATGCAAAAGCATTCTCTCAGGATCCGGATTTCTACAGATTCTGGCGAATCATGACAGCGTATAAAAATTCCATGAAAAAGGGTACCTCAATTGTAATGGGTAAAGACATGGAATACCTAAATGAATTTTACGGAGGAACCGCCTCATTAGACATAGCGGAGATAGTAGAAGGAAAGTAACTTTTTTCTCTATTGGCAATGAAGCTCAAAGCGAAATAGTCATCAGAAGATCGAGATTTATAGGTTCGGTAAAAAGGGTCCAAACCTCTGAAGAGGCCAGGGCCTTTATTGCCGAACGTTCTTCTGAGAACTTAAAGGCCAATCACAATTGTTGGGGATACAAAATTATCATCGGAAAAAACAAAGAAAATCAAGAAGTCTTTTTCTCCGATGATGGAGAACCATCTGGTACAGCCGGCAAACCAATAATTGGTGCAATTGAGAAAAACGAGATAACGAATTTAGTTGTGGTGGTTTCAAGGTATTTCGGAGGACATAAATTGGGCATTCGTGGTTTAATTGATGCCTATTCTCAAGCGGCACTTGAAGCAATTAATAAGTCAGGTTTGTATGAATTTCGTTTATTTGAGAAAATTGAAATCACTTGTGGATACGCTGAATGGACGCGAATTGAATATGAGTTGGAGAAGCGTCATATTCGTGTGCATAAGGATGATATAGCATTTACTGAAAATATCAGTTTGGCTTTATTCGTTGAATCGGAAAAATTGAAAGATCTAATCACAATTTTACATACTTACAAGGTGAATCAGCTGGAAGTTGATTATCTGCTAACAGAAAACAGAGAGTTTCATGCGGTAAAAAAATTTTCTAAAAAGGTGTTATGATGGAAATTTGGCAAACCCTTATATTATGCACTTCTCTTTTAACTTCAAATTTGATAATACTAAAGAAGATTACCACGTTTGAAAATAATAAAAAAATCGTTTCTTCTATTGTAATAGCTGCATGCATATTTCCGTTATTTTATGGTTTATTTTATTTTTTATCCAATTCTTTTTCAGAAAATTTTAAAGTTATTGCCTACGGAGTATTTTTTATTAACAACGCTTGGTTTTTGATTTTTTTGAGAAATTCCATCATTAGCTATAATCAAAAACTAAATATCGGAAAATATTTTTTATGGACAATTATTAGTTTGCTTATACCAATTTCCATCATTCTCTTTTATAATCCTGTTGAAGAATTTACTGAAATAATCTTCAGCTCAGCATACCTGATCGGTATTTTCCCAATGACCATTTTTGTTTCTATACTTCTTGGGATATCTGTGAATTCCCTTTTTTGGGGTGTATTTGCTTCAGTTTCATTCTTTTCATTAGATTTTGCCATTCGTACAGGGCTAATAATGGTTATTCCTGATGATTATATCATCGTTGTCTCCGAATTATTCAGAGCTGGATTTATTGCTTTATTCTCAATAATCAGCCTTTTTGGAACTCAGATAGCAAAGGAAAGTCCCTCAGAAATCATTAAGGGCACAAAAAAACTAAATAATTTGTTATTTATGTTGCTTACCATTTTCCCAGTAATGATTTTCTATACTGCATTCTGGCAAGTAAATATCAATCATAAAAAATTACAGGAAAACGAAATAAACATCTCACAAGAAATCTTTATGCTATCTTTGGAAAAACTTCACGATTACTCGGAGAAATATAACAGAATAATAAATGATCTTTTGAATTCTTCTTCAATTGCTTCCGCCCAATGGAAGATTGAATCCTATAAATTTTCTAACCCTGAAATTTATTCCGGCCAATTAATAACTTATAAAACCTCCCCTTTTGACGGGATGAATGTGTTGACAAAAAACGGTATGATTGAGTTTACTTCTGACAGCCAAAAAGGATGGGCAATTAAGCTTGTTATTGACAGTAATAAGATTTATGATGATTTACCATTGAAGATCGAACACCATTTTTTTGTATTTGATGATCAAACACCTGTCATTTCTCCACCAAGCCAACAATTAGAGAGGAGCGAGCTGGTCTTTTCCAATAAATATCAATACGCTTTTGAATCTCAAAAAAAGCTCTTTGAAAAAAACATGGAAATTATTATGATATTCCAAACCCCTCCGCCACAGTTGAGTGGTTTTACCATCTATTTTCTCTTTTTTTCCGTATTGATTTTGGTCTTAATATGGGCATTTTACGGATATTATTTGAATAATTGGGAAAAAAATGCCAGGTCATATTTAGAAGAAGTGAAGCGGGAGAGCCTTGATTACAGAAAAAAACTGGAGACAATAAAAAACTCAATGAGTTTCATGAGTAAAGACATGTCCAAGAAAGAATTGATTTCTGAAGAGATTTACAAACGATATGCTTATATTTTTAGCTTTCTAAATAACAACAATTTTCAGCAAAAAAGTGATATTTCACTTAGCTTTTTCTATAAAGGACTGAAGAGTAGGATTAAAACATTTGAAGATCTCTATCTGATTCAAAAAGCTCTTTCTGATCACATCATTTTTGCCAGCTCTGATGGTTCAAAAAAAGATGAAAAAGTACTTATAGAAAAAAAACAATCTGGAAGTGAATTTATTTTAAAAACAAATACGACTTCTTTGAACTGCATTGGAGTTGAAGATTCTGAGTTATTATTTTGTGTCCATAAAAATGAAGAATCACAGACACTTCTTAAAGAAAGAGAATTCATTGAAGAAATTTTTGAGATTAGTAAATTTTATATACGTCAGCACAAAATGTTAAGCAGGAACGAAAACATCTTCGAAAAGACCTTTACCCTACTCAAAATTCTTGAAAAAGTCAGACAATACCGGTTCATGTCTGAAAAATGGATCAATTCATTACTGACTGAAATACGTGATGTCTTAAATAAACCCATTTTTCTATCCTTTTATGAGTATTCTGATGATGTAGTCACATTCCATTATAAACAAAAAGAAAAGCTGGTAGTGAAAACCATAAAAATCGATGAAAACAAGCAATATCTTTATGAATTAGAAAAAGATTCATCATATTTTGATCATATTTCTCCTGAAGAATCTATTTCAGGTTTTTCCAGGTCTTTTGGAACAATACCGTTTTATTTAAAGGGTAAAAAGGCAGGTTTATATTTTGAATATTCAGATTACATGGTTTTATCTCAAAGAGAAATTGAGTTGTATTTTTTTATTGCAAAAAGTCTTTCTGAAGGGAATGTTGGCAATGAACATCATTAGGAGAAGTATCTTTTTTATGCTGTTCCTTCTATGTAATCAATTAAGCTTTTCGATGATGACATATGATTTGAATCTTATAGATTATTCGGAAAAACATTTTCAATTACTTAATGAACTCATAGGCACTGAAATTTCAAGTGTTAATGCCCGGATATACGAATATCAAAACTTACGTGAATTCACCCAAACAACAGGAGCTCCCTTCTTTATTTGTGCATTCACAAATAAAGAAGGGATTCATATTCAAAGCAGGTATTTACTTGGAGAGAAATTTGAACAAACCTTAATTCATGAATTATTACATTTTACGATTAAAGAACAGTACCCTGTACCTGCCTGGTTTGAAGAAGGGGTAGTTTGTTTAGTTACGCAAGAGTTTTCCAATGTTACTGATATAATACCTATGAAGAATGTGGAAAATTTTGACATCCGAAAAGCAAGTAATAATTGGGAACTTGTCTCTTATTGCCTTGGATGTCAAAAAGCAGTATCAGAACTTTTAAGCTTGAAACCAGCTGAAATTGGTATCCCATAGGAGGTCAAGATGGTTTATCCTGTTCCAAGAAGTACATCTTATAAAAAAAGAACAAAAAAAAAGAGGTCTAAACTCCCCTTTATTGTCAGTATAATTGCCATCCTCGTTATCGCCTTGTTGTCCATTGTTTTTTTCTTATACACAAATCTAATGAATTCAAAAGTAATGACAGATGAGAGGGTTGATTATGTATTTTATATGAAAGGCATAGAGGAAATTTTTTTCGTTAGAACGGACAAAAAACAAAAAATTAATTACTTAATCTCAATACCCAAGATTAGTTATGAACCGATTATGGCTATTTCAATGGATCAACCCAGCCCAAGAGAAATTTTTAGGTCTGTAGAAAAACTTTTTGGTGCTTCAGATTCAAATTTCTACTCAGCTATTGATGAAAACTCTTTTAAAATTATGCAAGACCTGTCTTCCCTTGAAAATCATTTGCAATATGGCACATTGAACATCAATCAATTTATAGAAATCATAGAGAGTATCAATTTAGATTGGCATGAATTTTTGTTTTTTAATAAATCGAAAAAGATGATCAGTGCACAAAATGAACACAATTATACAAAAACAGGAGCATACCGATTAATCAATAATATCTCTAAGTATGCAAATAAAGAAGTTCCAATGACCTTTATGACCAAAGCACCGGTTAAAATTATGGTGACTGATCAGCAGGGAGAAGAAAAAGAATACAAAAGACTTTACATTGATGATAAAAGTCTTGACACAATCATGGAGTTTATGAAAAAATGAGACAGTTATTTCAGTTATCCGTTTCATTTTTAGGATTATTAGGTGCATTGTTCTTTATTTCTATTTTCCCCAAACCTTTTATAGAATTTATCCCTGAACAAATCTCCAACCCATTTGATTCTGATCAAGT
The DNA here is from genome assembly GCA_964604305.1 of uncultured Thermotogaceae bacterium. GTDB lineage: Bacteria > Thermotogota > Thermotogae > MWEM01 > MWEM01 > JASUTC01. The sequence goes on along the minus strand of CAZRYM010000019.1, from coordinate 8,646 downwards.
ATTTTTTCTAGTTCTTGGTGTTGACGATGCCGGTGAGGCTGGATCTGATAGAACAGATGCAATAATGATGGTTGGAATGGATGTAAAGACATCTGCTTTTGAGCTTCTGTCCATTCCCAGAGACCTTCTAATAAGTGATCCTAAAGACAATACTAAAAAGATAAAAATCAATTCAGTATATAAAAACGATGGTTTGGATGCAATCAAAAAAGAAATCGAAAATCTATTGGATCTAAAGATTGAGAAATATGCGATTATAGATTACTCATTATTTAAGTATCTTGGTGATCTGGTAGGCCCAGTTGAAATTATGGTTGACTATCCTATGCATTATGAAGATAACCAGCAGGATTTGTCTATTCATTTTGAACAAGGACTTCATAAAATGTATGGCAACGATCTTTTAAATTACATCAGATATAGGGATGATAGTAAAGGAGATTTGGGACGTATAGAACGTCAAAAAAAAGCCATCAAAAGCACTTTAATCAGATTTAAGGACAGCATTTCTTTTGAATTTATTGAAAATGAGTTCAAATTAATTTTAGAACGTATGAATACTGATTTTTCCACACAGGATATTATCTATACCCTTCTTAGTTTAACAGATATAGACGATGTAAAGTTTTTTTCCTATCCCTATAAGATTGCTTCTGATGGCTCAATCTATACAGATGATAAACTTCTGAAGTCTTTGAAAAATGGTTTTAGAAATTTTAAACAAGAAGAAAAACAACAAGAGCCGGGAACAATTAATGTAATCAATTGTTCTAATCAAAATTCACGTGTCTTTTCCATTGTAAACTACAATATTTTAATTGGAACAGATCTCAATTATTTTTTGATCAACGAAAAGATAGATGACGAAATAATTGAAAAATTGAAGGGAAACACGATAATGTTTTTTTCTAACAATAATCCAACCAAGAATGAAGAATTAGCTGGCCAATTCAAATCACTATACGGAATGGATTTTGACCTGATTTATACGAATGATTTAAAAGTTTTGAGCCTTTATTATCAAACAATTGATTCACTCATGCAAAGCAGGCAGTTTTATCCAACCCCCTTGGATGCTCTTGTGTATATCAATCACCAATAGGTTTTTGTCAATAATGATCAATACGTACAATGAACGTGATTTACACAGCGAACTTAAGACTTTGCTTTCACGATCCGGTGATCTTATAGAAATTCCCTACAAAGGGTTTATTATTGATATAAAACGTGAAGACTTGCTTATTGAAATACAGACTAAATCACTGAATTCCCTAAGAAAAAAATTGGAAACCCTTCTTGATATTAATAGAATAAGAATCGTCCATCCTATTTTAAAGGCAAAGGAAATCATTGTTGTTTCACAAGAAAATGAAATATTACGAAAGAGAATGTCACCCGTACATGGTGACATCACAGACATTTTTGATGAGTTAATATATATACCAGATCTCTTTAAGCATATGAATTTGGAGATTTTACTGTTAATTGTATCCGTTCAGGAAATCAGAAAAGATGATGGAAAGGGAAGTTGGAGAAGAAGGGGAATCAGTCTTATTAATACAAAGTTAACTCAAATTCATGAAGAGCACCTGATAAAAGATGCTGTACAATTATTTAAATACCTCCCCAAATCAATCATTAACTCAGAGTTTAGTACTAGAATTCTCTCTTTGGAAATGAATATCACACTGAAAAAATCCCAAAAAATCTGTTATGCTCTTAAAAAGATGGGATTGATAAAACCAGTTTCAAAAGAAGGGCAACTTATCATATATAAAACAATTTAAAAAAGGCAGCTTATATCCTATTTATCATATCTATCAGCTACCTTTTTAATGTATTAGGCACTTAAATCATATTGTAAACGATATAATTGTCGATATATACCGTTAATATTCATTAGCTCCTCGTGAGATCCTTGTTCAACAAGCTTTCCTTTATGGAGAACAAGTATTCTGTCAGCGCTTCGAATCGTTGAAAGTCTGTGGGCAATAGTTATAACGGTTCTATTGCATGAAACCTTTTTCATGGCATCTTGAATAAGCGCTTCTGTCACTGGATCAATATTACTTGTGGCTTCGTCAAGAACTAAAATCTTTGGATCGGAAACAACCGCTCTTGCAAGTGCTATTAATTGTCTCTCACCAGCTGACAAAGTTGTTGCCCTTTCTGTTATATTGGTATCAAATCCATTTTCGAATTTATTAATCAAATGATCTACATGAACGTATTTTGCAGCTTCTATTGCCTGTTCATTTGAAATCTCCTCATTAAACAGTTTTATGTTATCCAAAACACTGCCTGAGAACAAAAAGACGTCCTGGAGGACAACAGCTATCCCTTTTCTTAGTAATTCCAACTGATAATCGTAAATGGAATAATCATCAATTTTAATACTTCCACCTTGTATTGGATAAAGTGCTGTTAAAATATTCATCATGGAAGTCTTACCGGCGCCAGTTTCACCTACGATTGCGATTTCCTCTTCTGGTTTTATGTCAAAGGAAATACCTTTCAATACTTGTTTTTCCCCATCATAGGAGAGTTTAACATCTTCAAACTTCACTTCACCTTTAGCAATTGGCTTGGAAATGTTCTTTGTTTCAACTCCTATACCTTCTTTTTCATCCATCAAATTAAAGATCTTTTCAGATGAGGCAAAGGCATTTTGAACAATATTAAACTTCTCTGAGATATCTCTCAAAGGCTGAAATAACATGTCAATGTAGTTGATGAATGCGTACAGGATACCAAAAGTTAATGAACCGGCAAGTAAATCCCCAGCAGCAAACCATATCACGGTTGTCATGCCAAGATAAAAAAGCAAATCCATGGTAGGACGGAATATGGCAAAAACCATTAATTGCTGCATAGTCGATTTATAGTAACTCTGGTTGATATCAGAAAATTCCTTTCTTTTAGCCTTTTCCCTATTAAAAAGCTGAATAACTGACATCCCAGATATATGTTCTGCCATAAAGGCATTGATTCTGGCTAAACGGGTTCTTACCTTTCTAAAAGCCTTTCTGGCGAATATTCTAAAAAGAACCGTAGCCAAAACGATGAATGGAACGATGATCATTGCATAACCCGTTAATTTTGGACTAATGATAATCATAAAAACGATAATCCCTGCCAACATTAGAACGTCTTTAATCAAACTGGTTATGGCAGTAGTAAAAAACTCATTCAAATTTTCAGTATCATTAGTAACCCTGGTTACGATTCTTCCTGTAGGATTTTGGTCGTAGAATTTCATAGGTAATCTTAAAAGATGCCTAAAAAGGTGATTTCTTATATCTAAGATGACTTTTTGACCCATTAAATTTGAAGTGATAACCTGGCCAAATGTACAAAAGAAATTACCCACCATCACAAATATCAACATGATGACAAGTGAATTCAAAGAATTGATATCTTGGTTTCTGAGAATTTCCATATCTTCCGGGCTTAAGTAATAGGAGTTTTCACCATCAGTAAGATTAAACCCTGTTTCCTTTTCTGCTTTCTGGAACATCAACTGATATTGTCCCTTTTCACTTTTTTGAATCCAAATCTGCTTACCCTCAGTGTTTATTTTGATTGCGTCTTCAAGCTGATTATCTGAAATAATATACTTATAATCCTGAGACATGTAATTGTCTATGGCTGTTTTTGTAAAAAAGGGTATAGATAACTGAAGCAAGGTCGCCAAACCCAAAAAGAAAAGACTAAAAACGAAAAGCAACTTGTAAGGTTTAACATATGCCCATAATCTTTTAAAAATCTCAAGGTCAAATTTACTTCCTGCAGTTTCGCTTTCCAACCTATAGTCTTTATTTTCAGCCATCATTATCCTCCCCTTTGAGTTCCTCTTCAATCAATTGTTTTTTATACAGTTCAGAATACTGTCCATTTGATTTCAGAAGCTCCTCATGTGTTCCCTTCTCAACAATTTTTCCCTCATCAAAAACATAAATCTGATCTGCCCTTGAAACAGCTTTTAGCCTATGAGAGATGATGATCGTTGTTCGGTTTTTGATTTCCTCATTCAAACTGTCCAAAATTTTTAACTCAGTCTCAGTATCTACGGCACTTAAACAATCATCTAGAATAACCACCGGTGTCTTTTTCATGAGTGCTCTTGCAATGGCCACTCTCTGCTTCTGTCCACCGGATAAAGTTACTCCTCTTTCACCAATAATAGTTTTGTACCCTTGAGGAAAATCCTGAATATTTGAGTGAACTGCAGCCAAATGGGCATATTGCTCAACATCTTCTTGAGAATAATTATCTACACTGAATCCGATATTTTCAGTTATGGTCGCTGAAAAAAGAAAAGTCTCCTGTGGAACGTAAGCCACCTGTTCTCTGATCTCTTTCATTCTTAACTGGTTGATATCATAATCACCAATATATATATGTCCGTTTTTTACAGAATACATCTTTACAAGGAGCTTGGCCAATGTGGATTTCCCGCTTCCGGTTTTACCTACAAAAGCAACTGTTTGTCCGGGTTGGATGTGTAGTTCTATTTCATGAAGAACCCGCTTATTACTTCCGGGATATTTGAAAGAAAGGTTATTCACGTTTATTTCCTTTGATAAATCTGCTTTTTTCGCTTCATGAGGATCATTGACTTCTGATGTTTGTTTTTCTATCCACATTATTCGTTTATAAGAAGCTCTTCCTCTTTGAATAACATTTACGACCCATCCAATGGCGATTATAGGCCATACAAGCATCATAAGATATTGTGAAAAGGCAACAAACTGTCCTAATGAAATTTCCCCCAAAATGACTAATCTTCCCCCGTACCAAATTGTCAAAGCCATACCAAAAGAGGCCATTAGCTCAATTAATGGAAGAAATGTACCCCATAATTTTATCAATCTCATTGATTTTTTAAAATAGTCCCGGCATTTATAAAAAAAAGTATTACCCCGTTCTTTTTCCATTGTATAACTTTTTACAACCTGCATACCATCCAGTGTTTCCTGAACAGTATCTGTTAGATTTGAAAAGGCCTTTTGCATGGACTCGAATCGTTTATGGATGGTTCCTCCATAAGAAAGTGCAACGATTGCTAGAATTGGTAATGGTATGATCCCTATCAGAGTTAATCTTAAGTCTACTCTGGTTATCATCATGTATATACTCAGGGAACCAAGAATAATGGAATCAGTCAACATGATGACCCCCTGGGCCAACATCATTCGCGTTGCATTTAAATCGTTTGTAGTTCTTGCCATGATATCACCCGTTTTTGTTTTGTCATAAAATGCAGGTGATAGAGAGAGTAGTTTTTTGAATATGCTGGATCTTACGTATTTCTCAAATTTCCTGGAAGTTCCAATAATGAAATACCGCCAGAAAAACCTTAAAACAAACATACCGACTGCGAGTAACAGGATAGTCCTGATCACTATCACAATCTCATCCATTCCCTCATTCATATACTTGACACCATCAATCAGTTGTTCAAGGTAAATGGGAATTTGAATCTGAAGAAAATCAACCCCGAGAAGGACTAATATACCACATATATACAAATAATATTTTTTTGACAAAAATTCCCCAATATATCCCTTTCTCTTTTCCATGTATGCCTCCTCCCAAAATTGCCGTTATTTGTTTTAAATCAATTTTTGTAAGGTTATAGAACTACTTATTATACTAAATAATGTTCTATAACCGAATTACTTGCATATTACCATCCGAATAATTTCCGATTAATACTTGTTCTACTGAAGCAGTAAAAATACCATTTTCCAAAACACCCGGAATGTTGTTTATCTCCTTTTCAATTTCTTTTGGTTGCTCAATATATTGAAATTTTGCATCCAGAATAAAATTGCCTTGATCAGTAATCACAGGACCTGCTTTTTTTACTGCCATTCTTAGTTCTACGATGGTGTTCATTTCTTCTAATTTTTTTTGTACAGATCTGTAAGCTTGTGGTAAGACTTCCACAGGAACGGCAAACCCTTGTCCCAGTTTCCGAACTAATTTACTGTCATCAGCCACCACTAAAAAACGTTCGGCAAAATAATCAATGTACTTTTCTCTTGTATGAGCTCCACCACCACCTTTGATTAAAATCTTTTCCGGGTCTATTTCATCTGCCCCGTCTATTGCCAAATCGATTCTATCTGTTGCATTAAAATCGATTATTTGAATACCATTTTCTCTTCCAAGAATTTCAGATTGAAAAGATGTGGGAACACCGAATATGCGATTCAATTTACCCTCTTTAAGAGATTTCCCAATAAGATTAATCACATAAGCCATGGTAGATCCCGAACCCAATCCAACAATCATATCATTTTCCACATATTTTAAAACTTCTCCGGCAACAAGCCTTTTCAGTTCTTCTTTAACATTCATTTGATCACCCCTTAAAAAAATCACGCTGTTTATGAAAAAACAGCGTGATTATTATACATTCTTTTTTGATTATTTTTAAATCATTCTGCAGCTAATTTATAAATTTCAACCACATCTGATTTTTCCAATTTGATAAAATTACTCACTGGGCCAAAAACGGTGCATTTTTCAGCCATCTCTTCAAATCTTTTTTCTTCGATTCCGGCATCTTTTAATGAAACCGGCATTCCTAATGATCTATAAAATTCTTTGAGTCTTTTTAAGCCCTCTTCAATCATGTATTGGGGATCGTCAAATACCGCTTCCACATCAAACACATTATGGAAAAAACGCAACATTTTTTCAGGATAAGCCTTATAAACGTATCTGATCCATGCGGGAAAAATGATTGCCAATCCTGCGCCATGTGTCAAATCATATAAAGCGCTTAATTCATGTTCGATCATATGAGTTCCCCAATCTCCAAGTCTGCCGGTATCAAGCAATCCATTATGGGCCAAAGTTCCTGCCCACATGATCTCAGCCCTGGCGTTGTAATCTTCCGGTTTTTCCAATACAAGTGGGGCGTTTTTTATGATCGTCTTCAAAACAGCTTCACACATATGATCGGTTAAATCCACATTTCTTTCCTGTGTGAAATAACGTTCCATAATATGTGCCATCATATCCGTTATCCCGGCAGCTGTTTGGTAAGGTGGCAAAGTGAAAGTTATCTCTGGATTCAAAATCGAAAAGGTCGGTCGAATTAATGGACTGCCTGTTCCTCTTTTCAATTTTCTTTCTTCGTCTGTAATAACACTGGCATCACTAGCTTCACTTCCCGCGGCAGGAAGCGTTAAAATTACGCCTAATGGAAGTGCCTCTTTTATTTGGGCTTTATTATCATAAAAATCCCATACATCACCTTCATAAAGAGCACCTGCGGCAATTGCTTTTGCAGAATCAATAACGCTCCCCCCACCAACGGCAAGAATGAAATCAATATTTTCTTGTCTGCAAAGTTCGATTCCCTCTTTCACCAAGCTTAACGAGGGGTTTGGTTTAACGCCACCCAGTTCCACATACTCAATTTCCTCATCTTTCAAGGATTTTACTACCTTATCGTATAGCCCGAAACGTTTGATACTTCCTCCACCATAATGGAAAAGAACCTTATTCTTACCTAACTTTTTGATCTCTTTTCCGACTTTTTCTTCTGTGCCTCTTCCAAATATGATCTTTGTTTTGTTTTCAAATACAAAATTCCTCACGTGTTATCCCTCCTGATTATTTTGCTTTCACAACGGGTATATCCGACCAGTGCGTTGTGAAACGTTTTGAAATCTTTTCCTTTTTATCCGTCGTTTTGTTTATCATCGCATAACTTCCTAATTTCACGATATTATGTCCAAATTTACCATTAACCCCATCCATCGTATTCACAATTTTCTTCACCCTTTCTTGAAAATCTTCTGGAACCGGATCGTTTAAAGGAATTTGAACAGCATCGTTGTCGACCAATTCACTTATAGCTACACCGCCTTTTTTATATAAGATGCCTTGACGATAGACCTTTCTCAAGGCTTCTCTTGCCAGTTTTAGCATCTCAACGGTGTTATCAGTCGCCCTGTCTAATAAGACGGGAACCGAACCATAATAATTGTCTCGTATAAATCTGGAGGACATAATGAATATAGTGAAGGATTTGGTACACATTTTGTATTCTCTCAGTTTTTCCGCGGCAGTCGCTACAAACAGCCCTATTCTCCTGTAAAGGGATTCAAAATCATCAATAGGGGGATCAAAGGATCTGGACCTGATAATACTTCCTCGTTTCGAAGGAATGGTGGAAAGTATGCATTCTTCGCCTCTCAATTCCATAACTGTTCGCGTCCCCACGGTATCCAAGTATTTTTTGGCCCAGTGCAATGCCACATTTTTCAGGTCATAGACCGTATCTATTTTAAATCGGTGACATTTGGCAGCAAGTCTTCGTCCTATCCCCCATACTTCCTCCACCGGGTAGCTGTTCATCCACTCTTCAAGATATGTGTCCTCACAACTGTAAACGCCTTTGTATTGTGGTTGTTTTTTGGCAATATGATTGGCGAATTTTGCCAATGTTCTTGTCCTTCCAATCCCCACCGAAACGGGAATTCCTGTCCACTTTGTTACAGTGTAAGCCATTTCTCTTCCCCAGGATGCCAGCTGCTTTTCGCTCAAGCCCCTCACTTTTAAAAACGATTCATCTATGGAATAGGGCTCAATTTCTCCGGAAAATCTGGAGAGTGTTTTTAAAAC
>CAZRYM010000018.1:0-29410 GCA_964604305.1 uncultured Thermotogaceae bacterium | reverse complement strand
TTTGTCAGTATTGTTTTTTCAATCAATCCGATCTTTTTAATACTTGTTTCTTTTGCAATTGGTATTGTGATGTTTGTCATCAGGAAAAGGACTAAGTGGAAGAAGTCGGATTGTGGAAGGTGTAAAAAATGAGGCGGATTAATTTATGGCAATGCTGATAAATCTCTTTTTCTCGTTTTTCAAGATTGGTTTGTTTGGTTATGGCGGCGGATATGCCATGATCTCTCTCATCCAAAACGAACTGTTGAGTAACGGCTGGATGTCAAAAGAAAAATTTGTGGATATCATAGCGATTGCTCAAATGACCCCAGGCCCAATAGCGGTTAACAGTGCCACCTTTATAGGCTATGAATTGGCTTCGTTTACAGGAGCACTGATTGCAACTACAGCGGTTATCCTGCCTTCTTTTATATTGGTGAATATACTTGCCATATATATGAAATCGGTTACCAATTCAAGGTTTACCAATTCCATACTTGAATACCTGAGACCGGTTATTATTGCATTAATCATCAATGCTGCTTTTACTATCGGCATTGATGCGGTAACGGATTACTTTGGACTCATCATTCTCGGTTTTTCCTTTTTACTTATCTGGAAAACAAAAATCCACCCCATTTTTATCATAGCAATTGCAGGGCTTTGCGGTATGATTTTTTATTCTTTATGAAATCCAATTGAATGCCTTGATAATCGAATATGTTATGATGGAAACTGATGCCCCCAGTACACTTCCCCAAATTAGGTCTATGACCGTTATTGTAAAGGGCCAGTCTTTAAGAGTTGCCAAGTTTGTCAGGTCGTATGTGGCATATGTAATGAACCCAAAAAAAAGTCCTGCGAAAAGGGCATATTGCCAACTGCTTTTTTCCAAAGCAGGATTGATTACGAAAAAAACAAGCCCTATGATATACAAAACATAAAACAAAAGGGCAGCTGACCAGTTTGGTTTCTCCTTCATGATATAACTCAGGTGCTTGGAATACAATTTTTGAGCGACCACTCCAAGCCAAAGCAGATCAATCACAAAAAAAACGACAAAAGATGTCAGATAAACTTTAATGAAATCAAGCATGTTACCAACTCCTCGATTTTAATGGTTAAATGGTTAATTAGTCTGGTGTTGACAGTTTTCCCATTTTGACGTTTTTCACAGCTCCTGTAGCGCTTTTGATGTTGGCAAAGTGATTGTTCAGGTATTCATTACCCATTAGTGCAAATGCTATGGCCTCTTTGGCATCATTAATTGACTCATCCATTATTTTTAATTGAGAATGAATCAGATTGTGTTTGATGGCTTCTATCAATGTGGGGTTTTTACTGCCACCACCTGATATGATTAAAACATCCGGTTCACAGGCGTATTTTCTGTATGATTGAACCATTGTTTGGGCTGTGAATTCAACGATTGTTTTCAAAATGTCCTCTATTTTATAAGCAGTTTCATGTGTATAGGTGATTATTTTTTCAAAATAATCATCGTTATAACGTATCTCTCTCCCCGTTGATTTTGGGGGTGGAAGTTTGAAATAGTCTTCTTCTATCTTCCATAAATATGAAAGAAGTTCAGGAATGACAGTGCCGTTTTTTGAATATTCACCGTTTTTATCGAATCCTATACCTAAATAAGACTCACATGCTTTGTTAATTAATATATTTCCAGGTCCTGTATCAAAAGCCAGAATCTCATCAGGTTGACTTGCTTTTTGAATGATTGATATGTTGCCAATACCTCCGATGTTTTGCAGTCCAACACTATCTTCCGGGGACGAAAACAGGATGTAGTCAGTATAAACAACAACCGGTGCTCCTTGCCCGCCTGCAGCCATATCCTTCATGCGAAGGTCTGAAAGAACTGGAATGCCAGTCAAGTAGGAAATATAATCACCATCGCCTATCTGTAATGTACATTTTGGTGCGAACTTGTTGTTTTGTTCATTTGTGTCGTGAAAAACAGTTTGCCCGTGACTCACGATTAAGTCGATATCTTGAATGTGGTTTTTCTGAATAAACAGGTTGATCATTTCAGCTTGAATCTCTGCCAGATAAACGTTTGCCCTTGCGATTTCAGAAACCGTAGCATTCCCGGAAGTCAGCCTCTTCAGTTGTTCGCTCAGTTCTTCATCATATGCCTGATATTCAAAAAGGTGGCGAATCAAATTAGTGTTGGTGTAATTACCCTCCACCTCGCAGTAGACAATATCAAGTCCATCACAAGAAGTTCCCGACATGGTACCAATGATTTTCTTCATGGCGTCTCACCTAATGTTATTGCTGAAACAAGCCGATTGGATATCCTACGTCTGAATTTGAGCATCTCTAAGATTCGTTCATGTCTGGAATAAAAACATCTATTTGCAAGAATGACGATCGCAAGATCATTTTCGGGATCTATCCACATGGATGTTCCTGTGAAACCGGTATGACCAAATGCCTTATCGGATAAAAGACTGCCTCCGGATGAAGGATAGGTATAATGCATCCAACCCAGGCCCTTTGTGTCACCTGTTATGTTTTGTGTCCATCTTCTCGTTGAAGTGCTGATGGTTTGCCTTGTAAAAATCCTTTGTGGTTTCAGTATTTCTCTTGTATAATTTAATAAATCGGGTAAATTTGAAAAGAGCCCTGCATTTCCACTAACTCCCCCAAGATAAAAAGCTAACTCATCATCCGGTTGGCCTTTTAGCAGCATCCCATTTCTATATGATGTTGGCGCGATATTTGATTGATCAAGCTCGGGATTTTCAAGGGGGTTATATCCGGTGCTGTTCATTTGAAGCGGACTGAATACTTCATTGTTGACAAAATTTATAAAATTACCGGTCGTCTCTTCCACAATGGTCATTAACAGGATGTAGTTCAAACAGGAATAAACAACACGTTTTCCCGGTGGTTCTTTAAAGAGCTCCATCTTTATTTCATGTATAATTTCATTGCGAGAATTTTTAAATTGATAAGCTGACGAATAAGGAGGCATACCGGAAGTATGTGTGAGTAAATGCCAAATCAGAGTTTCGTTATCAGTAAAATCGATAAAATCAGACACTTTATCAAAAAGATCTATTTCTGCTTTTTGTAAAAGTGATAAGACGGAGGGTAAAGTAGAGGTGACCTTTGTCAAACTTGCAATATCATAAAGCGTTTCGAGATTTGTTTTTGTTTTTTCATCCAATGTACCAAATGCCTGTGAGTAAAGAGTTTTTCTTGAATCTGTGACTCCAATCACAACTCCGGGAAATAATTTTGTTTTGACTGCTTCAGTTACAATTTCTGTGATTGTCATTTAGTTGCACACCCCACCCCAAGTCTAACCTTGAATTTGTATTTATCTCCGCGATAAAGAGAAATTACGTATTCTATACATTTGTTTTCAGCTATATATGTATATCTTCGTCTTAAAACTGCACAATCTTCGTTTTTAATCTTCAGCATTTCCCTGTCCCCTTCCACAGGCTTATGCACTTCAATGATTTCATCTGCATACTCCAAGACTATACCAAGGTCCTTTTTAAAGAAATTATAAACTGAATTGTGTTCCATATCCATCTGAATCAACTTTAACAATCTGGGATTTAGTGTTGTGTTAAAATAAGCAGATTCTATAGCCATTGGCGAGTTATCCACGAGTCTCAGGCGTTTGAGGAAGATAACAGGTGTATCATCTGAAATGGAGAAACATTGAACCACTTCGGGAGGTGGTTCTACAAGTCTGTTTTCAAGGACTATCGAGCTGGTTTGCTGTCCCTGTTTTTCAACTTCATCCGTAAAACCCTGGAGTTCAGTGAGATTTTCCTCCTGCTTACTTTGAGAAACAAAAGTCCCCCTGCCTCGTGACCTTGTAATCAATCCCTCTCGACTAAGTTCCTCTAATGCTTTTCTTACTGTCAGTCTGCTGATTTTGTACTCTTTACAAAATTCAAATTCACTGCTTAATGCATCACCGGGCTTCAAGTCTGAGTTTAAAATCTTCTTTTTTAACTCTTTATACAATTGGTAATACAATGGGACAGGCAGACTTCTGTCTAATTTTTCCATGACCTTTACCCCCTGTAATCGGTTTGTTGTTATAATATTATTATAACATATTTCAATGAAAAACTTTTATTGTTAGGAACCCACAGGGTGCACGCCTACGTTTTAAGAACGAGAAGATAATTGTAGGGGTACCCCTTGTGGGTATCCTTTCTTGAAAGCACACACATTGGTTGTAAAAAGAGCCGTTACAAATAACAGAACACTTAATGCTATAATTCAAAGGCAAAAAAAACTGAGGGGTGAGTTGGAAATCGCAAATGAGCATTATTTTTATGTTGAATTTGAAGAGGAAGAGTCCTGGTATTACAAAGAGGCGGTAAAACTCATACGTGGTTTTGAGCAGCATAATGTGGCCTCGCCTTTTAACAAAAAGAATTACGCTACTGTGGATAAAGAGGAATTTTCATTCAAGACTTCTGAAATTGGAAGGTTGATAGCACTTATAAAAGATTGGGAATCAACCCAAATGCTTTTTTGCGGTAAGCCTATGGATTATCAGGAAATGATAAAGGTTTTAAGGGTATTTCGATGTGGCCTTTATCGTACTGATTCCAGGGAAGGTGAAGGCTATTGTGCCGATTCTCTTTGGGGATGCAGACTTCTGAATGTTATCGATACGTCTTCTGTGGAAGAAATAAAAGATTATTTAGAGGAAAGAGTATATTGGTTTGATTTTGGTTACTTTGAAGAAGAGAATTTGTGGGTCATATCAAAGGATGACATTAGAGATGGACTTCAACTTGAAATAGAAAAAAAGTATATTGATCACTGTCCTTTTTTCCAGTTAGAAACAATTGATAAACTCCTTTATGCCTTACCGGATAAAATTGATTTGAACTCTGACAAACGATGGCAGATTAGGTATAAAAAAACAGTTTCCGGGAGCGATATGCTTGAAGCAGTTGGAATAAAGCCAAATCTAAAAGGTGAAATTGTGGTAGAAGAAGATGAGAATCGCAACATTCCCCTGGTAAGCTTTTCTGATATTGGAGGGATAGATGATGTCATACAGAGTATTAGAGAAGTCATTGAACTACCTCTCAAGCGACCTGAGCTTTTCAGATATATGGGGATTAAACCCCATAAGGGAATACTGTTATACGGTCCTCCAGGGTGTGGTAAGACCATGATAGCAAAAGCGATCGCCAACGAGATAAACGCTCATTTTATTGCAGTTAAAGGACCTGAGTTGTTGAATAAATACCTTGGTGAATCTGAAGCCAATTTAAGGACCGTTTTTTCAGACGCGAGGGATAAACAGCCTGCCATCATATTCTTTGATGAGATAGATGCTGTTGCTCAAAAAAGGTCATCAAGTGAGATGCTCAGAAATGAATCGAGATTTGTCACTCAACTGCTTTCACTGATGGATGGTATTGAGGATTACGGAAAGGTTTGTGTTATTGCTTCAACCAATAGGCATGAATCTCTTGATATGGCTTTATTGAGGCCGGGAAGATTTGATTACACGATTTTCATCAATAAACCAACAAAAAAAGGGTGTAAGGATATATTCAGGATAAAAACAAGACATATGCCCCTTTCATCTCGTATAAACGATGAAGTATTTGCAGAGAAACTCCATGGATTAACAGGTGCTGAGATAGATTTTGTCGTTCGAGAAGCAGCTTATAATAGTCTTCGAAGAAGTCTCGACCTCAAAAAATGTATTTCTTCAGATAATAATTATAAGATAAACTTGAATAAGCTGAGGATTATAGAAACTGATCTGGAACAATCCCTGAAGCGGGTTAAAACAATGCGAAATGAAGCAACTTCCAAGGAAAACGAATAATGAGAAAGAAGAAAAGAAAACTTCTCATTCCAGTGTTGCTTTTTCTAACCCTAATTGTGGTCTATATCTTTTTTATCGAACCTAACAGACTGGAGATTACCTATATTGGTACAGTTGACAATCCTACAGAATATCCTCTTGAAAGCGAACTGAGAATTGCTTTTTTTGCAGACCTTCACATGTACAAATTTCGTGATTTTCACCGGAACTTGTTGAATGAGATTGAAAGCGTCCATCCCGATATGATCTTGTTTGGGGGAGATGCCTTGTCCAAATTAACCGATGTTCGTGATCTGGAAGACTTTTTTGAGCAATTGGAGACTATAGCACCCGTTTATACCAACTTTGGAAATTGGGAAGAATATGCCCCCGTTCACATGAAACAGCGTTTTGCCAATCTGGGTATCAGACTCGTTGACAAAGAGACAATATACGAAGAGATTAAAGGCTTTAAGATAGCCATAACAGGACTGGAATCTCATTATTTCCTCCCTCAGACAAAATTGGTTGAAGAAGAAGAATCCAGTGATTTGTCAATTCTATTAATTCATTCACCTATAGGATTGGAGGATAAAAAGGAAATTGTCGAACAATACGATCTTTTACTGGCGGGACATATTCATGGCGGACAATATGTAATACCCTATTTAACAAAAAAGTTGTTGGATTTCAGAAACGGAAGAAACATCGAATTCTATGCCGGTAGGTATGACTACAAAGAGACTATGATTTATGTCACCAGGGGTGTCGGGCAATGGTTTCCAGGTCGCTTTAATTGCCAACCGGAGCTTGTAATCTTGGATCTGATTCTTCCCAAAGACTGAGAAAATGACGTGTGAATTCGTTGACGACAGTAGCGTCTTTGGTTTTAAAAACAAATTCATCATTACGAGACTGAGCAGAGGCAGTGTAATTATATGAACCTGTTAACACTACATTTTCATCAATAATGATAAACTTCTCATGTAACAGGGCGTCAGAGACATCCAGCCGGACACGAGAGTATTTGGACATTTCATCCGTATCACTGTAAACACTTGACAGATTCCAGTCCTTATCTGCCAGAACAAATATTTGCACCCCTTTTGAAGAAAGAACTTTCAGATAATGTGCGATACGATTATCACTGAAAGCAAACATGGCAATATAGACCGATCTTTTGGCATGTGAAAGTTCATCCAAAATAAATTCAAAACAGTTTTCTTCAGGTGAAAATCTTATTAATTGGGATCCCATTCCTTTTCTGCTGGTTTTGAACAAACCCGAAAGGCATTGATCGAAATTTTGTTGGAAAGTTAGGATCAGGTCTTTGTCATGGCTGATGATAATATTATTCTCATGTTCTTCGAGGCTTGTTTGTGTCAGATTGGTGGAGCCGAACCAAACCTTACTTGAATCAGCTATCATGTATTTATTGTGCATCAGACCCTGAGAGTCATAGACAATCTTTACTTTATCCAGTAGTAAAGGGTAAGCATTATCAGTGCAAATACGGACACGTACTCCGTTTTCAGCTCTGTTGGTCAAGGCGTTGATAATGTCCGGATCATTAATTGAATAAACACAAATATCCAAAGAGTATAGGGCATCTTTAATAAATGAAAGCGTCTGCTCTTTGATGAGATCCCCACGAAAATACACTTGACATTCAAGCTCATCGCAGGAAACCAGTATGAAATTGATTAAAACGATTGTAATAACAAGAAAAAAAGGACGCATCAATCGCCCTCTCTGTTAAAGTATTTTGTCCTGGCGTGCTCGGGGCGATTTGAACGCCCAACCTTCACATCCGCAGTGTAACGCTCTATCCAATTGAGCTACGAGCACTCAGCCAATGGCGGAGAGGGAGGGATTCGAACCCTCGGAGAACATAAGTCCTCACTTGCTTAGCAGGCAAGCGCCTTCGGCCGCTCGGCCACCTCTCCGATTCAAGCAACGGTAGTATACCACACTTGATTGAGAAATTCAAGAAGATAAAAGGCTTGAAAGAGCATTTTCTATTATTGCAACAGTTTCAGATTCACCTTTTTCTGATATATCGATTCTTAACCCTTCGTTGTAACGTCTGGACCATATTATTTGCCTTTTTGCAAAATGTCTTGTGTTTTTTTTGAGGGTCTTTAAATATTCGTCCTTTGATGTAATATTGCCGGTTAAATAGTCAATGGTTTCCCTATAGCCAATGGCTTTCATGGACTGACATGTGGGCTTGTATTTTCTTAGCAGTTCTTTTGTCTCTTCTATCAACCCTTTTTCCACCATTTTTTCAACTCTCAGGTTGATTTTTTCATAGAGTTTGTTTCTGTCCGGGAGCAAAAAGATTAACTGAAAACGATCATCAGGTTTTCTTAGTCGCCCAAGTTTACTAAACGTCTTGCCACTCAATAAATAGACTTCCAATGCTCGGATAGTTCTCTTCAAGTCGTTTGGATGTATGTTATCGGCACTGTCCGGATCGATTTGAGACAATCTTGCCCTTAACAATCCCGGTTTTTCTTCCTCTTCAGCCATCATTTTCATTCTTAGTTCTTCATCTTTTGGAACACCTTCGAAGATACCATATCTTAAAATATCCATATACAGACCGGTTCCTCCAGCGAAAAGAAAAACCTTGTTTCTGTTGGTCAGCTCTTCCACCTTTTCAAGTGCCAATAATCTATATTTGTTAACATCAAAGGTTTCATCGGGATAAACCAGATCTACGAGGTGATGTGGGCAAATAACCTGTTCTTTTAAAGTTGGCTTGGCTGTTCCAATATTCATTTCTTTATATATTTGCATGGAATCCATGGAGCATACTTCCAATGGAAAATTTTCAGAGAGTTTTAGCAAAAGTGATGTCTTACCGGTTGCAGTTGGGGCGTACAGGATGGGGATTTTGTTCATCAACAGTGAATCACACCGTAAAGGACACCGCTTGTCCTGCTGCCACGTATCTCATCCACTTCTATCTCGCTAAACAGTGAATCCTTGGAGAGAGCTTTCAGTATGACAGCCCGCTTGGTAATCCTTTTCATCTCTTTAATGTCCTGTTCTGTGACCTTGTCATAAATAGCAAACGGACGTAAAGGGTTAAAACCGGAAGAGGTCATGACGGGATTCTCGAACATGGGATCACAGTAACAATAATCGCATGAATCATCTTCCTGCAGGCTTATCCAGCTTTTGTAATCGGCATTGATCAATTCGATTTTCTTTAGACTCTCGTTGACCCATTGGGATTGATCTTCGTAGGTTTGTATTCCGTATTTAACAATGGTGAAAATATGTTTTGAAGCCTCTACTCCAACAACCTTTCCGGTTGTCAGGTGTGCAGCCATCAATATAGCCTCGCTACCAAGCCCCAAAGTCAAATCGTAAATCCTTTCATCACCCTTCAAATCAAGAGCTTCGATCAAGTGGTCACGTTGATTATTTTTAATATTTCTCATGCGCATTTTTGAACTTGACGGGTGGAAGAAGAATTCCCCATCTTCCCACCTGATTCTCAATCCATCTTTTTCAACGACATAATAAAAATCCAATGGAGTGGTCATTTTGTATTTATTAAAACTCCTTCTTGAGATGTATCTGGAATTCAATTCCTTTGATAATGAAATTGCTTTGAGAACTTCTTCTTTACGGGGTTTGATGGAAGTAGTAACGACAAATTCAGAATGGTCAAAGGTTGTAATATTAATCGTTGTTTTCTTTCTCGTATTCATCTAATCTTCTTTTTAACCTCTCATATTCCTGGACTTTTTGATTAAGAATTTCCTTCTTTGTGTCATATTCTTCTTTTACTTTGTTGTATTCCTCTTTAACTTCCGAGTATTCAAAAAAAACGTTAAGATTAAGATAGATCATCCAGGCAGATAAAATGACAACAACAAACCAGTATAAGAAACTAAACGAACGCTTTTTCTTATTCTTTTGCTGTTCTTTTCTTGGTAACGGTTTAGCTCCAAGGTTTAGTTGATCTGTCTTATCAGTCGTTTGTTTGGAATAAATCAACTGTAATCATTCCTGTCCAGGAGGATAGATAATTGTTTGTACGGATTTTGTTTTTTCCTGCTCCCCTATTGTAATATCCATGGAATAGTCGTCTTCATCTTCCAAACCGGGAGGTCTTAGGTAAATAACTGAATTGTAGTTGTTGGAAGGGACCAAAAAGTAATAATGTTGTTGTGTTGTACCACTTGTAAGTGCATAACTTGATGTAACGAAATCTCTTTCATTAAAATAATAATCATAAAAACTCAATGTCCATGTTTCTCCGGGGATTAATGCAGGATCCCCTTCTTCACTTCTGTCTTCTATTGTACCATATACAAGAGTTGATTCTCCCTGCAACAGAGAAACACTGTTAACAAATCCTTCTTGTAATTGCAAGGGAAGTGATTCAAGGTCTATATCTGAATAAGATGGTATATTTTGTAAATTAAGCATGACAAATAATGTGGATTGACCAATCGGCAGCGAAAGCTTTCCCTTATTTCTGTATTGGTTATTCGTCACTTCTTTGATAGGAATGGATACCACCAAATCAGTATCGGGTATTTCAAGTGTGATATTAGTTGAAAAAGTAGTTTCTTCCGTTTCATTGTTCAAGGTATAGATTGCAGTTGCAGTTTTATCGAACGTTAATCTTATTTGTGGGTTTGTGAAAGTCTCGTCAGTATCTGTATCTTTTTCGAATTCAAATTGTGCAATATTTCTCTCTTGGAGAAGATTTAAAATGGACGAAAAAGATTCAATTGCATTTTCTGGACGAAGATTGATTGTAAAAGACTTATCCGGTGATGTTTCTTGTACCATTTGTCCACCTGAAATGAGTTCTACTTTTTTTAAAGCACATTCAACACCGCTCAGTCGATGAGCGGTGTATTGAATGCCATTATAATTCAAATACAAAGCAAGCCTGGAAGTTCCCCCACCGATTGGAGGAAGAAAAAATTCAATGATAAAACATCCCGTAAGTGCAAGGGATATCATTACAATCAACAGGATTGGTATTGTTCTCTTCAACGTACTGAACCTCTTAACCGTTTGCAATTAGCGAGTCAAAATCAGAGTACAGATTTAATGCCTTATCTAAAGATGTCAATTTAAACAATCTCATCAATGTCTCGTTCATGCCACATATGGCTAGTCTGCCCCCGTTTAACTTGCATCGTTTATGAAGGCTGACAATAACGCCAAGACCGGAACTGTCAATATATTCCATATCTTTAAAATCTAAGGCTATGTTTAATTCGCCCTTGGAAACGAATTCGTTAATGATTTCGTTTTTAAAATCAATAGCATTACTCATATCCAGCTCACCGGACATTTCAACAACAACCCAGTTATCCTTTTTTTCCCATTTCAACATTTTTTCACCTCATTTATAATTTCTTCAATCTTCGACAATTATTCTTTCAACAGAACTTACTTCATCATCAGCACCAAGATCTACTACTCTTACGCCCCTTGTAGCCCTTCCCATTACCCTAATATCAGAAGCGCTGAAGCGAATGGTGTAACCAAGTTTTGTTACTGTGATGACTTCATCGTTGTTATCAACAACCATTACAGCGACTACCTCGCCCAAGCTTGGAGCCCATGCCATGTTTTTAATACCTTTTCCGCCCCTTGCCTGTAATCTGTAATTTTCAATAAATGTACGTTTCCCATGGCCTTTTCTGGTTATGGTGAGTATGGATGCATTTTCGTTTTCACTATCAATCGTTGATAATGAAACCAGTTTGTCATCTTTTTTCAAGGAAATCGCTTTAACACCTTGAGTATTTCTTCCCAATCTTCTAACATCTTCAAGCGGAATTCTGATAGACATCCCCCTTAATGTACCTATAAAGAGGTTTTTATCTGTATTTTCAAAATCCAGTAAGGCACAGTCTACCACTTGATCGTCATCTTCCAGTTTGATACCAATAATTCCTGAAAGTCCTGCGTTTGAAAAATTAGAAAGCGAGGTTCTCTTTATTTTACCATTTTTGGTTAAAAAGATGATATCGTATCTTTCAGAAAATTCTCTGCCAACCTGGAGGACACTTTTAACGATTTCACCTTCGGCTAGATTTATATATGACATGATGTGTTTTCCCTTTGTACCCTTCGAGGCATTTTCAATCTCATAATTCTTGATGACATAAGCCTTACCAAGGGATGTTATAAACATGGTGTTAGAGAGTCTCGAAGTGACCATGATGTGTCTGGCAAAATCTTCTTCTCGGGTTCTAATTCCCCGGGCACCTCTTCCGCCTCTATTCTGTTTTCTATAACTGTCAAGGTCGGTCACCAGGGTATAACCCCTGCTTGTGAGGGTGATGACAATATCGTCGTCTTCTATCAGGTCTTCGATGTTCACATCATCGGCTTCCGATATGGTTATCTGGGTCCTTCTTGGTGTATCGTGCTTTTCTTTCAACTGTAACAGTAATTCCTTGATCCTTTGATCGATTTTGGTTTTGTCTGCAAGCAGTTCCTTAAGTTCCTTGATTGTCTTGTTAAGCTGTTTGAGTTCATCTGTCAACTTATTGATTTCCATCGACGTCAATCTTCCAAAACGAAGGTCAAGGATTGCCTTTGATTGCTCTTCTGAGATTTCAAGAGTTTCCATGAGATTGTTAATTGCGTCGGGTTGATCATTGGAATGGCGAATGATATCGATGGTGGTGTCAATGGATCGGATGGCTGTGATTAGTCCTTCGACAATGTGTGCACGCTTGCTGGCGGAATCGAGTTCGTATTCTCCTTTTCGCCTGATGACTTCCCTTCTGTGATTGATGTATGAATTTAGAAGTTGTTTCAGGTTCATCACTTTCGGTTTTTTCTTTTCATCAATGACAAGTAACTTGGTGGGAAACGTAGTTCTCAAGTATGAATGCTTAAGAATATGATTAAGCACGACCCTGGTATTTGTACCCCTTGCTATTTCTATGACAACCCGCATGCCATTTCTGTCTGACTCATCTCTTATGTCACGTATCATCTTCTTTTCCTGTTTTTTAAAGTATTCCGCTATTTGTTTGATCATTGAGGCCTTACATACACCATAAGGAATCTCGTTTATGATAATCCGATCTTCTTCTATATCGTAAATCCCTTCAACGGGAATAGAACCGGTACCCTCTTCATATACCTGTTTCAAAATATCTTTTCCCATAATCTTTCCACCGGTGGGGAAATCCGGACCCTTGATGTATTTGTGCAGGCCCATGATATCGATGTCGGGATTATCTATCATTTCACATATGCCATCTACAAGCTCTCCAAGATTATGTGGTGGGATATTGGTTGCCATACCTACAGCTATTCCCGATGTTCCGTTTAACAACAAATTGGGAACTCCCGAAGGCAATACTTCCGGTTCCATTAGAGTTTCATCAAAGTTCGGACGGAAATCCACAGTGTTTTTATCAAGGTCCTCCAACATTTCCTCTGATATCCTGGCCAATCTGGCTTCAGTATACCTTGGAGCGGCTGCAGGGTCCCTGTCTATGGAACCAAAGTTTCCCTGTGGGTCTATCAGCGGGATTCTGAGGTTAAAGTCCTGTGCCATCCTGACAAGCGCATCGTATATCGCCGCATCTCCATGAGGATGGTATTTACCCATAACTTCACCAACGATTCTGGCTGATTTTTTATGAGGTGAAGAATACCAGTTTTTAAGCTCTCTCATGGCGTAAAGGATACGCCTTTGTACCGGCTTTAATCCGTCTCTGACATCCGGTATTGCTCTTCCCACGATAACGGACATTGAATAGTTGATGTAAGATTCTGCCAATTCCTCGTGAAAAGGCCGGTCAAAAATCCTCTCTTCAAGAGGTTTTTGTTCTACTATTTCGTCTTTTTTTGCCATTTATTTGTTCCTCCGATTCATGATACCTTTGATCCGGGTTTGATATCCCCGTCAATGGTAAGTAATCTCAATGTTTCTTCATCTTTAGCAGCCAGCAGCATGCCGTTTGATTTGATCCCCATTAGCTTGGCGGGCTTAAGATTGGCTACAACGATGATCTTTTTCCCTATGAGTTCTTCAGGAGAATAAAATTTCGAAATTCCGGCTACAATCTGTCTGTGCTTGTCCTCGCCGATATCCAACTGCAATTTAATCAATTTGTTGGCTTTCGGTACCGGTTCAGCCCCTACGATTGCCGCAACACGAAGATCTACCTTTTTGAAATCCTCAAAGCCTATGATGAGCGTCCCTTCCGGTGTTTCAGCTTGTTGGGTTTTAGTTGTTTCCGATGCTTCTTTTTTCATGATGATAACCTTTTCCACCTTTTTGATATCTATTCTGGGGAATATGGGCGCCTCTTTTATCACGGTGGTTCCCGATTCCAAAAGTCTCCATTTCAGTTGTGAATAATCGCTTTCAACCCACCCTGTATTGATTCCAAGGCGTCTGTATATTTCCTTTGAAGTGTCTTCCATAATTGGTTTGATAAACAAGGCAATATTTCTCAAGGAGTCTGCCAAATTGTATAGTACAGTTGCTAATCGTTCTTTGGAATCCTTATCTTTTGCCAGCTTCCAAGGCTCAGTCAGATCAATGTACTTATTTGCAAAACTGATAAAAGACCAAATACTTTCAAGGGCTTGTGTAAATTTGTAATGGTCCATGTTGTCCAGATATTTGGTGACGGCCAGCTCAAAAAGATTTTTCAATTGTATGTCGTGAGCCTCCATATCTTCTGATGGTTCAGGAATAATACCTTCAAAATTCTGTTCAATCATTGCTGTTGTTCGATGCAGGAGATTTCCCAAGTCGTTAGCCAAGTCGGCGTTAATCCTGCCAATCAGGTTGTCTTCAGAGAAGTCCCCATCCTTTCCAAAATTGATGTCCCTTAAAAGATAATATTTGATCGCATCTTTACCGTATGCATCCATTAAAAGTCTCGGATCAATGGCGTTTCCGGTAGATTTACTTATCTTTTCCCCATTCACCGTTAGCCAACCATGTGCGAATACCTTTTCGGGTAATGGGATTTCCAGAGCCATCAAGATGGCAGGCCAGATAATGGAGTGAAATCTGTTGATTTCTTTGCCGATAAGATGCAGATCAGCAGGCCAGAACTTATTGTAGAGTTCGTCATTCTCAGTACTGTATCCGATAGCTGAAATGTAGTTAATCAAAGCGTCAACCCATACATATATGACATGATCGGGATCGTTAGGCATGGGAATACCCCAATTAAAGGAAGTTCTTGAAATACTCAAATCCCTTAGCCCGCCTTTTATGATCTGCAACATTTCATTTCTTCTGAAATCGGGTTCCACAAATGAAGGCCGTTCCTCATACAATTTCAGCAGGTTATCCTGATATTTTGAAAGTTTGAAGAAATAATTTTCTTCTGAAAACCATCTCAGTTCCCGATTGCATTCAGGACAAAAATGCTTATCGTCTTTTTTAATGGCATCCTCTTCCGTCCAAAACGCTTCATCGTGTATACAGTAAAGTCCTTCGTATTTCCCCTTGTAAATATCACCTTTATCCACAAGTTTTTGTACTACGTGTTGAACAACTGTTTCATGCCGTTTTTGAGTTGTCCTTATGAAATCATCGTTTGATATTTCCATTTCTTTCCAAAGTTGTTCGAATTTATTTGCCAGAGAATCACAGAATGTCTGTGGATCTTTATTTGCAGCCTTTGCCGATTCAAGGATCTTCTGACCGTGTTCGTCCGTCCCGGTCAGGAAATATACGTCATATCCGCAGAATCTCTTGTATTTGGCAATAATATCCGCGACAATGGTTGTGTAAGCAGAACCGATATGAGGAGCAGAGTTTGCATAATATATCGGTGTTGTTACATAGAAATTTTTTAAACTCATCGAAGCCCTCCGTTCAAATGATCTATTAAATATCATGGTATTATAACATATTTCCGCCTCTCGAATGATATGATTTAAAGCCCCTTTGAGTCTGTTGTTTATAAGAGTAAAGTGTTATTTTTCATTCCTTTTCACGTCATATATGTATAACTTATTTAAAAGGAGGATAAACAATGTCAAAGATAGTTGGAATCCTGAAGTACGCCCTTGCACGTGAGGAAGATGGTAGAGCTTTTTATTTGGGACAAATTGATAAGGTTAAGGATAAGGAGGTAAAAGAAGCTTTTAAGTATTTAGCTGAAATGGAGGGTGAACATGTGGATTATATTAGCTCACTCATAGAAAAAAACAATAAAGGAGAAAAAATAACAAAGGATGATATCCTCAGCGATCAAGAAGATTTTTTTACTTCACGAAAAGAGACGGAATTACCCGCCGGTAGACATGCCGAACTCGCATCGGATATATCTATATTGAGAATGGCCTTTTTAATTGAACATGATTTTATGGAATTTTACAAGAAGGCTGCGGAAAAGACAGACAATGAAGGTGAAAAATACGTATTGAACCATTTAAGCCAATGGGAAAAAGGACATCGGGATATGATACAAGAACTCTACGACGATAGAATGAAGAAATATTGGGATGAAATGGGGTTTGAACCTCTTTTTTAAAGTTATATGTAGCGAATGAGTATATAAATCAAACCGGCAATAAAACTAACAAGCGAGGGAAGGAAAGCGAATTTTAAAAAACCACCGAATGATATTTCCTTCCCTGAGTATTTTTTAAGCATCGTCAAGGCAACCACATTTGCAGAGGCACCAATGGGTGTTAAATTACCACCAAAACAAACACCTATTGAAAGGGTCCACCAGACTGGGGAGAGATCTGAAAAAACCGTAGGGTTCAAGGCAGGAAGATGTTTAATAACCGGAATCATGGTTGCCGTAAAGGGAATGTTATCCACAAATCCGCTGAAGACAAATGATACCAAGTACATCACAGGAAGAAAAATCATTAGTGAACTACCAAAATTACTCTCCAAAGAATGCGCCAGAGTGTTGAGAACCCCAGTTTCTTCAAGGGCACCTGTAAGCAGAAATAACCCGATAAAGAAGAAAATGGTTTCCCATTCAACTTCTTTCAGGTGTTTTTCAACGTTTTCCGGGTCCATAATTAACACTGAAAGGAACCCCATACCCAAGGCAATCATCGAGTTATCAACCTTTAAAAATTCCTGGGATACAAAAAGCGTGATCGTCAAGCCTAATAAGATCCCGGCTTTTTTCAATTTCTTTTTATCGTATTTGGCAGTTTGTTGAAATATTGACGAATCAAATCTGGCTTTCAGCTTCTTTCTGTTAAGAATCATCAGTAATGCCATGACAATGACAAGAGAAATGACAGCGATTATTCCTGAATTTTTCAGAAAATCAAGGAAGGATAATTTCGCTGCACTTCCAATGAGTATGTTCGGAGGGTCACCGATAAGGGTTGCGGTACCTCCCAGATTTGATGCTATGATTTCACTTAAAATAAAGAAAAGGGCGTCTATCTTAACAATATCAATGACGGCAAATGTGATGGGGATAAATATGAGTAGTGTGGTGACGTTATCAAGAAAGGCTGAAAAAAAGGCAACCGCCAAATTGATGTATAGAAAAATTCTAAATACCGAACCTTTTGCACTTTTGAGTATCTTGAAAGCCAGCATTTCGAAAAAACCACTTTGCTTTGTGGTTGAAACCAACACCATCATACCTACAAGCAAAAAGATCGTGTTGAAATCTATGTATGAAGAGATAGCTTCAGTAGAATGACCAAACACTTTCAGGAAGAACAGCATCACCGCACCGAGTATAGCTATTATGGTTCTATTTATCTTTTCATTAATAATAAAAACATATACAATCGAAAATACTATCAAAGCTATCAGTGCGTGCATAATTATCACTCTCCAAACGGAAAAACCGGCTGTTATTATACACCTTAAATGATAAAATTAAAGTTAACAAAGTGATAAGTTTAGTCCCATATTGAATGTCCCTTTGAATCGATTGCAACGATAAGAGGAAAGTCTTTCACCACTATCTTTTGGATGGCTTCGCTTTGCAATTCTTCAAACATCACCAGTGCCTGTTTGATGACTTTTTGTGCAAGTACTGCAGCACAGCCGCTTGGAGCGATGAAATAGATACCTTTGTGTCGTTTGCATAATTCTTTTGCTAAATCAGAGCGTTCTCCCTTTCCGATTGTGGCTTTTACTCCATGTTTGAAAAGCATTTCAAGATATTTGTCCATTCTTGCGCTTGTGGTGGGACCGATGGCCCCAATCGCAGAGTTGTGAGGCTTTTTGGCGGGTCCGGCATAAAAGACAATCTTATCTTTAAGATCCAACGGACACTCTTGAAATTGAGACAGTCTCTTTTGAGCCGCATCCCGCATGATAATCAGTTCACCGTTGTATTGTATTTTTTCACCGACTGTCAGCAGTTCAATATTCAAAAATAACACATCCCGTTCTGCAAAGATAGCAATCCACAGAAATGGCTAAAGGTAATGTGGCTATGTGTGTGGGATGTGCCATAATGTGAACGCTGTAACAGCTGATACCTTTCCCCAATCCCTGAAAACCAATTTTAAGATTGTTAATGTTTCTTTTGATTTCAGCCTCCAATTTGGCGTATCGGTTGTCCTGATTTTTTTCTGATATCGACAAGGTAAGGGCAAGTTTTGAGAGCATCATCGCTTTCTCCGAGGTTCCACCCAATCCAATCCCGACTTTAAGAGGAGGGCATGCCTTGGCGCCCTCTTCACTAATATGTTCAACGATTTGATAGACCACATCTTCTTTTGTAGCTGATGGAGTCATCATGTACAATCGAGACAGATTTTCGCTGCCACCGCCCTTAATGAGAAACTTGATCTTTAATTCTGTTCCGGGGACTGATATGATGTGGACAATGGCAGGAGTATTATCCATTCTGTTCTTTCTATCAAAAAGCGGTTCATCCACCGTTGAATATCGATAAGGTGATTGAGTGTAACAGTCAGCTACTGCTTCATCAAGGATTTCCTGCAAGGGTCTTTTTAGATGAAAGCCGATGCCAACAAAGCAAAAAAACTCCACCATGCCTGTATCCTGGCAAAGGGGAAGTCCTGTGGTTGCGCTGATGTGGCAATTTTCTCGGATAATTGCGGAAAAAGGTCCGTCGTAGGCATCGATAAACGGCCTAATACTCTGACTGAATGTTGTATTGACAGTGCGAATGACTTCAACTATTCTTTCCTTTATTGATTTCTCGCTATTTATTTTCAAACAATTCACCTCTGTAATTGCTCCAATAACCGGATGATTTCTCGTCCTCCTCATATCGAAAACGTTTGACCACATCCGAATCGAATTCAGCTCCTACCCAGCCCTCTTTATCGAGGCCATCGCAGAGAATTTCACCGGAAGGGGCAATAATACGACTGTGCCCGACAAAATCAAAACCTTCATGAGCACCCGGTGTAGAAGAAGTGCAAATATAACAGGCGTTTT
The DNA here is from genome assembly GCA_964604305.1 of uncultured Thermotogaceae bacterium. Classification (GTDB taxonomy): domain Bacteria; phylum Thermotogota; class Thermotogae; order MWEM01; family MWEM01; genus JASUTC01. The sequence continues at coordinate 10,214 of CAZRYM010000018.1, read as the reverse complement.
CGATCGCTCGGGCTTTGGTAAGGGTATCATAAGTCATCCACCTGCTTTTGCCGTATGCAAATGGGGCGAAGATGATATTAGCCCCTTTTAAAGCAACGGACCTTGCGATTTCGGGAATACCAATCTCAAAGCACATGATTACACCTATATTTACTTCAGATAATTGATAAGTTTTAAATTCACTGCCACTTTGAAAAAGGTCTTTTTCTCCTCGAAAGAGATGGCTTTTATCATAGTAATCCACAAGTTTACCGTGATCATATATGACTGTGGAATTGAAAAACAAACCTCTATCATGTCTTCCAATTCCTGCAATTACAACACAATTGTATTCTAGAGATAATTTCTTCAACCATTGTTCGATGTTTTTTTGTTCTTTCTCAATCAGGTTTTTTAATGATTTATCCCAAGTATAGCCGGTTCCAAAAAGCTCGGGGAAGAGGATAAAGTCAAAAGGTATAAAACAGCTTTCCATGAGATGGGCTGCTTTGTTCAAGTTAGATTTAACCTGACCCGGAACACTACGGGTCTGAATGGAAACTAACGTTTTCTTCATTTAATCACCACCGTTTGATTATACACCTGTTCTGTATGCCCCTAGCGATTTTCGCAGCTCTTCAAGCTCTTCTTGATGCTCAAAAAGAGCACAGGGGCCATCTATATTCTCCAGGATGTGACCTGTTTCCCTTAATTTTATAAAGAGTTCACTTGAAAGACCAGCCTTTAGATCCGAGTTTCTCATATTGTGTGTAGCAATGTCAGAAACCGGACAAGGGGTCAGATCTCCAAATGCGTTGATATGTGCAAAACCCTTACCCGAAGATACACATCCACCAAATATCTCTTCATCACCTGGAGAATGGATGATAAACATCTCCTTGTTTTCTTTATAATACAAAATTTGTTTTCTGAATTTCAAACGCTGTTCTTTAGTCAGACATTGCTGAGAGCTGATTTTCTGATTACTTGTTGAACAGACAGAATCTTTTTTTACCGTTGTATTTTCATCGGAACCCACCGGTATGTACTCCGTAAAAAAGCCCATGTGAAGACCGTTTTGAATGTACTCTTCAAGGTTTTCTTCATCCATCCAATATTGAAAATTATCTTTTGTTATTGTAACTGAGATACCACTTAAAATACCTGATTTTCCTAGCCTTTTGGCGGTTTGAACAGCCATTTTGTGAATTCCTATGCCCCTTCTCATGTCCGTCATCTGATCTGAACCTTCCACACTGACCATGATGCCGGTATTGCCAATCTTTTTAAGTCGTTTATAATCAGTTTCTTTTAAAGCGGTTCCATTTGAGAAAACGAGAAAGATACTGTCATCAAATCTTTCGCATAAATCCAGAAGCCCTTCAAAGACAAAGGGTTCTCCACCGGCAATGAGGAAGGTAAATACCCCCAATTCACGTGCCTGAATGATGATCCTCTCCCATTCTTCAACGGTAAGTCCTTTCTGTTTGAATTTGGACTGATCAGTTGAAGAAATACCCACAGCTGAGGCGAAACAACCAAGGCAATTCAGATTGCACTGATGTGTGATGCTTAAAATAAGAATTGGCGGAACCATAACACATTCATTTTGGAATATTTCTTCTCGAGTTTTCTCACATCGATCGAAGTTTTTCAGAAGTTTTTTTGCTTTTTTCAGATATTTGGGATTCTTAAGAATAAATGGGATAAAAACTCTTGTCAGTTTTGGATTTACAAAATTAAAGGCCTCAGTTATCTTTTTTATCATCATCATGTCCCCTTTTCATTGTGAAACAACACATAAGGTTATTGCTTAGTATATAACATTTATTTGTTTGCGTTCTATTCAGGTAAGATTTCATTAATGTAAAGGATCACATGGTTTTTGCTATCAAATTCAATACACTCCTGGTGTATAATTAAGTTATTCAATTTATGGGAGGTTTTTCATATGAAGAGACTCTTTTTGACCATTTTCTTAATGATGTTTTTATTATCTTTGCTAGCGGCATCTACAGATATGGTGATTCACTATCACCGATACGATGGTAACTATGAAGGATGGGATCTATGGCTCTGGGGTCCCGGGCTTAACGGCTCAGCTTATGCATTTGATTCTGAAGATGATTACGGTAAAGTAGCACATTGCTCTATACCGGAGGAGTTAGATGAGGTAGGATTTCTTGTAAGACTTGGGAACTGGGCGGCGAAAGATGTTGCTCAGGACAGGTATGTGAACACTGAGAATGAAGTCACTGAAATTTGGCTTCTCCAGGGAGTCAAGGAAGTATTCTTTGATGAACCCGATACCTCACCGAGAATCTTCTTTAGCGCTGCCATTGACAATACACTCATCAGGGCGTTTGCTACCAATCCCTTTGACACCAACACCTGGCAAGAAACGGTCAATGTTTCTGTCAACGGTGTTAATAAGGCGATAAAAGATGTGCGAAAGGTGGATCCCACAGACATATCCATCACCCAGTTTTTTGAAATTGAGCTGGAAAGTCCTCTTTCACTCAGAGATATTTCTCAGGATGTGTTCTTGGACCTTCAAGGCTATGCCCCCCAGAGAATTATCATGATGGGGATTTTGGATGACTATTATGCAGATGAAAACTTGGGGATGATATATAGTAAAGCGAGTACCACATTCAGAGTCTGGTCACCTCCTTCAAAATCAGTAAAATTGCTGTTATTTGAAGACCCCGAATCCGATGTCCCAGATGACACAATTGAAATGAAGGTTGATGAAAACGGGGTTTGGGAAACCACTGTCAAAGGGGATCTTTCCGGACACTATTATCTCTTTGAATACACCCATTATGGTGAGCAGGTGAGAGGCGTTGACCCCTATTCTTTATCAACTTATGCAAATGGCATAAAAAGTGCGGTCATTGACCTTGAGAATATTAAGCCAGAAGGCTGGCAATCAGATCAATATAAACATCTTGATGCCCCGGAGAATGCCATCATATATGAAATACACGTTGCTGATGTCACCGGGGGAGATCATTCAGGAGTGACACCGGAACTTAAAAACACTTATCTCGGACTTGTTGAAACAGGTACTAGCTCGCCGGATGGTATTAAAACAGGACTAGACCATATAATAGATCTTGGAATCAGCCATGTTCATATTCTTCCTGTCTACGATTTCTATACCGGTGATGAATTGAATCGGGATTTTGAAGACTATTACAATTGGGGATACGATCCGTATTTGTTCACTGTTCCCGAGGGAAGATATTCAACTAATCCAAAGGATCCCCGTTCGAGAGTCCTGGAAGTCAGGCAAATGGTGAGGGACTTTCATGAAAATAACATCGGTGTGATTATGGATATGGTGTTCCCGCACACTTACGGGTTGGGAGAACTTTCACCTTTTGATACAGCGGTTCCCTATTATTATTACAAGATATCAAAAACCGGAGATCATATTAACGAAAGCGGGTGCGGCAATACCATAGCATCTCACAGGCCCATGATGAGAAAGTACATTGTGGACACCCTTATGCATTGGGTGAAAAACTATCATGTGGATGGTTTCAGATTTGACCAGATGGGTTTTATAGATATTCAAACAATGGAAATGGCAGCACAGAGAATTTATCAGATCAACCCGTCAGCCCTTTTATACGGTGAAGGTTGGGGAGATGCACTGGCAAGAGATTTCTGGATGGCACCCGATGACGAGAAGTTCTACGCCCAGATATCCCGAATGGTTCAGGCAGCGGTTGCGGGGACGAATATCGGTACATTCAACGATGACATCAGAGATGGTATCCGAGGAAGCGTTTTTGATGTTACCCAAAAGGGCTTTGTAGTGGATTCATTCCCAAGATTTAAGGATATACAACGGGGAATTGTCGGAGGTGTTCAGTATTCAGACAAACTCTTCTGGCTGGTGGATGACCCTCAACAGTCCATCAATTACGCCGCATGCCATGACAATCACACCCTGTGGGATAAGAACAGCCAGGCGGTTGCTGTTGATTCTCGTTTTCAATGGAATGAAGAAATGCTGAAAGATGCCCAAAAACTTGCCGGGGCTATATTGCTGACTTCTCAGGGAATCCCGTTTCTCCATGCCGGACAGGAGTTTTGCCGAACAAAAGACAACGATGGCAATTCGTACAATTCACCCATTTCAATCAACGCTTTGGATTATGAGAGAAAGAAAGAATTTTTGGATGTTTATAATTATTATAAAGGCCTGATCGAATTACGAAAGGCCCATCCAGCCTTCAGAATGAGAACTCAGGAAGAGATAAAAGAAGCAATTGAGATTCTGAATTACAAAAACAAACGGGTAGTGCCATTTTCCATCGACGGTACAGTAACAGGCGATTCATGGGACGATATACTGGTGATATATAACGGTGGTGCCAGTTCTTTTGAATATGAACTTCCACAAGGAGAGTGGAACGTTGTAGTGGATTCTCAGACAGCCGGGACTTCAACCCTTTACACCTTAAGCGGCACCATTACATTGACCCCAACATCGGCTTTGGTTTTATATCAATGAAACCGGTGATATATATGATAAAATCGTTAGGATAGGAACAGGATTCCATTTTATTCTTAATCACAAGATTGGAAGATGAGAAATGGCCCATATTTACAAAAACAGTGTTTTCATTTGTTCCACAGGCAGAACCGGAACCCAATTTTTTGGAAAAAGAATCTCTGACAGTATCGAAGACTGCTTTTCCGTTCACGAACCGGCGGCAGTTTGGTTATCAAGACCGAAAGAATGGCGTGAGAAAAGTAAAATCTTTGGGCCTTTCAGAATGACTATCGGTCAATTTCTGCCCAGTAACAGCATGTTCAAACTCTCAGCTGACAGAGCCGCGAGAAGGATCGACGATGCAAAGGCGAAAGAATATGTTTACAAGCAACGTAAACGTTATATCAGCAAGGTCAGGCAATCCCTATATGTGGAATCAAATGCCCATCTTTATGGGGTGCTTGACCTTTTAACGGATATCTTTCCCAACAGTAAGATTGTGTATGTCATCAGAGATCCCAGAACGTGGATCAGATCCGCGTTGAACACACCGGAATATGTGTTGTATTCACCCATCGATTTTCGTTTTTTTAAGGCGAGTGTTAGGGCGATAGACTTTGAAGACGATCCCTATTATAACCACTGGGATCAGATGAGTAAGTTTGAAAAGTATTGCTGGTATTACAACAAGGTTAATGAATTTGCCTTGGATTTAATGAAGGGTAAAGACAATTTCCGAGTATTCAAATTTGAAGACCTGTTTCAATCCAAAGATAAGGTTTCCGAGTTTAAGAATATGCTGGATTTTGTAACTGATTTTGGGGATAGAAAATATCATTACAAACTAAAAGAGGAAATGATTGAAAAAAAGGTCCATTCGGGAGCAAAGAGGGGAAAACTGCCTCATTGGCGCGAGTGGGAGCCCACATTAGCGAAAAGCATAATGGACCATTGTGCAAAGTGGTTTAGAGAATACGATTATGGTGACGAAAAGGAATGGCGTGATAAGCTGAAAGTTAAAGGTGTTAGCTATCGTTAAATCAAACCGAATTTCTTTGGCCAAATTCAAAAAACATCATCAATTACACATGTTACTCTCCATTGCAATAGCCGTAAGTCTTTTCATTCTTCTTATCACTTCACTGATGTATATAAAACAGCCACAAGGATATGTTCTCGGAGGTGAGTGGATTGTAAGAAATGAGAATAACGTTTATACTGTAAGCCTCCCTCATTTACAGGCTATTACTGAAGAAGGTATTTACACTTACATAAAAACTTTTGGCCCTGTTGAAGCTGACACGCTTGTGATTCCGCAAATATCTGCTTATGGCTATAAAATAGTCTTAAACGGAATGATGATAAAAAAATTGAATTATTCTGAAAACAAGACGGCGAATATTTGGAATCAAACCCAGATGGTTGTGTTTGACCGGCAGTTATTGACAGATCAAAACACCCTTGAAATAACCATGTACTCTCTTTTTGATCATGGTATGAGTTATCTTCCTTATTTGGTTAATCAGGAAGAAATATTGGGAAAAATTGCTTTAAGTAATTATCTTGAAAATGATGTATATCTTTTATCAATAGGGGCATCTATAACACTTGGTTTTGTATTATTCGCCTTGGGGATGGGGATACCGGAGAAAAAGGGCTTTCACTATTCATTTGCCTTAGGAACGATCTTTATTGGCATCTATTTATTGGATTATCAGTTTCGGTTGTACACATGTGATAGAAGCATGTATATCTTTTTTAGAAAAGTGATTTTCAGCAGTCTTTACATGAGTGGATTAATGTTGCTTCAGGGGATTGAATATTACCTATACGGAAAAAAGAGGTACTCAAAGATCTTTACATGGATCATTCCTTTTTTGTTAGCCGGGTTTTTCTTTATGCCTAATTTTTACGCGATTAAGATATATAACAATTTTGCACTTATTATCATGTTTATAATGATTATGCTGGTTACAATTCAGATTTACGTTAAAAAAGATAAACCCTTTATCTTTGCAGCAACTATCTTATCCCTTTGCATGATAAACGATGTAATAAAAGTGGTTTTCTCATTAAATCACATTCATATGATCCGGTTTGGTATCATCATAACGGTTTTATCCATGGGATTTCTATTGGTTGAGTTCTTCAGAAATACTTATGGAAAGATGGTGATTGCACACGGGAAAGCCATGAAAGACCCTTTAACTGATGCCTACAACAGAAACGTTTTGGAAACCATCGAAACCGGACCGAACGACATCATGGTACTGGTTGATTTTGATGATTTTAAGATTATTAACGATGTTTACGGCCATTCTGAAGGAGATCGAGTACTTAAATTGTTTACCCAAAAGGTACTTGAGCTTCTGAGAAATGAAGATATGATCGTCAGAATAGGTGGCGACGAGTTCATGGTCTTCATTAAAAACTGTACCAAAGAAACGGCGTTGGAAAGAATTGAGATGATTAGAAAATCTATGGCAGAAGAAATAGAAGCGTATGATTTCAATTTTTCGTACGGCAGTTGCAGTCTTAAAAATGGCGTTTCACAAGCCTTTTCAAAATCTGATGAACTCCTTTATGAGATGAAAAAGGAAAAAAGAGAGGATAATTGTCAAATAAAAATTGACGGGAAAGGTGATTGAAGATGATAAAAAACCGGCAAAAAAAGATCTATCAGGTTTTTCTTGGATTAACCCTTATTTTTACTCTCATGATTTTACTGATAATAGGTTATTTTGATTCAATTGGAGACTGGGCACCACCGGCATTATTAATGAGTTTCTTTTTGGGGATTGTTTGTCTCATTTGTGTTTTTATCTTCTACAAGAGAAGTAAAGAAATCGAACACGCTCTGGAAGACCAAAGTTATATTGCAGAATGGCATTACTCTGCTAAAAAATGGAAAGAATTTATGAATGTGGAAGATGATTTCAGAACGGGCGAAAGAAAGATTGCCTTTGTCTTCCTCAGTGTAATAACGGTGATCATCTTCATGATGTTTGTCATCTTTGCAGAAGAGGCAAAACTCGCCATGTTTCTGGTCATGCTGGGATTGATACTGGTATATGCAATGGCTGCCTTTATCGTTCCTTATTTAATAAGACACTTTCGGAAAATAGAAGATGTAACGGTGTTGATCCTCCATAAAGGTGTGCTTTTAAACAAACAGTTTCACAGCTGGGATTTCCCCATGTCCAAACTTGCATCGGCATCATACGAAAAAAAACCCTTTGAGCATCTTGAGGTCGTCTATGATTTCTTCGACAGAACCGGTCCCAGATCATACACCATCAACATCCCGATCCCGGAAGGCGAAGATGGGAAAAAGGTTCAAAATATCGTAGATGAACTAAAAAAATTCAACGGCTTATAAGTTTTAATAAATAGCAAATAAAAACAAACTCAGCAATTTCCAAAATCCAAAAGAAGAGGTGTTTTTTTGCCTGAAATTCTTACACATTATTTTAAAAAAGGAAGCAAACCATTTTTGACCTTATCAGCTCTCAGCGAAGAAGAAGCTTTGGCAATCATGAAACGACTGTACGTGGATGATGCCATGTGGGGGCGTTTTAAAAATCCCTTAAAATATATCAGAGAGAGGAAACAAACGGAAAACCGGGTGAGAGAAGTCTTTATTACAAAAGGCGGAAAGCCAGTAAAACAGTACCCAATTTATATGGTTCTGGGACGTTGTCCGGCATTAGAAAAAAATTTGGGGAATGGCGAATTACAGAAAATTGAGATCCCCTTGAATTATTTTACAGAACAGGAAGTCAGTTATACCTTCGTAGACAGCATGTACTCATTGGTTTTGGAAAAAGAAAAACCTGAAGAATATTACCAGCCCGCCTATCATGGAAAGGTCTTTACACTTACTGAAATTAAAGGAATTATAGAAAAAAAAGGAGAGCCAAAAGAAGGTTGGTGGGGGCATCTACCTGAAGACTTTTTCCCTTATATAGAGGCACAAGTTTGGCATCAGGAGAAACTTTTTGATTATGCCAGGAATATGCGTTAACTCAGTCCAACAGTGTCACTTCAAAAACACAGGAGTCATCACCCCGTAAAATCGTTTTCATTATTTTTATATTTACCTTTGTCTTTAACAGGTTCTCATACATGGATTTGTCAAATGTCTTTGTACACTGGCACAAATTAGGGTTTTTCGTCAATCCGAGCTCAACCAACGGACAAAAGCATTTCCTTTCATTCAAGTCTACAATGAAGCCTTTTTTTAAGGGTTTATACCTAAAATCCGGCAGTGTTTCTCTTAAAAAAGAGATCATTTGTTGTATATCTTTCTCTCCGTTATACACAGGTAGTTTCTTAACCCAATCACTATCCTGATAACACTTTCGGCCGATTTTGGAAATAACCTCTTCATCAACTGTTTCAAGAACCCAGTTGACCCATTTCCCATGAAATCCCATTTTGTTTACCTCCTAAATTGTACAACCCCTACTGAAACTCCTTTTTTACACAAACCCCCTCATCTTCATCGTGCAAAGGATCCCAAACTTGAGCAAAAAACGGACTGTGTTTTGCCTTTTCTGTGTAATTCCAAGACTCTGTTTCACAAACCGGGCACCAGTGACCGGCCTTGAGAATCAGATATGGAGTGGCTTCAAATTCATGTCCCCTGTGGCATCGCCATTTGAGGGGTGTATACATATCGCCTCTTTTCATGTCCTCTGACAAACACAAACCGCCTCTAAAGATGCCAGCTTCTTTCATATCTTTGATGGATAATTGAGATCTTGGAATTGATTCATCATAACCGTGATTGAGATATGTAGGAACTCTTGATGGATTTATCAGTTGATATCCATTCTCCCAACTTTTTATCCTGTTTTTCTTTTCCATGGAACCGAAAAAGGCCTTGATCCAATCCGTTTTATGATGTTCTATCATCCAGCCGGTTCCACGTTCATGGTATTTAAGCTTATCATACATCTTTTTCAACCATTTATTACCGGGTAGGAGCAGATTTAAAAATGGAATGGTCTTTAAAACACGAATGACTTTGTTTTGTTTACGGAAATAATCTTCCGGGTCGATGAATCGAAATTTCAGGATATCGTTTAACTTGTCAGAATCCGTATACCACTGACCGTGAAAGTTGAACAGGGCAAAATCCCTTGGATCGAAACATTTCTTTAGATCAAATCCTAAAGTATTCAAACTCTTTCCCATCAACTGGTAGTTAGTGAATCTCCAGCGTTCACCACCACCAATGTTATAACAGTTTCTCCAAAATTGTTCAGGGACCTCCTCCTCGCAAACATTGGCCATTAATCTTCCGGATTCTTCGGAGGTAACCCATTCAAGAACGTTGTTGAGATTCTGATGAAAAATAATGGGATCACTCATACCAGCTCTGTTAATGGGAAGCATGCCTGTTTGTCTCAGTGATACCCATTTTGCCAATCCCGATTCAATAACCGCTCTTTCAGAAGCAATCTTAGAAACACTGTAATAATCAAAAACAGAAGGCTTGATAGGATCTCCACAACGACCCCAATGAATAGGAGGCATTCTGCACCCGGTTTCACCTACTGTTCCCACATAAACCAAGGCGATTTGATCCGGATGATCCTGCTTTTTAATAGCGTTGATGATGTTTACAGTTGAACCGTAGTTGATTGCCATACACGCATGTGCCTGCTTATCTGCCATGGGAGAAACCAGCGCGCCAATATGCAGAACATAATCAACACCC
>CAZRYM010000017.1:17155-29455 GCA_964604305.1 uncultured Thermotogaceae bacterium | reverse complement strand
TGTCAGAATTTTTCCATGAAAATCCGTCCATAAAAAAGGCGTTTCATGATTATCTCGCTGAAAAAGGACCTGTCAAGGGTAAGCGATTGTGCGAAGTGAAATCCGGTTCGGATGTTAAGGTCCGAAAATTGGGCGGAGCAAAACCCGATAAGGATAAGTTGATTTCTATGGGTATTCTGCCGGGAATGACCCTTGAAGTTGAGGAGAATGCCCCCTCGAATGATTTGATGCGGATTCGGTTACGCGGCTTTTCTATGACAATGACATGTGAGGATGCACAGAAGGTAGTTGTGACAATTTTATAAACACTTCGGAGGAGATAGATGTTTATTTTAGGGAATTTATTGATAGGCATAGCAAAGGTTTTACAGGTGGTACTCTACGGGTATATGTTTGTGTTGATTATTAATGCGGTTTTAAGTTTTTTGCCGCAGATGAGATACAGTCCTTTCAGACAGGTTATTTCGTCTTTGGCTGATATCGTACTTAACCCCTTAAGAAGGGTGATTAAACCCATCGGGCAGATTGATTTTTCTACTTATATTGCGATTTTAATCATGATTTTTATTGATGCTTTTTTAATACAGACCCTTTTTGATATAGGAATTCGTTTGAGATGATCAGTTCAGCAGGTTTTCTTTATAATCCTCATAAAAAAGGGATCAAGGAAAAAACTGAACAGTTGCAATATATTCTGAAAGAACATGCCATTGAGTCTTTCTTTTGTATTTCTACGGAAGAAGATTATTTTGATGGCATAACAAAACCGGATATCATCATTGTGTTGGGTGGAGATGGAAGCGTTTTACGCTCTATGCCTTTTTCTGTCAATCTGGAAGTGCCGGTTGCCGGTATCAATTTCGGTAAGTTTGGCTTTTTGACCCGATATGAGTATGAAAAGGTGGTAAAAAACCCTGAAATTCTTCGTGACTCCAAAGTTTCTTCAAGAGCCCTCTTGGAGATAACAGGCTGTAATGGTAAATCGGAGGCCACTTGTTTGGCATTAAATGATGTTGTTGTTCAGCGCTCGAATTTGAGTCAGGTTGAAATGTATCAAATTGGTGTGAACGGTTATACTTTTGAGCCCAAGGCCGCGGATGGCATTGTCGTTTCAACGCCTACCGGTTCAACTGCGTATGCGCTGTCACTTGGCGGTCCCATCATATTTCCGGAATGCAGGACGATGCAATTGAATTTAATAGCACCTCATACCATCGCCAATCGATCTCTTGTGTTTAATTCAAAGGAGAGGATATCTATTTGTTTGGATAATGACGATGATATGAAATACTCTGTGGATGGACTTCCTCTCGAAAAGGCTAAAAGGATCCAAGTGGGCATATCCAGCCAGGAATTCAAATTGATGTATCCTGAAACCGACGAAATCCTAAAGCTCGTGGAGTCCAAGTTGTTATGGGGCAGGAGGGGTTAAATGCTTCGTGAAGTTCATGCGAGGAATTTTTTGCTTTTTAAAGATGTAGCTGTTGATTTTCATTCCGGGTTTAATGTGATTACCGGTGAAACCGGAGCGGGAAAGTCCATGTTTGTTCGTCTTTTGAGAAGCCTCTTTGGTGATTATAAGGCCAAAGAGATGATCGGTCCGTTTGAAGAAGGTTTCTGGATAGAGGCTGTGTTTGACAACGATCCGGAAATCGTCCAAATGCTCGTGCAGTCAGATATTCCTGTTGATGACCCTATGATTATAAAGATTGCCGGTACTACAGACCGCTTTACCGCCAGAATCAATGGTTCGGTTGTTTCTTCAAAGATTCTCAGAGAATTCTTACCAAAAACCTTTGAGATTCACTCTCAAAATGCCTTTCAAAAGCTCAGAACTGACTCGTTCCATATTGAGATAGTGGACCGGTGTGCCGGTTCTAAACTTACTTCGATCTTTAAAGAATATTCTAAATACTACAAAAAATATAACGAACTGAAATCCCTTCAAAGAGAATTGCCCGGAAACTCTTCCGAGATGCTGCGAACGCTTGACTTTCTGGATTTTCAAATCCAAGAGTTAGAAGAAGCCGCTCTCAAAAAAGACGAAGATATTGAGGTTTCTAACGAACTGAAGGCTTTGAGTAATTACGACTACATCCGTAACAGACTTTCAAGTGTATTGGCGATGTTGGATGATTCACCGGAAATCCCCAGTGTTGTTGACAGGATCGGGGATATTTGCGGGAATCTTGAAGATATTTCTGATATGGAAGAATCTGTAGAAAATTGGCTGCAGACTGCCATGACGGCACAAGATATGTTGAGTGATCTCTCACGAGAAATTTATTCGTATATAGATAACTTTGAATTTGATGAAGAAAGAATGAATGAACTGGATGAACGGATGAAGGTCATTGAATCCATGAAGCGAAAATACGGACCGGAGCTGGATGATGTCTTTAACAATTTGGAAAAATTTATCCAACAAAAGCAATCCATAGAGAGCAAGATGGAACGGGCTGAGACTATTGACGAAGAGATTGCCGCTACCATTAGAATGCTGGATAAACTTGATGGGGATTTATTCGAAATCCGTGAGGAAAGTGCCACTATCATTGAAAAAGAGGTGATGGAAGAACTTGAAGATTTAAAAATGGAAAAGGTAAATGTATCTCACGAAAGTCATCAAGAATCTGATTTTCAAAGCTTGGGCAGAACCTTTTTGCATTTTACCGCTTCCACCAATCCGGGAGCCCCATTTTTACCCATATCAAAAATTGCTTCCGGTGGAGAGATGTCGCGAATATTCCTGGCAATGGAAATGGTGATACAACGGGTGATGGACGTTCCCAGCGTTGTCTTTGACGAGATCGATTCAGGGGTGGGGGCTCGCCTTGGAGATCTAATCGGGAGAAAGATATCCGTGCTTTCCGAAAATGGAGTCCAGACCTTTGTTATTACCCATCTTCCACAAGTGGCAGCCTTTGCACAACGTCATTTTAAGGTGGGGAAATTGCAAGAGGGGGATCATACTGTTTCAACTATAGAAGTCTTGGATGGCTCTTTAAGAGAGAGTGAGCTTCGGGAGATGTACGGAGAAAGTTTGGAGAATATTTAAAAATTTCTAAAAACGAGATTCAAATAACACCCTTCATTTTAAGAATGTTGTTATATTCATTTTTTGTCATTTTACCATCAATTAATCTTAGCAGCTCTTTTTTAGTCAAATAAAGTTGATGTGACATTAAGGAAAGTAATTTATCATCATAGTCTTTACTCCCGTGACTCAATCTTGTTTCTAAAATTTCTTGTCCATTCAAGATATAAATTAGATATTTATGGTGTGTGTTGTTCTCAATGAAACCGAGTTTTTTTAGAGAACGCACAATCTTTTTACTGGGCCTGCTGGTCTATCTTATTCATCCCCCAGCTCTCAAATATCCTTTTACTTGACAGATTTAATTTTCCAAGTTTCTCATCGGGGGTCGATAGAAGATGTTCGTATTTATCAACAAGGTGGACAATGGCGTTTTCAACAGCTTGTTCGAAAGTATCCCCACCTTCATGAATAGTGAGAAAATCGTTTTTAATGTATAACCATCCATCAGGTTCTTCTGTAATGATAAAATGAATTGTTTCTTGAGGTTTAAAGTACTTATTTTCAAACACAAATTCATTGATTCCCAGTTTTCTTGAACCATCTTTATTTATTTTTGTTTCACCCTTATAGGCAATATCCCATTTATACATAAAGTCACCTCGTTTAATTATACACTGAAATTTTTGCAAAAACAAAAAGAAACATGTGTTAGAATATTTAGTCAAAAATCTCTTTTTATTTAGATGGAGGAAAGTATTGAGAGCAGACAAATACACAAAATCAGAATTTAAATATAAACTACACAAAGAAGAACAATACAAGGAATACGAATTCATACCAGATTATGCCGGTTATATCGATCCGATTGAAGAAAACAGACGATCATTTGTCAGATGTTTTGAGCCACCCAACGGTCAAGTTAAAGGAGACCTTATTCTTTTGCACGGTATCGGAGAAAACAACATACCTTACATTCAATGGTTTGCTCATCAGTTTAGTCAAAGAGGTATCAGGACCTGGTATCAGTTGTTGCCTTATCACTATAAGCAAAAGCCGGAAAACATGTACGGAGGAGAGCCTTTTATGTCTGCAAACCCGGATATTTGTGTCAAAAAATTCCACATGGCGATACGCGATACGCGTAAGATTCTTGATTTTGTCGAAGAACAAAAAGGATTTAACCCTTTAAATTGCTTTATTTTCGGTTTTTCTTTCGGTGGGATGATTGCTACTATGGCCATGGGGGTGGATGATAGGGTTAAAAGGGGTATTTTGGCCATCACCGGGGGAAATTGGCGATGGATTAATTTTTATTCTCCCTATTCCGAAGCGGTCAGGCAGGACCTGTACAAAAACAGCAATCCTTATGGATGCCTAAATGAAGCAGATTGTATTAACAGATTTCGGGGTGATCCTGTGACTTGGGTAAAGGAAAATGTTAGGAGTGTTGATGATATTTTCGATAAATCGCCCATAGGCTGCTATCATTACGATCCTATTTGCTATGCTCCTTTGATTGACAGACCTGTTCTTTTCCTAAAGGCTGCTTTTGACAAGATCATGCCGAAAAACGCAACCCAAGAACTGGAAGAACTGCTTCCCAACAAAACAATTAGAACGATCCCTACCGGTCATAAATCTTCTATAGTCCTCAGAAGAAGGATTTTAAATTGGTCTATTCAATTCTTAACCAACATTTGAGGAGAACTGCTTAAAACATTCATTCATTAATAATGACATTAAAAGGTTTTACTGTTATTTTACCGTTTTATGCTGTATAATAATTATGTTCAACAGTCTAAAGAAGTTTTTTTATATAAAAATAGATTTCACTATTGAGATTAACCAGATAAGAATTTCTACTGGGGGAATATAAAAGGAATTTTGATGGTCCAAAAAAATGTTTCCAGAGAAAAAAGTTAGTAATTCTTGGAGGGTGATCATAATGTTTTCTTTAAAATCCATGTTCAGATTCAGGACTTTGGGCATGAAAATCATCATGTTTAGTCTATCCATTCTGATTGTTACGGGTATTGTTTTCATGGTGTTGTATTATTTCAATACCAATCAGGCACTCATGAATGAAAAACAGGCTCAGACCAGAACGCTTGTTAACAGCGTGATGGGGGTTTTGCAACAGTTGAATCAGGAAGTCGAGAACGGTGAGCTTACTTTGGATGAGGCCCAGCAAAGGGCGAAAAATTATCTGGATATCATTCGATACGATGGAGATAATTATTATTTTGTCATCAATACGGATGTGATGGTGGTTTTTCATCCCATCAGTAAAGAGCTAAACGGAACAAGTGTGAAAAACAATCAGGATCCTAACGGGGTTTATCTTTTCAGAGAAATGGCACAAGTGGCAGAAGCTGAAGGAGAAGGTTATGTGGATTATTATTGGCCAAAAGCCGGATCCAAAAACGATGAGCCCAAGATTTCATATGTGAAGCTCTTCGAACCGTGGGAATGGATTCTGGGAACAGGTATTTATGTGGATGATGTTCGAGCTACGTTAATGAGTACAAGTATGATTATGATCATCGCCATTGTTATTATTATTGGACTATCCGTTGTTTTGGCGTTGCTATTTGGAAGATCTATATCAAAGCGGGTTGGGCAACTAAAGCAACAAATTGCACTATTTGCTGAAAAGAACCTTAATGTACAATTTGAAGAGAAGGGAACAGATGAGATTATGGATATGGGTGCGACTTTAAACGTAATGTCGCGTTCTTTGGAAAAAAGTATGAGAGACATCAAAGAAATGAGTTCACAGATCCAATCAGCTTCCAATCAGCTTGCAGCAGTTGTTGAAGAGCAAGTAGCTGGAAGTGAGGAAATATCTTCTGAGGTTTCTCAGATTAGTTCAAATTTCCAGGATCTTAGTGCCTCTACGCAGGAAGTGAATGCAGGAATAGAGGAAATATCTTCAGGAGCCCAAAATGTAGCGAAAGTCAGTCAGGAATTGACTCACAACGCGAAAAGCACCGATGATTATGCAAAAGAAGGGCAAAAGAGTCTAAAGAAAGTGGGAAAACTGATGGAGAATGCGTCAAGCCAGACAATGGCTACTGCAGAAAAAGTGGATCAGCTGGTATCTAAAGCGGAGAATGTCCAAAAAATCATCGAGACCATTTCCTCTATTGCAGAACAAACAAATCTTTTGGCATTGAATGCTGCAATAGAGGCGGCAAGGGCAGGAGAAGCAGGTAAGGGATTTGCTGTTGTCGCAGATGAAATAAGAAAATTGGCGGAAGAATCACAAGATTCTGCTTCGAGTATAAGTTCCATTCTAAAAGAAATCAATCAAAATGCACACGAGACGCAAACATCGACCGAGGATACCAAGCAGTCTATTAACGCTGTGAATGAAATGCTTCATTCAACCTTGGAACAGTTTGAAGGCATCATTTCACAAGTTAGTGTCATCAGTGATAATGTGCAAAATCTTGCAAGCAATGTTGAGGAGCAAAGCGCTTCCAGTGAGGAGATCGCTTCCTCCATGGATACTTCTGCCAAGAATATTTCCAATGCTTCCGAACAGTTGGAACATATTGATGAAGCAACAAAAGAACAGTCCAGAGCGGCGGAAGAGAATGGTAAAACTGCTGAAAATTTGAGTGAGATGGCAGAAAAACTCAGTGAATTTGTCAATCAGTTTAAATTTAGTGAGTAATTAAGGATAAAACAATGAACCGGCGAAGTCCATTTGGACCGCCGGTTTTTTTATTTCAAATGTATTTTTCTTAATGTTATAATTATTACGAAAGAAATCCAACAAAAAAAACACAAGAATCGGGGGAGGTAAGAATGGTCAACGAAGAGAAACAAAAGTTGTTTGAGGACTTTGAGTCTTCAACGTATGAACAGTGGAAAGAAGCAGCTGAAAAGCTGTTAAAGGGTGTACCTTTTGATAAAAAGATGTACACCCATACACCGGAAGGTGTGAGGCTTGAGCCTATATACAAGCTTGAAGAGGGTTGCCCGGCTTCCAACGAGAATTTTCCGGGTTATTTCAGATTCAGACGTTCAACAAAAGAAACCGGATACATCAACTCGGCTTGGACAATCATGCAGGAGGAATCTGAGCCAATTCCACAGAAATGGAATGAGAGTTGCCTGACCAACTTAATGAAAGGTGTGGATGGGATTAATGTTCGATTGAACAGTCTCAGCAAGGACTGTCGTTTGCCCGAAAGTTCTGAGGATTGTTGTTTGAAAGGACTTTCAGTGAAAGATTTTGCGGATTTCAAACAGGCTTTTGATTCGGTAAAACTAACGGAATATCCCATATACATGGACTGTGGTATCAATTCAGAGATTTACTTGGCCCTTTTTTATGCATTAATGAGCGAGGAGATTAAAAATTTAAAGGGAACGCTTGGCACCGATCTTTTGGGAAGACTTGTTGAAACCGGAAAAATCAAAGCCTCTTTTGATGAGGTGTTTGATTCAATTGTTAGAATGATCAAATGGAAAAAGGATAAAGCACCTGGACTGAAAACCATCTTGATTGATACCACTCCCTATCACAATGCGGGTGCCAGTGCGGTAGAAGAATTATCCATCGCTTTTTCAACGGCTGTTTATTACATCAATGAATTGTTAGACAGAGGATTAACTATTGACGAGATTGCAAATGAAATCACCTTCTCTTTTTCCTTGGCCTCCTACTTCTTTATGGAGATTGCCAAATTAAGGGCAGCGAGAGTCTTGTGGACAACAATTATCGATGCTTATGGCGGGCAAAAAGAATCTGCCCGGATATCCATTCATGCTAAAACTTCTGCAAGGACACAGACAATTTACGATCCCTATGTGAACATGCTCAGAGACACCTCACAGGCATTTTCAGCAATCCTGGGAGGAGCAGATTCACTGCATGTCTCGCCCTTTGAAGAAAGGAAGGGATTGAACAGCGCTTTTTCCAAACGAGTTGCCAAGAACATCCAATTAATATTAAAAGAAGAATGTCATCTCACTGTTCCCATCGATCCCACGGGAGGGACCTGGTATATTGAGAAGGTCACCGATGAACTGTGTCACAAGGCTTGGGAGAGATTCCAACAAATAGAGGAAAAGGGTGGAATTGTTGAATATTATAATCAGGGCCTTGTTGAAGTTGATATTGAAAAGAGCAGGAATTTCAGGCAAAAGGAATTCACAACTCGAAAGCGAGGTATTGTGGGCAATAATATATACCCGAATCTTTACGAGGAACCCTTATCCGTTGACTCAGATCAAAAAAGAGAGATTCAGGAACAGCTGTTTAATGGTATACGAGAACTAAAAGGTCATTCTGATGATTTCCTTTCTGATGATGGACCTGTTGAAATAGAAGAATTGTCGGTAAAACTGAAAAGAGGTGTTTCACTCCAAACTTTGAGCCAGGCCATTTTTAAAGGCAACGCAAATGCGAAATCTCTTGAGCCGCATCATGACGCCGAGTTATTTGAGTTGCTGAGACAAACCTCATGCGATATAAAGGCTAAAACCGGAGAATTACCCAAGGTTTTCTGCGCCAATTTTTCTAAATTGGCGGTGCACAAACCCAGAACAGACTTTACCAAGGGTTTTTTTGAAGTGGGAGGTTTTAACGTTATCGCAGAACACAGCTTTAATACTGTTGAAGAAGCTGTAAAGAAGACTTTCGATTCAAAAGCCAAAATAGTGGTGATTTGTTCATCCGATAAAGTGTATCCGGATGTAGTGGTTCCCTTTACTAAAAAAATCAAGGAACGGGATAATAAAATAAAAGTGATTCTCGCCGGCAGGCCGGATAAAACATTAGCCGATGATTACAAAAAAGCCGGATTGGATGATTATATCTTTGTGAAGACGGATGTGTTTGAGTTTCTTAAAAAGGCTCAAGATTGGGTGAGAGAACAGGGAGGTGAAGGGCTTAACAAGTCCGGCAACTAATGTCAAAAAGACCTGATTTTACAAAAATAGACTTTTCAACAAAAAATGATACAGTCTCATACAGTGAATGGAAAAAAAGTGCAACAAAGCAGCTGGGAAAAGAAGTAGAAGCGTTTAGTTGGCTTACTAACGAACAAATAGAAGTGAACCCGCTTTATCATAGAGGAGATTACAAAGTATTGGAACATCTTAAATTTACTGCTGGGATTCCACCCTATTTGAGAGGTCCCTACGCCACCATGTATGTTTTCAGACCTTGGACGATTCGCCAATATGCAGGCTTTTCTACCGCCCAGGAGAGCAATGCCTTTTACCGCAGAAACTTGGCTGCCGGCCAGAAGGGACTGTCAGTTGCCTTTGATTTGGCCACACATCGTGGATACGACTCGGATCATGAGCGAGTTGAAG
Source organism: uncultured Thermotogaceae bacterium (assembly GCA_964604305.1). GTDB lineage: Bacteria > Thermotogota > Thermotogae > MWEM01 > MWEM01 > JASUTC01. The sequence goes on along the minus strand of CAZRYM010000017.1, from coordinate 20,082 downwards.
GGGATGTGGGAAAAGCCGGTGTTGCCGTGGACAGCATTCTTGATATGAAGACGCTCTTCGACGGGATTCCCCTTGGAGATATGTCTGTTTCCATGACTATGAATGGAGCAGTCTTACCTATTATGGCCTTTTATATCGTTGCTGCCCAAGAGCAGGGGGTGGATGAAAAAGATTTAAAGGGAACCATTCAAAATGATATTCTCAAAGAATATATGGTGAGAAACACCTATATCTATCCACCAAAGATGTCTATGAGGATCATTGCAGATATCTTTAAATACACTTCTGAGAAGATGCCCAAATTCAACAGTATCAGCATCTCAGGCTATCACATGCAGGAAGCCGGTGCCACGGCAGATATCGAATTGGGGTATACCCTGGCCGATGGCTTGGAATATGTAAAAGCCGGTGTGAAGTCCGGTATTGACATCGATGCATTTGCACCCAGATTGTCTTTCTTCTGGGGAATCGGGATGAACTATTTCATGGAAGTTGCTAAACTCAGGGCAGCCCGGTTGTTATGGGCGAAGATTATAAAAGGATTCAATCCGAAAAACCCCAAATCCATGTCCCTAAGAACCCATTCTCAGACATCCGGATGGAGTCTGCAGGAACAAGATCCCTACAACAACGTAGCCAGAACCTGTATTGAGGCGATGGGAGCTGTATTGGGGCATACTCAGTCTCTTCACACCAACGCTTTGGATGAAGCCATTGCATTGCCTACAGACTTTTCAGCCAGAATTGCCAGAAACACACAAATTTTCCTTCAAACTGAAACGGGGATTTGCGATGTGATTGATCCATGGGGTGGCTCGTATTATTTAGAAAAACTCACTGATGAATTGGCACACAAGGCATGGGCCCATATTCAAGAAATAGAGGAATTGGGTGGTATGGCCAAAGCAATCGAAACAGGTGTTCCCAAGATGAGAATTGAGGAGGCCGCAGCTCGACGACAGGCGAAAATTGATTCAGCGCGTGAGGAAATAATAGGAACCAATAAATATAGACTGGATAAAGAGGAACCGATTGACATTTTAGAAGTGGATAATAGTGCTGTCAGGGATTCTCAAATAAAGAGGTTGAAGAAATTGAAAGAAGAAAGAAATAACGAAGCGGTTAAAAAGGCTCTGGATGCGTTGACAAAGGCTGCAGAAACAGGCGAAGGCAATTTATTGGAACTTTCTGTGGAAGCAGCTCGAGCAAGGGCAACGTTGGGAGAGATTTCAGATGCCATCGAAAAGGTTTCCGGAAGGCACAAGGCGATTATCAAATCCATATCAGGTGTTTACAGCAGCGAGTACAAAGAGCATGAGGAGATCGAAAAGGTCAAGCAAATGGCGGATGAATTTGAGGAAAAAGAGGGTAGACGCCCCCGTATCCTTGTGGCGAAGATGGGGCAAGATGGTCATGACAGGGGTGCAAAAGTCGTTGCAACCGCCTTCGCAGATATGGGATTCGATGTAGATATCGGACCTTTGTTCCAAACCCCCAAAGAAACTGCTTTACAGGCTGTGGAAAACGACGTGCATATCATAGGTATGAGTTCTCTCGCTGCCGGACACAAAACGTTGTTGCCTCAACTGGTTGCTGAGCTGAAAAAGCACAACAGAGAAGATATCATGATCGTTGTTGGTGGGGTTATCCCCGCACAGGATTATGCCTATTTAAAGGAGAACGGCGCTTCGCTAATCTTTGGACCGGGTACTGTTTTGCCTGTTGCTGCTCAAAAAGTGATTGAAGAATTGGAAGAGAGACTCGGCTTCGACGATGAATGACAAGAAAAAAAAGAGGCCTGAGTGGACTCCTGATGGGGAGCAGGAAGGCTTTACAACATCCATCATGGACGGGATACACTCCCGACATGATGGTTTTCGCGGTATTGAAAAAAAGAAAAAGGTTCAACTTAAAAGAAGAAAATTAGAGTTGAATGACTATCTTCAAGGGGTACTTGAAAGAGACCGGACAATCATGGCACGGGCTATCACACTGGTTGAAAGTAATTCCACCCGACACAGAAAAACCGCTGACGAATTGATTAAAGAACTGCTTCACAAATCAGGGAAATCGGTGAGAATCGGTATCACGGGTATGCCCGGTGCGGGAAAGAGCACATTTATAGAAGCTCTTGGCAATCTACTTTGTGATAATGGACATAACGTCGCCGTTCTCGCTGTGGATCCGTCAAGTTCTCTGACAAAGGGGAGTATTCTGGGAGATAAAACACGAATGGAAAAACTATCCACACGGCCAGAGGCGTTTATCCGGCCTTCTCCTTCCGGAGGAGTTCTTGGGGGAGTTGCCAGAAAAAGTCGTGAGACGATGATTATCTGTGAGGCTGCCGGATTTGATATAATTTTGGTGGAGACCGTTGGTGTGGGGCAAAGCGAAATTACGGTACGTTCCATGGTTGATTTTTTCTTGTTACTGACCATCACTGGTGCCGGTGATGAATTGCAGGGTATGAAAAAAGGGATCATGGAACTGGCCGATGCCATTTTGGTAAACAAAGCGGACGGAGAGAATATTAAGAAGGCCCAGACAACAAAATCCGAGTTTAATCGAATCCTTCACTATCTGCAACCGGCAACTCCGGGATGGGATACAAAAGCGTATACCTGTTCATCCATTACAGGATCGGGAATTGGTGAAATATGGGAAGTCATCGAAGAGTTTTTAAAACATACTCAAAGTACTGGATATTTTAACGAGCGAAGACATATACAAGCCATTGAATGGATGAAAGCTATGATTGAGGAATATTTGAAGAAGATTTTCTATGAAGATGAAATGGTGAAAGGTGTTTATGAGTCTATTCAAGATGCTGTGAAGACCGGAGAGATCACTCCAGCGACGGGGGCACAAAAGCTTATACAAGCGTTTGAAGGGAATTCCGAAGAAATGTAGGGGAGCACCTGTGTGTG
>CAZRYM010000017.1:0-17055 GCA_964604305.1 uncultured Thermotogaceae bacterium | reverse complement strand
TTCTTAATTCCGCGTTTATTAATATTTCTTTATTTAATGGTATAATATAATAACAATTTAGGGATTATTTATCCTGGATTCCTTTGGTCTAATCTCATTGGAATCAAAACTAAGAAAGGTGGTTGGTAAGATGAGTATGAAGTCAAAAGTGTTGTTGTTTGTTGTGTTGGCGTTGTTTGTTTTCGTTTCTTTTGCCGGGGCGAAAACAACCATTACCTGGTGGATTAACCCTTGGAGGATAGCACCTCCCGGATTCCCGGAGGACCAGGCACCCGGTAGTGAAGATTTCCCCAAATGGATTTCAGAGGAGTTTATGAAATTGCATCCGGATGTTGAAGTTAATTACGTTGTGGTTGGAAACACCGAATACTCTCAAAAGATGGCTGCTGCCATTGCCACACGAACACAACCTGATCTTTTTAAGGGTCCTGTATGGGACAGCAGATGGGTAGAAGCCGGATTGCTTGAACCCATTGATGATTATTTAACAGAAGAAGATTTGGAAGATTTTTATGAAATTGCCCTAAGTGACTTTGAAGTTAACGGCAAGCATTACGTTTTCCCCTGGTCATTCGGAACTAATGGTATGGGTACTTCCATGCTTCTGTATACACCTGATTTTGAAAAAGCCGGAGTAGATTGGAAGGATATTGTTGAAAATGGCTGGACTATGAAAGAATTCCTTGAAGTAGCTGAAAAATTGACTTGGGACACAGATGGCGATGGAGACAATGACCATTATGCTATCAGCTTTGGCGCAAAAGACATTCACAATATCATGAACTTCATTTATGCTTATGGTGCCAAACTTTCCAATGAGGATGAAACTGAAGTCTACATGAATTCTCCGGAAGCAGCTGAAGGTCTGCAATTCCTGGTGGATCTAGTGGATAAATACGGTGTTGTTCCAAAGGGTGTAGAAGGGATGGGAGTTTATGATGTAATTGGTAATTTCCACGCTCACAGAACCAGTATCGGATTTGGTGGGCCTTATGAAATTGGAAGGATTACCAGATATTACAAATCTCAAAAATGGGAATTTTCCGAATTATTTGAACCCGTTCTTGCTCCTTTCCCGCATGTGGAAGGCAAAGACCCCGTTGCTTATGCATCAACAGGAGGATTTGTTATCTTCAAACAACCTGACAAAGAAAAAAGAGATATGGTAATGGAGTTTGCCAGGTTCCTCACGAATAAGGAAAATATGGCACTACTTGAATCATTGAACTATCTAACATCAAGGAGATCCGTTAATGCCATGCTTTATGAAGGCGATGAATACATGAAAGAACAAGTGGATACCTTTGGAAATATCATGGGAGACTATGGAATGGAATTCTTCGGTTCTCAGTCCTTCCCTTGGTCAGAAATGGAAAAATATTTTACTGCCTCATTGGAAGCGGCATTTGCCGGTACTAAGAATCCACAGGAAGCACTCGACTATTTCAATGTGGAAGCAAATAAGATACTCGAGAAAAGAAAATAATTAGAACAAAGATTAAGGCCGATGTTTTTCATCGGCCTTTTTTGAGGTGGACAATTTGAATTTATTAAAATCAATATGGAAAAATAAGGCTGCTTACCTTTTTATCATGCCTCACTTTGCCTTGTTTTTAACTTTCTTCTTAATCCCTGTGGGCCATGGTATGTATCTGAGCTTGTTTGATTATTCAGTGTTTTCTCAAGAATTTATTGGCTTCGACAATTACAAGGAGTTATTTCAAGATGACCTTTTTTGGAAAGCCTTAGGAAACACGTTTATGTACACTTTCGGGGTTGTTCCGTTATGGCTCGGAAAGGCACTGCTGGTTACTGTGCTTATTTATCCTTTCAGGAAAGGGATTCGTACTTTTTTTAAATCCATGTTTTATTTGCCCCATGTGAGTTCCACAGTCATTATTGCCATGATATGGCTTTGGGTTTTTAATCCCAATTTCGGATTGCTCAATTATTTTATGGATTCAATTGGATTGGATAAAGTAGTGTGGTTGGGAAACAAAGCTACGGCTTTACCCTCATTGATCATGATGCAAGTTATTATGGGAGGTGGGTCGACGATTGTTTTACTGTCAGCTGCCATGTCTTCTATCCCTGAATATTTATTTGAAGCGGCTGAGATTGAGGGGGCAACCTCCTGGCAGATTTTCAGGAAGATAACGGTTCCGTTATTGAAACCAACGATTTTATATTCCCTTGTCATGGGAACGATTGCGAACTTTCAGACTTTCTCGAACATCTATATCATGACTGAAGGCGGACCTGAATTCTCAACCCTCACCGTTGCCTATTTGGTCTATGAAACAGCGTTTAAAAATTATTATCTTGGCTTGGCTTCTGCCATGTCTATGATTATGTTTGTCATTTTGGTATCTCTGGCACTTATTCAATTCAAGTGGCTTAGTTCCAATGTTGAGTATTAGAAGGGGATGACTGTTTATGAATAGCATAAAGGTTAAAAGATTTTCAAAAAGGACTATATCTCTGATCATTTTGTCCATTTTAGCGTTAATGGCTTTCATCCCTTTATATTGGATGGTTGTAACAGCATTTAAGCAACCAACATTGACTATGAAGTTTCCACCGGAGATCTTTCCAAAAAACCCAACGCTTCAAAATTTTGAAGCCCTTTTTCAAAGAAAAGACTTATTCAGATGGACACTAAACAGTGTGATTGTAGCGGGTACCGTTACCTTGAGCCAGATTTTCCTTTGCGCTATGGCGGGCTATGCCATTGCCAAAAAACGTTTTCCGGGAAGTAAGATTTTTTTCTGGATTTATATCAGTTCAATGATGATTCCAAAGCAGGTTACTATTGTTCCCCTGTATATCATGGTTGCCAATTTTGGTTTTGTGGATACTTATCCCGGCCTTATTCTCCCCAGTATTGCAGCGCCCTTTGGCGTGTTTTTAATGCGTCAGTTCATGCTTTCACTGCCGAACGAGATCATCGATGCTGCAAGAATTGATGGTGCCGGGGAATTTAAGACCTTCTGGACTATTATTTTACCCATGTCTAAACCGGCTCTAGCCGTTTTAGGTATATTTACGTTTGTAGGCGAATGGAATTCCTTCCTGTGGCCGTTGATTGTTACCCAGTCTTCCAAGATGAAGACATTGCAAGCCGGATTGGCTTTGATTCAGGAGGAAGTGCCCATGGAATATGCTTATCTGATGGCTGGTGCAACTTTTGCAGCTGTTCCTATGGTCATCGTATTCTTGACATTCCAGAAATATTTCCTGAGAGGGGTTACCGTAGGGGCTATAAAATAAGGCATAAACTATTGAGGGACGAATTTTTTCAATTTCGTCCCATATTTTTTTTAAATTATTGAATCAAGCCTTTCCTTCAAATCTTCGCAAGATTTAAATAGAATGGCTTTAATGCCTATTTTAGAAGCAGATTTAACATTATCTGTGTTGTCATCTATAAATATTGTTTCTTCAGGCTTTCCACTTTCTCTTTCCAATATCTTCTTGTAAAAAACCGGATCAGGTTTGGCAATTTTGAGAAGGTGTGATGGGTAAACTTTTTCGAATATATCATAATCGCCATTCTTCATATGTATTTTGTAATGCGATTCAATTGTATTTGTTCCAGCTACTACTCTGCTTTTCTTTTGTAATTGGTCAACAAGCTGGTACATGCAGTTTTGTCTTTGAGGTTCAAAAAAGGATTTAAAATAATCCTCTTTTACACATATACCGGATCTTATAGAAAACTCATTCCAGAATTCATCCATAGTCATTTTTCCGGATTGGATTTTTATAAAGTTCTCGTGTTGGGCATAGTCAAAAAACTCCCTTTTCGTTAACTTCAATTCTTCACAAATGGAATCAATTACGTTTGTATTGGTACACATTACACCACCCATATCAAAAATAAACAGTCTTCTCTTCATCACAATCTCCTCCCCTATACCCCGTATTCACGTTTCAAATGTATGGTTATTATAACATCAAAAAAAAGATTAACATGATTGTTGTTTTAAAGTCTCAGTCGTGCTATTATAGCTATAAGAAAAAATACGGGAGGTGGAAACCCCTTCGGGGTTTTTTTATGGTAGACAAATTGTTAAAAAGAGAAAATTTCGTTGATAAGATCTTCGATGGTGCTGTACTCATGATAGGTGGTTTTTTAGGAGATGGAACACCTGAATCGTTGATTGATGAAATTGTAAAAGCCGGTAAAAAGGATCTGACGGTAATCGCTAATGATACAGCTTTTCCGGAGAAGGGAATTGGCAAGCTGATCAGTGCGGGATTGGTGAAGAAAGCGATCGTATCACATATTGGAACAAATCCTGAAACACAAAAGCAGATGATCGAAGGAACAATGGAAGTGGAACTGATACCTCAAGGTACTTTGGCTGAAAAGGTGCGTGCAGGTGGATTCGGATTAGGCGGTATTTTAACTCCCACCGGATTGGGAACAATTGTTGAGGATGACAAACAAAGATGTGAAATTGAAGGAAAGGAATATTTGATTGAGCCTGCCATAAAAGCTGATATAGCCCTTCTGAAAGCAAAAAAAGCAGATGTGTTGGGAAATTTATCCTATAATCTTACCGCCCAAAATTTCAACCCTTTAATGGCTTTTGCTGCAGAATTGACAATTGTGGAGGTTGAAGAGTTGGTACCCAAGGGTGGGATTGAACCGAACGAAGTCCGAACACCCCATGCCGTTGTTGATTTTCTTGTAAGGGGGGATTGCAAATGATAAAGGATAAACTAAAGGTTCGAGAAATCATTGCCAAACGAGTAGCAATGGAGCTTCATGACGGGGATATCGTTAATCTCGGTATTGGTATTCCAACTCTTGTTGGAAACTATTTGCCTCAAGATGTACATATCTTTTTACAGTCTGAAAATGGTATTTTAGGGATGGGGGGAGCACCCAAGCCGGGATATGAAAATAAAGATATGAACAACGCCGGTGGTTTACCGGCTTCCTTTCTACCCGGAGCTGCTGCCTTTGATTCCGCAACCTCCTTTGGTCTGATAAGAGGTGGCCACGTTGCCGCTACTGTTTTAGGAGCTCTGCAGGTGGATGAAGAAGGACATCTGGCTAACTGGATGATTCCCGGAAAACTCATCCCGGGAATGGGTGGTGCCATGGATTTGGTTACGGGGGCAAAGAAAGTCATCGTCTCAATGACACATACCAAAAAGGATGGTAGCGCCAAGATTATTCCAAAATGCACGTTGCCACTCACTTCGATAAGAAAAATTGACCTGATTGTAACGGAAGCTGCAGTGATAGAAGTGACGGAAAATGGTTTGTTATTAAAGGAGTTGGGGCCTCAAACAACCTTGGAAGAGGTTGTCAATGCCACGACTGCAAAATTAATCGTTCCCGATGACTTAAAGCAGATGCCGATAAATTTATAAAAAATTTTTGAAACAAAGAACAGGTTATAGTTTTATTGTTTGTAATCGTTATAAAATACAACATTATATGATATAATTTAAATGGCTTATTGATAAGGCTTAGACTAATTTTATTAATAAAACTGAGGGGTGGTTTTTGATGTTCAGCGAGAAAAAGATTTCTGAATTTTTAAGTCAGTTATCTTCAAACAGCCCTACACCCGGCGGAGGCACAGTTGCTGCTCTTTCAGGTGCATTAGCCGCATCTTTGGTGAGTATGGTGGCTTCATTGACAGTGGGAAGAAAAAAGTACGAAGGATATGATGCCCTCTATGAAGAAACCATCGGTAAGATGAAGCAGCTTTCCGAGCAGTTTCAGGATATGATGGATGAAGATGCAAAGGCTTTTGATTTCGTCATGGAAGCTTTAAAAATGCCAAAAAAGACCGATGAAGAAAAACAAGAAAGAAAAAACAAACTTCAAGAGGCTTTTAAAAAGGCAACAAATAGTCCGGTAAAAACAGCCGAAGCGGTAGTAAAGGTTTCAGGATTTGCCGGTGAAATGGTCAAACACGGTAATAAAAATGCGGTATCAGATGCATATTGTGCAATTGAATTGTGCAAGGCAGCATTTAATATGGCAATGGAAAATGTAGATATCAACTTGAGTTCTATCAAGGATGAGGCCTACAGTAAAAAGATAACTGTCAGATGTGAGGAACTTAGAGAAACACTCAACAGGAATATCAAAGTATAAACTGATGATTGAGGGATGTGTCTTACTATAGAAAATAGTTTTGAACTCATTAAAACTGATGAAAAGAGCGATGCAAGAAGAGGAAGGTTAAAGACAGCCCATGGTGTTATTGAAACGCCTGTGTTTATGCCTGTGGGTACTTCAGCAAATGTTAAAGGTGTTTTACCAGACCGGTTGGTCCAACTAGGTGCTCAAATCATCTTATCTAACACCTTTCACCTGTATTTACGGCCGGGACATGAGCGGGTTAAGAGTTTTGGGGGGCTTCATTCGTTTATGAACTGGGAGAAGCCTATCCTCACTGATAGTGGGGGGTTTCAGGTATTTAGTCTTTCCAGAATCAATAAGATAACGGATGAAGGTGTTGAGTTTAGTTCTCCGATAGACGGGTCTAAACACTTCTTCACTCCTGAGAAGACAGTTGAAATTCAAGAGGCATTAGGGTCTGATATTGCCATGGTTTTCGATGAATGCGCTGACCCAAATACCGACGAGAGTTATATCAGAGAATCCGTCAATCGAACCTTTAAGTGGGCAAAGCAGTTCAGAGAAGCACATACCAGGGAAGACCAGATGGTTTTCGGTATTGTCCAGGGAGGTACATCTGAGGCCTTTAGGAAAGAAAGCGCAAGGCAAATCACGTCCATACCCTTTGACGGATATGCCATAGGGGGATTAAGTGTGGGGGAGCCTTTTGATATAACTATTGCCACACTGGAAGTTACCACTCCCGAATTACCCGTTGATAAACCCCGCTATTTAATGGGTGTTGGAACGCCTGAGATGATTTTTAACAGCGTTGAACGAGGAGTGGATATGTTCGATTGTGTTTTACCAACAAGAAGTGCACGCCATGCAACGCTTTATACGTATAATGGAAAGATTAGAATTAAAGGAGCCAGATATAAAGACGATGATTCACCTGTTGATGATCAATGTGATTGTTATACGTGCCGGAATTTTTCAAGGGGTTATTTGAATCATCTTTACAATAAAAAGGAAATAACAGCAATGATATTGGGAAGTATTCACAATCTCAGATTTCTCACAAAATTGATGGGGGATATCAGAAAATCAATAGAGGAAGGCAGATTCAGGGAATTTAAGAATTTTTTCTTCAGCGCATACAACTGATGATTCCCAATTGGGGGTGTCTTATTTGCTTAAGAAAAGAACGTTGATTGTAGTGTTTTTGTGTTTTTTGTTGATTACAGCACTTTCTGTGGACCTGGATTATTGGGCTCTACAGGCGCCTTACGGGACGGGCGCGGTTTCAAGAGGTTCTTTGAGTGTTTATACTAATCCGGCTGCACTTGTTTTGCAAAAAAAGTGGGAGGCAAATTTCCTGTCTACTATTTGGCAGGATACAGAAGGTGAAGCGTACAAAATATTTGGGGTAAGCGTGATTCAACCGTTTCAAAACGGTTTTGCCGGATCGCTTGATATCCTTTATGGAGCGCTCACCGATCCCGATGAAGATGATAGATATGCTTCATTTGGTTACAGTTTAGCCGGGAAGCTAAATGATCTTGCTTGGGGTGCCAGGATACTTGCCGGAAGGTTTGATAAGAAAGATGATAAAGACGCCTATTACGGTTCGGCCAATTTTGGGTTAATGTATTCTGTCGCTGAACACACCAGGCTTATGATCAATGCAAATGCGCCTCAAATCGTAACATCGGATGCAACTTTGTTTGAAAGAAACCGTCCTGAATCCTTTTGGGTTGGCGGAGGTTTAATGTCTTCCACAGAGGATGCCAGAGCTTATTTATCTTTGCAAGGTTACAGCAAGGAAAAAGATCCGATGATGTCAACAAATTTCGGTGGCGGGTTCAAACTGGGTTTTTTAAATTTTGATCTGTCATTGTCGTTTATGGATTTTGAAAAGGATCTTGACTTAACCCAAGTGCAGACTTATGGAAATGGTATGGTTTTAATTGATTTTGAGGATTTTTTGGTGGGCTTATCCGCGTCTATCCCATTACATGGAGTTTCCCTCAGCGATACCAAATACAGCCTTTTTGTAACCGCGAGGTGGTAGCAGATGAAAAAAAGAAATTTATTATTCTTTATCCTTTTAACACTTTTCTTTATAGTCCTCCTTGTTTCGTGTCTTGGCCCGGGGATTATAACCGAAACGGGCGGGGATGTTCCGGGGCCGGCGCCCACACCTACGCCTACACCAACCTCCTGGTATATACAAAACGTATTTGCCGGTGACTGGAGTTATCAGTTCTATCAGGGAAGTAACGCAATTCAAACTTACAAGGTTACACACCATGTGTTTAACAACGGACAGTTGCATATGAGATTTGTAGATCTCAAAACGGGTTTTACGAATTTTAATGCTGAAGGTATTATCGATATGAATACAGGTGATTTTTTTGCGCAAGGTAACTTGGCAAGAATAGGTGATATTGACGGAAATATTGAATTGTACGGGACCTTTGCCACTGATACCATTGTTGATTATTCGGCAGATCAAGAGGATTTCTTTTCCGGAGAAGAAACAACAATGTATAAATATACTATAAAAACTATCAGATATAATCAATGAACATTGCCTTAATCCTTGCGTCCGGGAAGGGAAAACGTTTCGATAAAAACTACCCCAAACAGCTTTATAAGCTCAATGGGAGATCTCTTTTGGAATATTCTTTAGATATTACAGAAGAGTTGGATGCAATAGATTTGAGTTTAATAGTAATTGACCCTGCTTATAATAAGGTTTATAAAGACATTATAAAAAAGTATAAGAAGCCTGTTGAACTTTGTACAGGCGGATCGACGAGACAAAAATCTGTTTACAATGGACTGAAACACATTAAGGCATTTGTTAACCCTCCGGAAAGAACAAGAGTACTCATACATGATAGTGCAAGACCATTTGCTCGGAATGTCTTTGTGAGGGTGTTGGAAAAATTAAAAAGTGAAGATGCCGTTGTACCCGTTATTAATTCCAAAGATACCGTATATGTTATAAGTAATCACCAAGTTACGGACATTCCCTGTAGAGATAGTTTGTTTAAAGTACAAACACCACAGGGATTTTCTTTTTTTTTAATATTGGAGTGTCACAAAATTTCTGATAAAGAACAACAACTTCCCTTTACCGATGACGGTTCACTTTATTACAGGATTAAGGGAAAGTCACCGACAGTTGTGGATGGGGATCAGATGAACTTGAAAATTACCGATAAAAAAGATTTGTTAATTGCAGAATCTTATTTAGCCAAAGAGAATGGAAGATGACGAATTCTGAGAAGGTTGGTGATACGAAAATGGTCAAAAATTACGTGTTAGACACGAATGTGCTACTTCATGATCCTGACTCTATCTTTTCATTTGATGACAACAACGTAATTATTCCCTTGCCGGTTCTCGAAGAACTTGACGGGTTTAAGCGGAAACCCGGGCAATTGGGAGCGAATTGTAGAGAAGTAGTCAGAAATTTGGACAGCCTTCGAGAGAAGGGGAATTTGTTAAGTGGAATTGAGCTGGATAAAGGCGGAAAATTGAAAGTGCTCGTTTATCACAAAAATAATTTTGAGATCCCGCCATTTCTGAAAAGAGAATTGAAGGACAACTGGATACTACTTTACGCTTTAAGACTGTCCAAAGAATCCGATGACGGGTTGGAAACCATACTGGTTACCAAGGATATCAACTTCAGATTAAAAGCAGAAGCTGTCGGGATTAACGCTCAGGATTATATGAAAGATAAAACCGAAATTGAAGAATATAAAGGGTTTTTGGAAATTGCACGAGAAGAAGTTGGAAAAAACATCATTCAAAGTTTTCTTTCGGGCGAGATGATTTCTCTTGAGCAGCTTAATATTGCTCGCACAGAAGTTCACCCAAATATGTATATCAGTCTTAACGAAAAATATTTTGGTAAAGTTAACAAAGAGAGCGATGCCGTTATACCGCTTAAATATAATTTTGAATCGAAATTTTACAGTATTTTCCCCCTTAATAAAGAGCAACTATTCGCCCTGGATGCCATGATGGATGAAACAGTTTCTTTGATTACTCTTACCGGTCCTGCCGGGACAGGAAAAACACTCATCGCAATAGCCGCCGGGTTGAAACTCTGCATGGAGGAAAAAACTTTTGAAAAGATGATTGTAACAAAACCAATCGTCCCAATGGGGAATGATATAGGCTTCATTCCAGGCTCTGCTGAAGAAAAATTGAGACCCTGGGTTCAACCAATTTTTGATAATTTGGAGTTCCTTTTTGGAAAAAAAGGTGTAAAGGCAGAAGAATATCTTAAAAAGAGAAATTTACTGGAAATAGAAGTTTTGAGTTATATAAGAGGGAGATCCATCCCGGATCAGTTGATTGTTATCGATGAGGCACAAAATCTAACTCCTCATGAAATCAAAACGATAATAACGCGAGTGGGTGAGAACTCCAAGATCATATTGACTGGAGATCCTGAACAAATCGATCATCCCTATCTGGATGAAATGAGTAACGGTTTGATGTATGCCGGTTCACGATTTTACGGTCAAAAGATTGCAGCCCATTTGCATCTCTCAAAAGGCGAAAGATCAGAACTTGCCTCTATTGGTGCGGCTATTTTATAAATCAAAAAATATGGTATAATTTGATAAACGCGGACAAATTCCTGGAGGTGCCAATATGGGTAACGAATTTGATCAATATTTAAGTACCTTTATTGATGAGACGAAAGAGTATATGAGCACCCTGAATGAACAAATGCTCTTGCTGGAAAACGAACCTGATAACATGGAAGCCATAAATGAAATTTTTAGAACGATACATACTTTAAAAGGAATGTCCGGTACCATGGGCTTTTCAAATATGGCAAAACTTTCCCACAGGATGGAAAATGTATTTGATTTAATCAGGACTGAAAAAGTGCATGTCACACATGAGAACAGTGATTTATTATTTGCCGGGGTTGATCTTCTCGAAAAAATGACCGATGCCATTAGTACAGGTGGAACTGACGAATCTGTAGATATTTCACAGGTTGTATTACAGTATGAAAGAATACTTAGTGGTGAGGATTTAGGGAATGATGATGCAGATGAGAAGAGAGAAAAAAAGGGAAAAACAGGAAAAACTGTTCAGACAGAAAGTGAAGAGAATGATATAGGAAGCGATTCACCAATAGAGTTACCCAATGAAGTCTTGAGTGTTCTCAGAGAGGGCAGTGATTCAGGGTATAAACCATTTTATGCCAGAATAATGCTTGAAGAAGGCACGCTCTTAAAGAGCGCCAGAATGTACATGGTATTTCATAAACTGGAGGAACTAAATTCCGAAGTTCTTTATAGTAAACCTGATGTTGAAAAGATTGAAGACGAGGCATTTGACAGAGAAGTGGAAATTATCTTCCTGTCAAAACTTACCGAAACCAAACTGGTGAAAGCGATATCTTCAATTTCTGAGATTGAGAATGTCAAAATTTTCGTTTTATCAGTTGAAAAAGTGTCCGGAGGTCAAAAGATGGATGAGAAAGAATACATCGAAAACAAGAATGATAAAACGGAAACTGAAGCCAACAACATTCCTGTTATGAACAATAATGAATCGAATCAGGATGAAGAAGTTGTTGAAACAAGAAGACCGCAATCGGCATCATCAAAGCTTACAAGGACTATCAGGGTAGATACTGAAAAGCTTGACACACTTATGAACCTGATGGCGGAGCTTGTCATTGCCAGAAGTAGAATAAATGAAACGTTAAAAAAATACGAGATAAAACAGGTTGACGAGAGTCTTGCACAATTAAGCAGAAACACCTCGGATTTGCAAAATATCGTCATGAAGATCAGAATGGTTCCTATTTCCTATGTTTTTAACAGATTTCCCCGTATGGTAAGGGATTTGGCCAGAAAGAATAATAAGGAAATACAACTAATTATCAGTGGGCAGGAAACAGAAGTTGATAGAACCGTTGTTGAAGAGATAGGCGATCCCCTTGTCCATCTTCTCAGAAATGCTGTGGATCATGGTGTTGAATCTACAGAGGAGAGAATGAAACAAGGCAAGCCTTCAACAGGAATAGTCCGATTAGATGCAAAACATGAAGGTAATAATGTTGTCATAGATGTTCAAGATGACGGAAAAGGACTCGATAGAGATAAGATCATCGCTAAAGCTTGTGAGCGTGGATTGGCAGATGAAATGTCTGCAACTTCTCTGAGCGATGAAGAAGTATTTTCTTTCATTTTCATGCCCGGTTTTTCCACAATGGATGAGGTAACTGATTTATCCGGTCGTGGGGTTGGAATGGATGTTGTAAAGACTTCCATAGAAAACCTCAATGGAAGTATTTCAATAGAAAGCGAAAAAGGAAAAGGAACAAAAGTCACAATAAGGTTACCGCTTACATTGGCGATTATCCAAGCATTGTTGGTAAAAGTTTCCAATCTTGTTTATGCGATTCCAATTGCCTCAATAGACAGCACGTTGAATCTTCCGACTTCGGAAATACAAATTGTACAATCCAGGGAAGTGGTTGTCATTCGTGGAGAAATTATTCCCATTGTATGGTTAAAAGAGGTGTTTCAACTGTCTGTTGATGAGGATAAGGAGAATATACACGTTGTAATTGTAAAAGTAGGGAATAAAAAATTCGGGCTTGTAGTAGACGGCCTACTTGGCCAGGATGACATCGTAATCAAATCACTTGGTAAATTACTCAAGGATGTCAATGAATTCAGTGGTGCTGCTATTCTTGGTGACGGAAGCATCTCATTAATATTGGAAATTGCCAACATTGTACATCAAAACGTTTAAAACTGGGAGGTAATGATAAATGGGTAAGAAAGTTCTCATTGTCGATGATGCTGCATTCATGAGAATGATATTAAAAGACATCGTTACAAAAAATGGATACGAAGTTGCGGGAGAAGCAGCCAATGGGTTGGAAGCTGTAGAAAGGTACAAAGAATTAAAACCTGATGTGACTACAATGGATATCACCATGCCCGAAATGAACGGTATTGATGCAATCAAAAAGATAAAAGAGGCGGACTCAGAAGCAAAGGTAATTGTTTGCAGTGCTATGGGACAGCAGGCGATGGTTATAGATGCCATTCAAGCGGGTGCTAAAGATTTCATCGTCAAACCTTTTCAGCATTCAAGGGTTATTGAGGCTTTGAATAAAGTAACAGGTTAATAAAAAATAATATGTCAACAAGTACGAATGTGACAAATGGAATTCAGGCAGGAAATCTTTTTGGAGCTTTCTTGCCTTTTCTGTTGGCCGCTATTTTTATTTTTGTAATACTATACCTTGTATATTGGTTGTTAAAAAATGGAAAGGGAATAAAAAGTAAAGGTGATTTCTTTACATTATTGGCATCACAAACTATAGACCAATTCGCTAATATTCATTTGATAAAATATGCCGATAACTTTTACGTGATACTCACCTCGCAAGGTTCAATAAAAATACTCGAGAAGATTGAAGACGAGAAAAAGAAAGAAGAAATAAACCTCAAATACGCTACTTCAAAGCATTCTGCCTTTAATAAAATCCTAAACCGAAAAATATTTGAAGACCAATTTAAAAGACTTGATAAATATGATGGATAAAGGAAGGCGTTTTCGTTTTGTTCAAGAAGATTAAAGCACCGATCATAATCTTTACAATACTCTTGATCTTTTGTATAACCGCTCCATCTGCAGAACCCCAAATCCCGTTACCTTCTCTGGAACTTGGGATTGGTCGGGTAGAAAATCCAAGCGATCTTGTGGTAACACTTGAAATCATTCTCCTGTTAACAATTATTACACTGGCACCGTCAATCCTAATAATGTTCACTTCCTTTACCAGAATAATAGTGGTTATGGGAATTCTTCGAAATGCCATGGGAACAAGACAATCTCCCCCCAATCAGGTGCTGGTTGCTCTATCCCTTTTTCTGACAATGTTTATCATGTGGCCGGTTTTTATTCAGACTTGGGATGACGCCTATATCCCTTATAGAGAAGAACAGATAGGTTATGAGGAAATGTTTTCAAGAACTGGCGATATCTTTAAAGAGTTTATGGTGAGACAGCTTAAGATTCACTACAACCAAGATAATGTGGACATGCTCCTGGAGGCTACAGGGCGTGATGCAGTAGAGGAGATAGAAGATGCCGGCCTTGAAATAATCATTCCTTCTTTTATTGTAGGGGAGCTGGAGATAGCCTTTAAAATGGGAGTGTTATTGTACATTCCCTTCATTGTCATTGATATGGTCACAGCAAGCATACTCCTTGCAATGGGAATGATAATGATTCCGCCTGTTCTTATATCAATGCCGTTTAAAATTCTGCTTTTTGTAATCATAAACGGCTGGGATTTATTAATTGGCGGATTAATTAGAAGTTTTTAACACGAGGGGTGATGAAAAATGTATTTGATGGGAATTGATATAGGAACACAGGGAACAAAGGCAATTATTATTTCTGAGACCGGTGAATTGATATCAACAGGATTTAAAGAATATACCGTTGAAACACCAAAAGCTACCTGGGCACAACAATACCCGGAGGTTTGGGTTAATGCTGTTAGTGAAACGATAAAAGAGTGTTTTGATCTTTCTTGTTTGAAAGGTAATCAGATAGCAGCTATAGGCATCAGCGGTTTGTACGGTGGTTCAGGAATACCTGTTGACGATAATTATAACCCGATTTACCCCTGCCTGATTTGGATGGACAGAAGAGCAAAAAAACAGACTAAATGGGTAAAAGAAAATGTAGACGAAAAGGAATTGTTTGAAATAACCGGTAACTACGTTGATTCATATTTTGGTTTTACAAAAATGATGTGGATTCGTGATAATGAGCCGGAGATATGGAAGAAGACCTGCAAATTTATTACTCCCAAAGATTATGTTATCTATAAATTAACCGGTGAACAGTCCATTGATTATTCTTCTGCCGGAAACATCGGAGGGGTTTTCGACCTTAAAAGAAAGCAATGGTCTGAACAAATGTGCAAGACACTAGGAATAGATATTAAAAAACTACCCGAAAAAATCATTCCTTCCAGTTCGATTTCTGGAACACTTACTTCAGAAATGGCAGCGATAACCGGTTTAAAAACAGGAACACCAATCATATCCGGTGGTATAGATGCTGCTGTAACACAATTTAGTGCCGGCGTTCTTGAAGAAGGAGAACACGTTGCCATGGCCGGTACATCTATGTGCTGGGGAACTGTGCATGATGGAAAAAATTTAAATAAAGGACTTGTCAATTTTCCTTATGTTGTATACGAGATGGAAAAGATATATACATTTGGTGGAAGTTCTACCAATGGGGCCATTGCAAGATGGTTTCGAGATGAATTTGCCCAGATGGAAAAAGAAATGGAAAAAAGAACAGGGATAAATGCCTATGCTTTACTGGAAAAAGAGATAAAAGATATACCTGCTGGTAGTGAGGGATTGATTGCACTGCCTTATTTTATGGGGGAGAGATCACCCATATGGGATCCGGATGCTCGGGGTATATTAATGGGACTTTCTCTAAACCATAAAAGAAAACATATCTATAAAGCGCTGCTGGAATCAGCTGCATATTCATTGAGACATAACATGGAAGAAGCAAAGAAAGCCAAAATTGATTTAAACAACGACTGCATGCTTACAGGTGGAGTTGCAAAATCAGATGCCTGGGTACAAATATTTGCGGATGTTACCGGATTTAATATGAAATTGATCAAGAACGAAATAGAAGCTCCTTTGGGAGACGCTTTTCTGGCAGGGTTGGGTGTGGGCATTTTTAAAAAACCTGAAGAGATAAAAAAATGGATCGAATTCAAACCTTTAATAACACCCATCAGAATCAACAATCAAGTGTATGAAAAATATTACCATTATTTTTTGGAACTATATAAAAACAACAAAACATTGATGGCTGAAATGGCTGAAAAAGGTTAATATGGGAAGATCTTGGGATTATTATAACGATATTGCTCACTTGTACGATTCACAATACGAAGAGCCCTATTGGAAACTTTATCATAAGTTGACTGAAAAACTTATTGAACGTTTACTGTTAAAAAATAACATGACAGCCCCTTTGAGTATTTTAGACCTTGGATCGGGATCAGGGCTGTGGATGGAGTATTTTGTTGAAACAGGTAATAAAGTGACTTGCCTCGAACCTTCCAAAAACATGACAGAAATCATCAAAATTAAAGCCGAAGCGCTTGAAAAAGATGTCAAAATTGTCAACGGATTATGTGAAAAGATACCATTTAAAGAAAAGTCCTTTGACGTTGTAAATGCTCAAGGGGATGTATTTAGTTATTCTATCGATCCATCAGAAGCGATAAGAGAAGCATATCGCGTTTTAAAACCAAACGGACTTCTTATTGGATCAGTAGACAACCTTTATGCCTTTCTTAACGATGCCATCAGCGTTGCAGATTTCAGGACTTTTATAAAGACTGAGAAAACAAAAAAAAACCAAATCGGAAACAGCGAGGTCAGTCAACAAACCTTTGAAACGAATCTTTTTTCTCCTGAAGATATAAAAATGCTATTATTTCAAAATAACTTTGTTGATATTGAAGTAGCAGGGAAAATAGTCTTTGGCCTTTATGAAGAGGAAGTTATCATAGAAGAAATGGAAAAAATCGTAGAAGTTGAGGAAAAATATGCCTTTACAAAAGAAATGATGGGAAAAGCAGAACATCTACATTTTTCAGCGAGAAAACCTATTTACAAATAGTTAACCCTTAGGAAAGCCTTCTTTAATTGACAAAACACTAAAATAATGGTACTATATGCCTGCTGCTGAAATCTCAGCATGCGGACTTACCCTTTACGGGGTAAGGAAGAGCGATTTTAATTGAAGCTCAAAACCCCAAGAAAGCAAAAAGGAGAAGTTTCAGAAAGAAACTTCCGGCTCAGGGGTAGGGAAGAGACAAGAGAGCAGAGGTCATTGAA
>CAZRYM010000016.1:0-29696 GCA_964604305.1 uncultured Thermotogaceae bacterium | reverse complement strand
CGGGAGCCAAATGTTTTCTGAATACACCTCGATCGGTAATCAATTCAATCCATTCAATATAATGTTTTTCCTGCATGGGGTGAAGTGTTGATCCAACTGTTACTTTGTATCCTCCATCCACTTTTTCTACAACTGGAACATGTTTTTCATTAGCCTGATCTGCAGTCTGTTCCTCCATTAACTTCATGGGTTCACCGCAACATACCAATGCTTCTTGTCCCTCATGAAGGATTTCAACCACGTTACCACAGATATCGCATTTGTACACCTGTTTCTTTTTGGTCATTTCATATTCCTCCTTTATAAAAGGTTTAACGCTTTGTGTTTATCAAGAATTTTATCTGCCAAATCTTTGACTTTTTCCAAATCTTCTTCTTTGGGATGGCCTTTATAATCAATAGTATCAAGCCATTCAGCCTGAATCGTTCCCAAAAGCGACTTCAACGTCTTTGTTGCCTGGGAAGCCCATCCAAACGAGGTGATGATTGAAATGTTTTTTGTCTTGGGACGTAGGGCGTTGATCATGGCCGCTGTATACAACATTTGAGGATGTGGACCCAAGAGAACCGTCGATCCTGCCAATACGATCGTTGCAGCGTCTACCAACTCAATGGTGAGTTTTCCAAGATCAGCCTTCGTCATATTTATGGGCAGCACTTCAATTCCCCTGTTCGTCAATTCATCCGTGAGAAATTCCACTGTTTTCAACGTGCTTCCGTGCATGGATACATAGGGTATGAGCACAAGATTTTTAACATCATCCGATACCCAATCTTGATAATGCTTCATAATAAACTCCGGATTTTTATAAACCGGACCATGTACTGTACAAACCATCTCAATATCGTAATCCTCAAGGCGTTTAAGGTGCTTTTTGATCATCGGCCTAAAGGGCATCATTATTTCTGCAAAATATCTTTTTGCAGCCAAATAAGTCTGCGAATCATCGTTTGAAAAGGTGTTGCTTACTGCCAAATGTGATCCTAAAAAATCTCCGGAAAATAGCACTTTATCTTCTCTCAAATAAGTAAACATAGTTTCAGGCCAATGTACCCATGGCGCAATGATGAACTCCAAAGTCTTATCTCCCAATGATAACGTATCACCATCAGATACCACATCAAAAGCATCGTCTTTCAATGGCAATAAATCCATTAAAAACCCTTTGCATTTTTTATTCGTTACTATTCTGGCATTGGGGTACAATTCATGTACCTTTGGAATCAGCCCTGAATGATCTTGCTCGGCATGATTTGAAACAATATAGTCAATGTTCTTTGGGTCTAATTCCTTTAGATTCCTTAAGAACTCTTCTTCCTTTTCCGGTTCAACAGCATCAATCAGAGCCGTTTTTTCACTTCCGAAAACCACAAATGCATTATAAGAAGTTCCTTCAGGCAATGGAATTAACTCATCAAATAACTCACGATCCCAATCTATGGCTCCAATGTTGTATATATCCTTTTTAATCTTTCTGATAGCCAATTAAAAACTCACCTCTTTATTGTACTTCAAAAGCATCTTTGCCGGCACCGCATAAAGGACATACCCAGTCTTCAGGTACATCTTCCCATTTTGTACCGGGTTCCACACCGTTATCGGGATCTCCTGCTGAGGGATCGTATACATAACCACAAACCGTGCAAACGTACTTATCCATTTTTATTACCTCCATTTTAATATGATAATCTATTATACAATAAATACGACAAATTCAAATGAAATTATTCTATAACTTTATTAACCATTTCCAATATTTGAGACGGTAAAAAATGGTGTATAATTCCATATGACAGAATAAATCCAAGATTATTCAGGAGGGATATATGCATATAATAGCGATAGATGCAATGGGAGGAGATCATGCTCCTCAAGCCATTATCAAAGGGGTTGAAGAAGCAAAGTCTAAAAACATTATTCGCTCGGGTATCCTTTTGGTGGGGAAAAAGGAGCAAATTGAAAAGTATTCCACCATATTGGATCAATTTAATGATGTGACAATTCATGATGCAACGGATGTCTTTAAAATGGATGAAAAACCTTCTCACATTCTTAGAAGAAGAGAAACCTCTTTATACGTTGCAGCGGAAATGATCAAAAACGGAAAGGCAAACGCCCTAATCAGTGCGGGTAATACGGGCGCCTTATTGGCTGTTTCGACATTTGTTATTGGACGAATCAAAGGTGTTTCCAGACCGGCAATTGCAACACCTATTCCTAATAAGAAAGGAACAACTATTTTGCTGGATGGTGGTGCAAATCTGGACTGTAAGGTAGAAAACTATTTGTCATTTGCAAAAATGGGTATGGCACTTCAAAGAATAAATGGTATCGCAAAGCCCAAGATTGGATTATTGAATGTAGGAACAGAAGAAGATAAGGGAACGGAGCTCATAAAAGAAGCCTGTAAGTTGTTAAGACAGGAATTACCCACTCACTTTACCGGCTTTGTTGAAGGCCGAGATATCGCCTCCGGAACCGTTGATGTAGTTGTCACAGATGGATGGTCAGGGAATATTGCCTTAAAATCCATGGAAGGTATCGGGAGCTTCATTTCGTCTTTAATAAAAGGATCCATCAGTTCCCACGGTATTATGGTAAAATTGGGAGCCCTTCTTATGAAACCGGTTTTTGCGGACTTGAAGTTCAAAACTGATTCGAGAAATACCGGAGGAGGATACATCCTGGGTGTTAAAGCACCTTCAATTAAAGCACATGGAAATTCAGATTCGGTTGCGATTGTAAATGCTCTAAAAGTAGCGGAAAAAGGCATCGAAAACGAAATAGTACAAAAAATACAACATACTATGGATTAAAGGTGAGATCGAATTGAAAACAATACCACTCGCCTCACCCGAATTGGGGGAGGAAGAAAAAAGAGCAGTGATGGAAGTACTGGATTCTTCCATATTAAGTATTGGTCCTAAAGTGGAGGAATTCGAAGAAAGATTGGCAAAATATTCACAGCGAAAGTATGCGGTGGCCGTAAACAGTGGTACCAGTGCACTTGATTTGATTGGAAGATCCTTGGGAATCGGTCCGGGTGATAAATATATTACCACATCCTTTTCCTTTATCACCACCGCCAACATTCTTTTATACGTTGGGGCAACACCGGTTTTTGCGGATATTGAAAGGGATACTCTCAACATCGATCCCCAAAGCGTTGAAGAACTTGTCAAAGAAGATCCCGAAATTAAAGGGATCATAACCGTTGACGTATTTGGTCATCCTTGTGATTGGGATGCAATAAACAGAATAACCGATCAATATAATCTGACAATGATAGAAGATTCCTGTGAGGCTTTGGGAAGTGAGTATAAAGGCAGGAAATGCGGAAGTTACGGGGAAGCGGGGGCTTTTGCCTTCTATCCCAACAAACAAATTACAACCGGAGAGGGCGGTTGTATTGTAACGGATAACAAGGACATTTACATAAAAAGCCGATCCATGAGAAATCAGGGACGCGGGGAAGGCGGAAGCTGGCTCGATCACGTACGATTGGGATTCAATTACCGATTGAATGAAATCAACTCTGTTTTGGGAATTGAACAACTGAAAAAAGTCGATACCTTCATCGAAAAGCGAAAACAGGTGGCTAACAGATATCAAAAGCTCTTTTCCAGGATCGACGGTGTCAGTACACCAATCGTAAAGGATTATGTGACTCAGATGAGTTGGTTCGTTTATGTCATCACTCTTGATGAAAACATCGACCGTGATTTTGTCTTAAAAAAGCTAAGAGAAGCTGGTATCGGATGCAGGAATTATTTTTCTCCCATACACCTTCAACCCTTTTATGAAGAAAGATTTGGTTTCAAACCCGGAATTCTTCCCGTTACGGAAGATGTAAGCAAAAGAACTATTGCCATCCCGTTTTTCAATAACCTGACGGAAGATGACCAGGTATATGTGGCTGAACAACTAAAACAAATCATCGAATCATTATGAAAAAGAGGACAAGAATAAGCCTGACCATTCTCTCATCTTTAATGATGGCATTTTCTATGCCCGGAATGGCTGTTTCAATTCCAGTGTGGTTTTCTTTTGCCATCCTTTTAATTTGTCTGAATGCGCTAAAACCTCGAAAAGGTTTTTTTATTGGTTATATCTTTGGTTATTTTTATTATTCGATAGCATTTTGGTGGCTTCTTCCTGCATTTATAAGAGAAATCCCAAAGACATTTAATACATTCAGTCCTATAGTAGGCTTTCTGGTCTACATCATAGCGGGACTTTTTGTTGGGTTTTATTATGGTTTTTTTGGTATGGTCTTTTCCTGGTTTTCCAAAAGATTCAAGGATCATCCTGTTCTTTTTATTTTCGGAACCCTTTCCCTATTGCTTTTTACCGAATACCTGAGAAGCCTGCCCCCGTTGAAATTTATAGGCTTTAGGTTTACAGATGCCCTGTTTGACATGACAGGAATTCTTCAATTGGCAAGAATAGGCGGAAGTGAGTTACTTCTTATCTTAATAGGGATCGTTAACATCTTAGTATTTATGTTCTGGCGGAAAATGGGTTTTTCAAAAAAATGGATCATCACATCAGCCCTCATCGTCTTTTCCATATATGCCATTGATCAAACCGTAACAACATTCATTCCCTCAGTTTATTCAGAAAAAGCTGAAGCAGTACACCTTGCTGGAGTTCAAACAATGGTTACTCCTCTGGACAAATATTACGCAACGGAAAAAGAATTGATCAATGATTTTAAGTTATTGGTTGATGAGGTGGAAACCAAAGTACCAGAAACAGATCTGTTTATACTACCTGAAACGTATTTTCTTTATGATATCAATAATTATCCCAACACTGTTGAGATGCTGGAGAATACCTCCAATGAAAGTTCAATGACAATCGTTGTCCCTCATGTATATGAAAACAGTGAGGGATATTATAATGCCGTTCAGATGGTTTACCCCGAATCAGGACTTATCGCAGATTTTTACGGTAAAATTGAGTTAAATCCCTTTACAGAATATCTACCATTTGAAAACTTATTAAAGGCCTTTTCTTTTTTAAAATTCCGAAATTATTTAAAAAAAGGCGAGCAATTTACAACCTTTGATGTAAAGGGTATGAATGCGGCATTTCCAATCTGTTTTGAATCTTTTTTTCCAAATGTTTTTGTCGATTTGAAGAAGAATGATGCAGACTTTTTTTGCGTCATTACAAACGATGGTTACTTCACCCATAAAACGGCTTTAATCCAGCACTTCAAACAGCTCCAAATTAGAGCCGTTGAAACAAACAGTTGGATATGTCATGTTTCCAATAACGGTATAACCGGGCTTGTGGACCCTTACGGCAGGGTGATTCAGCATTCGGAACCGTTTATCAGAAACGTTACTTATATGGATGTGCCGGTTGAGCAAAGAAATTCAACCATATATATGGTTATATATGAGTATATTTACTTATTCATCATTTTCTACTTTTCGGCATTCATGATTATTGCTTTTGTGATAAAATAAGTCGTCAACTTTTTTTCGGAGGTGTTTCAGTGAGCAATAAAAACAAAACTATTGACTTTATGGGAATAGGAGAGGGATCCCTGTTAAAAACAATCGAATCGCTTTTTCTATATTTCACTTTTATATTTATCGCTATGTTTGCCCACCCAAAATTAACCTATGAATTCTCAACGTCTAAATATCTCTTTTTAATCATCTTTTTTACGATTTCCATGACGCTTTTTCTCCTAAGAAAACGGAACAAAAAAGAGACTCAATTGTACTTTTCATGGGCTCATTTTGGATGGTTTCTCTTCGGAATAGCAGCTGTTGTTTCGACTTTTACCGTTTTAAGGGAAAACCCCTTATATTTTCCATTTTCCTTTGAAATCGGTATATACACATTCCTGACCTTCTTCATGGTGCTGTATTTCTCCAATTTCCTGGATACTAAAAGGGCTATCACCTATTTTCTCCTGTTTGTCATGATATCGGGAACCATGGTTTCAATTGAAGCCCTTATGAACTTTTACACCGGACAGTCTTTCTTTCTGGGCTCCTATGGAAGTGGAGGAAAGATGTCCATCAAAGCGACAATCGGAAACCCCAACTTTGTATCCGACTTCCTTGCTACATTGCTGCCAATCACCATCTACTTTGTGCTAAGCTATGATTTTGGGTGGACTCCGAAAAAGGAAAAACCGGGATTTGAATTCTTTGGCCCGATCATGTTTATTAAAATACTTGGACTTATAAACTTTGCCATCTTTTATTTCCTGGTACTGGTTATTGGAACACGATCAGTAACGCTTTCACTTATGGTCAGTGTTGTTGTTTTTGTTCTCGCCTGGTTTTATTACAAATGGATTCGAAGAAAAAAAGAAACTATAGACAATTACAAAAAGGTTGAAGGATATTCTAAAAAAATTGCCAATTTACTTAAAAAAATTAATTTCATATTTCTTATAGCAATCATTTTCATTGGTTTATTGCTGCCCATTTTACTGTCCAATCCTGATAATCCTCTGGCACCCGGAACCAATGTTGCCTCCAGAACCTCTTCTATTTTTGATGAAAGGGGATTTCAAACCACAGGAGGAAAGGCAAGGGTATTAGCTTGGAAGGCTTCAATTTACCAATTCAAAGATTATCCGCTTATCGGAAATGGTATTGGAACATACATGCTCACAGCTGTCGACTACATGGGAGATGCCATGCAGGATGAACCTCAATACATAGACAGTTGGTCAAACTTTAAACGAACGCACAATGACTATTTTCAGGTTCTGGGAGAAATGGGGCTTTTCGGCTTTATCTCAATGGCTGTTACACTCATTCTGTTAATAATCATGTTCTTTCTCATCCTGGGAGACCAGCAAAACCCGGATGATGCAATTCTACTAATTTTACTCGCTACAGGTTTTACAGTCACTTTAGGCCATAGTTTTACTGAATTCCCATTGCATCTTCTTCCCAATCAATTATGGGCTTTGGCAGTGACCGGCCTTGGTTTCGGGAAATATTTCAACAGAAAAAAACGCCTGGCATTCGACCTGTCATTAAAAGGTTGGCGTATGCCCGCGTTGATTGCCATTGTAATAGTGGTTGGTATTACATCTGGTTGGTTGAAACTAAACAGTGTAAAAGCTGAAGCCCTCTTTAAGGAGGGTAATGGTTATTATTCCAGTTTCAGCCAAATTGAACGACAGGAAAACGATCTCAAAAACCAAAAGAACCAGGTAAATCAGATGTTTGAACAACTTGAAAACAGAGAAGGTCAATATGCCATCTTTGAACCCAACACTTATGCAAGGCAAAAGATCGCAGAAATGGGTAATATTGCCAATCAGTTTAGTGAGCAGGAGCTTCAGGTACGCCTGATGAATGAATTAACACAGGATATCGAAGAGGAAGAGCAGAAGCTCAATAATTACATCAAACAAATTAACGACAACCTCAATTACCTGGCTTCTGAGAGAATGAAGCGTTATAACCGTGCACAGGAAGACTTTTTAAGGAGCCTTGACAGCCAAGGCTCGTATGGAAAGAGCATGTTTTATATTTCATTGATGATGGTGAGACCTGAGAGAAAGCAAACGTTATACGATGAACTAAACACCAGCACTGATAAAATGGAGACGATCAACAAGCATTTCACACAAAAAGATGAGAGTATGCGCCATATCCAGGAACAATATCTGGATTTCCCGCTTGAAGAGGATGTCCAGGTTCTTCATCAATTATTGGATCAAGGCTATACCGCTTCAGTCAACGAGCTCTTAAACCTGGTCAATATCTCTCTCTGGTACGACATACAGATGTATCAGACGGGCATCGATTATTTTGAAACATCGTTCCTTTGCTTTAACGAAAAGAACGCCTACAGGATCATGGGTAAGTTTAATTACAACCTGTCTGTTATGCTGAAGAATTTGTCTTCCAGATATGTTGAACTTATTAACAAGGATCCTGCGCTTAAGGATACCCTCATGCCGCTGATAACACTTCACAGAGGTCAATCAGCTGAAGCGTTGAAGAATATGGAGAGATGGTATGAAAGGGCAATTCATATTCTTCCCGGGAATTGGCAAATGTTCCCCGATTGGGAGAATATCTATTCCGAATACATAGATCTCCTGCTAAAATCGGGAACAGTAACAGACGTCTACCCCAAGGTGAAAGAGATTGCCCAAAAAAGGGTATGGGCTTCAGAACAAATGCACAATGTACAAAGAACGGGAGTTCCAGACGATATCGCTTCCGTTTACTCCCAGATTGCCCAAGCCTTTCTTGAAAACAAATTGTATCAGGAAACCATCTACGTGTTGGATGATGGCCTGAAAATGCTTTCAACTGCCTATGAATGGGGAATAGATGATCTTGAAAATAATCCTTATCTGACCGAGTCTGAAAAACAGCGATATAGAGATTTCATAGCTACTGTGGAAAGTCTTGTTGAAAAACGGAAAACCTTCCTGGACCAGGTAACCAGCGTTTACAAATACGCTCAAGATCAAGGA
This sequence comes from uncultured Thermotogaceae bacterium, assembly GCA_964604305.1. GTDB lineage: Bacteria > Thermotogota > Thermotogae > MWEM01 > MWEM01 > JASUTC01. Next base: position 21,220 of record CAZRYM010000016.1, on the reverse strand, counting down.
GAATTCGAAGAAAAGTGGCTGGAAGACTGGAAATACAATCAATTCACCGGAGAAACCTGGGAAGAAGCCAATTACGATGAGATTCAAGAGAAAGTTGATGAAGCAAAGAAAAATAGACCTATCGTCATAAACGGGCAATAAAATGAAAAAAAGAGGTGTGTCATGAAAAAAAGAATATTATTAACCATCGCTGTTATCTTCATAATACCCATAATAATGTTTTCTCAGGAAGGGATTGATATCCTGAATCTCGATCCGGAATATGTGGTTGCAACTGTTGGAGAAGAGGAAATCAGGGCAAGGTTACTGGATACTGAATCAAACCTTCCCTTTACATTACTTAGGATAAAAGAAACGAATGAAGGATTTTACGAAACGCTTCTCTCTACAGAAGTCGGCTATGATTTTTTGCTTGAATACAAAAAGAGAGTCCTATCAACCCTGATTGATGCCTTTCTCATAATCGAGATTGCCAAAGAAAAGGGAGTCAAGATACTTGAAGAAGATGTACAAGGTTATATTGATACCTTTCTGAATGAACTTCTCTCATCGAATAATTTAAGCATTGATGAATTTGAACAATACATCATGACACAGGGATATGGGTCCCTTCAAGATTACCAAAGTCATTTGCAATTGCAAAGAAAATTGGCATTGGCTAATTTCGGGCTCATCGACAAGCTCTTCCCCGATGTGAGTGTATCTGAAAATGAAGTAGATGAATATATTTCAAAAAACCCAATTAATAGTGAAGAAAGTAATTCAGTCCATATTTATCATATTCTTCTGGATAACAACACCGACTTAAACAACGTCTTCGATACTATCAATAAAATGGGCTTTGAGACAGCTGTTATGGAATACTCGAAAGATGATCTGACCAAATTCAACAATGGCGATCTGGGATGGATAGAGAAAGGTGTTTTTCCGGAATTTGATATCGCCTTTGAAAAAAACCCCGGTGATGTGGTGGGGCCTGTAAAAACCGAATTGGGCTATCACATTATTAAAGTTGTAGAATTTTCAGGCGGAGAGCAAGGCCAGGGACAACTCAGAAAAGACATTAGAGAACATTTAAAAAGAGAAAAACAATTAACCTTATGGGAAAACTGGTTGAGAAATGACTTTGAGAAAGAAACTCAAAAATATACCATAAGGGTATTCTTTTAATCAAGGAGGATGGTCAACATGAAAACATGTCCATTTGGAACACACAGAGTAATTGAACCGGAAGGGGTGCTGCCCCAGCCGGCGTGGAAGATAAACAATTCCATGAATACGGCCTATGATAACGAAATCATGATAGATGTCACACATCTGAATATCGACTCTGCTTCATTCAGGCAAATTAAAGAGGAAGTTGGGGCAGAGGAAGACAAAGTTGCAGCAAGAATTATGGAGATCGTTGGAGAACGTGGAAAGATGCACAACCCGATTACCGGATCGGGAGGAATGTTAGTTGGTACAGTGGCAGAAATATCTAAGGAAATGTCACAAAAACATGAAGTGAAAGTTGGAGATCATGTGGCTACTTTAGTCTCACTTTCCCTTACTCCTTTAAAGATAGAACGTATCAGAAAGGTTCATCTTGATAGAGAACAAGTGGAAATAGAAGGTAAGGCTATCGTTTTTGAAAGCGGCGTTGTTGTCAAACTCCCCAATGACATGTCCAGACCTCTTGCGCTATCCGTTTTGGACGTTGCAGGAGCCCCTATACAAACTGCAAGACTTGTAAGGCCTTCGGATACCGTCATGATTCTTGGTGCCGCCGGAAAATCAGGAGTATTATGTTCTTACGTAGCCAAAAAAATGACCGGGAATGTAGGTAAAGTTATCGGATTGATACACCACAACGATAGAAGAGAAGAGCTTGAACAGCTTGGCTTTTGCGATACCATCCTACAAACAGATGCCACTGACACGGTAGGGGTATACAGGATGGTTCATGATGCTACAGACGGAGAGCTTTGCGATGTCACAATAAACGTTGTAAATGCGGCGAATACTGAAATGTCTTGTGTGCTTTCCACAAAAGAACATGGTCACGTTTACTTCTTCTCAATGGCATCAAGCTTTACAAAAGCCGCTCTTGGTGCAGAAGGGGTGGGGAAGGATGTTAACATGATCATTGGAAATGGTTATGCAAAAAATCATGCAGCATATGCATTGGACATTGTAAGAGAAAATAAAAAACTGTTTGAGCTCTTTAATAAACGATACGGGTAGAGGTAAATAAGGAGATGGTTTGATGAATTTGAAAGTCAAGATAGGGGAAAAACTTGAACTGGAAAATCCGCTTATGCCGGCATCAGGACCTTTGGTGGGCGATGCCGAGAAAATCCTGGCTCTTGCCTCACAAGGACCGGGTGCTCTGGTTACAAAAACCATTTCATCGAAAGCAGCGCCGGTTCCTCACCCCTGCATTATTGGTGGGAAAGACTACATCATAAACGCGGAACTGTGGTCTGAGTTCCCTCCGGAAAAATGGGTGGATGAATTTCTCCCTGAAATCGAGAAAGCCAAATTAAAAAGGCCACTGATTATCAGTTTGGGTTATAAAAGGGAGGAAATTGTCTCCTTGATAAAAAGGGTAGAAAAATTTGCCACAGCTTTTGAGTTATCAACCCATTACGTGGGAACAAATCTGAAACCTATAGCTGATACTGTAAAGGCGGCAAGTGAGACAACGGACAAACCGGTTTTTATCAAACTCAGCCCTCATATCAACAACCCTGCTGAATTTGCTCAGATGGTAAAGGACAATGGAGGTTACGGTCTAGTAGCAATCAACTCTGTGGGACCTACATTTCCTGTAAACTTGGCTTTGGGAAAATCACCTCTTGGAAGCAAGGGCGGTTACGGCTGGATATCCGGACCGGTTATCAAAAACATTGCCCTTTCAAGAATCAAAGCAGTAACTGAATCTGTTGATATACCGGTTATCGGCGTTGGAGGCATTAAATGTGCAGAAGATGTTCTGGAATTCATATCGGCAGGCGCAAGTGCCGTTCAAATGCTCTCAGCAGCCATGCTCTATGGAAAAGATCTCTATTCAAGGATCATTCAAGATATACCGGAAAAAATGAAAAAATACGGTTATACTGATTTGGATTCTTTAAGAGCAGCTGCAAGGGATCAAAACAAAGAAGAAAATTTTAAAACCGGATTTCCAACAATAGATCATGATACTTGTACTCTGTGTGGAATCTGTGTAAGAAATTGTCCTTATTATGCCCTTTACATTGAAAATAAAAGAGTCCTTGTTAAAGAAGACAAATGCTTCAGATGCGGTTTGTGTGAAAGTCGATGTCCTGTAAGTGCAATCAAGGGAGTATTATGAGCGCTGCAAAATATTTGCTCAAATGCATGAATTGCTCAGAAGAGTACGATCCTAAAGACATACTTTACACTTGCCCCAAATGCGGGGACCGGAAAGGCACTCTGGAGGTTGTTTACAATTTCTCAGCAGACACAAATTGGATCAATGAAGACAAATCCGGTATAGCCAAATTTTCATCCATACTCCCTATTAGTGAAACATGTCTTCCTTCAGCGGTTATTGTAGGGGATACTCCTCTTTACACCTCAAAAAGACTTGCTCAAGAACATAATTTAAATGAGGTTCTAATTAAAGATGACGGAAAAAATCCCACGGCATCATTTAAAGACAGAGCCAGCATCATAGCCGTTGCAAAGGCAAAGGAACTTGGATATTCTGATATTTACGCAGCCTCAACAGGAAATGCAGCCAGTTCACTTTCTGGAATATGTGCCGGAACAAATATCAAAGCCCACATATTTGTGCCAGATAGCGCGCCTGAGGCCAAAATAGCCCAAATGCTCATCTACGGAGCTGAAGTTTTTGCAATAGAAGGCAGTTATGATCAGGCATTTGACCTGTCACTCAAAAAAGGTGAAGACAACGGCTGGTATTGCAGGAACTCCGCCATCAACCCTTATCTTTTGGAGGGGAAGAAAACTTGTGCCCTTGAAATAGCTTATCAAACAAAATTAGAGCTACCTGATTGGATATTCGTCAGCGTTGGCGATGGTACAGTTTACAGCAGTTTTTTGAAGGCATTTAAAGACCTAAAAACACTTGGTGTTATAGAGAAAATACCCAAAGTCATTGGTGTACAGGCTGAAGGATGTGATCCCGTCCTTCAAACATTCAAAAAGGGTGAACCGTTTATAATTAGGGATTTGGAAAACATCCACACGGATGCCGATTCCATAGCCGTGGGTAAACCCAGGGATTATTTAAAGGCCTGTCAATATGCCAAACTTTACAATGGCAACTTCATCAGTGTTTCAGATAAAGAGATAGGAGAGGCTATTATTGAACTTGCCAGAAAGACCGGCATTTTCGCAGAACCGGCAGCTGCTGCCTCTTTTGCAGGCTTTAAGAAGTTATCCGAAGATCATGGTTTTAATCCTCAAGACAGGGTTGCCCTTATTATAACGGGAAATGGGTTGAAGGATGTGCAAACACCCAGAAAATATTTACTGGAACACGTAAAAAAGATCAAACCTTAATCATTCAATAATTTTACAAAATGAAGTTTCCGCCTTTTTCTCAAAATTAAGATAGTCAACAACAAAATAAACACTAATGAAACAACCAGGATAATAACAGCCATAAGATCACCTACTGCAATGGTTCCTAATCCATTTGCAAGGAATTCCACGATAGAACGGGAAGCAGTCAATAACGGGTTTAATCCCTTAAGAAATAAGGTTGCAAAAAAAGGCAATTGAAGGGCATACAAAATAATGATGATAAAAAGGCAAAGCATGGTAAAGGGAATTAGAGTTAGTGAAATGAAGAGTCCAAAAGGGACAGCGAGAAATGGAATCATATTAAAATTACTGGCTGTAATCGGTATGATAAAGAGCAAAGAACCCAGAGGAATGAGATATTTCAAAAGTAAACCTTTGTCCTTTAAAAGTTCTGAAAAAAGCAGAATCCCCAAGACAGCCCCATATGTCATTTGAAATCCGGCATTTAAAGCCATGGGAGCATCTTCTAAAAGAATAATAATACCACTTATCCCTAAGACACTTAAGGGAGAAACCGGATAATCAATATATTTAAACAACTCATAAATAAACAACATCAGAAAAGCCCTGTAAGATGAAGGTCCCGTTGAGCATATCATGAAAAAGACACACAAAAATGTTGTTTTAAGAATAAACCCAACCGTTCGGCTTGTCCTGAAAAAAGAAATAACCCAGGTAAACAGGAAATAGACTAAAAAAAAGTGAAAGCCGGAAACAACGAATAAATAAGAGATTCCTGCTTTATTAATTAAATCCCGAGTTTTCCCATCCAGGCCTGTGCCCAAAAAAACCGCTGACGCAATAGAACCGTTTTCATTCCCCACAGTGTCTTTGAGAAATGAAACAAAGGAATTGGAAAAAGACTGAAAAAAGGCTCTTGTTCTTTCATATGCTGATGGTAAGTATCTGTAGCTGAAATAATCTCCAGAAAAGAAAGCCCTGATGAAATTCAAATTCCCCAACTTGGAATTAACACCCTTGACTGCCAAATATTCATCTTCTTCTACATCGCTGTTGTCGGGAAGTATGCAATAGAATTCACCGCTCTTTAATTTCCAGGAACCTTCTTCAAGTGCCTTTACGTGAGTTATTCGAACAGATGTATCAGTTACACGATAAACCTTACCTACCAATGTACATTCACCTTCTTGGAGTGATTCAAAAGGCATAAAAAGAACAATTCCGGTAAGGAAAAAGATCATGTTCATAATAACAAGGGCCGCCTTTTTTTGTATGAAGTTGAAAAAGATTAAACAAATAAATACAAGAAGAAAAAACATATAAAACAAGATAAGCATGACAGGATGAAATAAAAACCATCTGGATATCGTTATCCCAAGGAACAATGAGCAGAAAAATAGAAACAACGGGGGTATTTTTTCAAGAACTCTATTCATTTGACATAATATTTCTCGGGTAACTACGTGTTACATCGTTGCTGATCATCTCCAAAAAGAAGTCTCTGTACTCCTGATTTAATACGGATTGAAACGCCAAAGCTTCATCCCTGCTAGGGAACATGTTTATTTGTAAAGTGTATTGATAGTCTGTTGAATAGTTTTTTGGATAGGAATAAATATAAGCCGGTATGTCTTCGTTCCTAAGAATCCATACCTTCTTGTTCACTTCATCTCTGCTGGATGAGGAAAGGATCTGAATGCCAACAAGATAATCCTGTCTTTCAGCTTCCAGCCCTTCAAGCTCTTCAGGCATTATAAAGACATTGGCTGTTGTTGTGGAATCTTCTGAAGTTGTTGCTTGCTGAGAAACCGTAGTAAGAAGGCGGTTTTTTCTTTCCTCCCATTCTTCCAAATCCCTCACCCAATCCGGTTCATAATCTCCCAATATCAGAAGATTGTACTTAGAATCGGGATTTTCCGAAATCAGATAATCCATACCACTGTCTTCTATTAATCGCAAAGCCGCTTTATCGTTGCATATATAGTAAGATTTTCGTTGATTTTGAGTAATAAGAATCTGTGATTCATCAAACAGTTCCTGGTAATTAAACTGTTGTATCTGTGCCACTTCGGGATTTTGAGCTTCCTCAGAAACATCGGGGGAGGCATCTCCGGGAAGTTGTTTGTATGAGACAGATGCAGCAACTGTTTCATAATTGCCTTCATCGTTCAGGACTTCTATTTCCTGTTCAAGTCTGTTAATAACCAGTTGCTTTTCTTCACTTTCTGTTGTTAACATCCGGATCCAAAAACCAAGCACGATCACGGTTAAGGATAATCCGATAACAACTACAGCAAGAAATACCGTTTGATTTTTACTCAGTCCAACTTCTCCCTGAGATGGCTCAGATTTTTTTTGATCAGAAGACCTTCCAAGCCTGATACCTGAACCCTGTTTTTTCGCATTTTCTTTTTTAGCCGCACCTTTACCTACCGGAAGCAGTTTATTCATCAAAAACTCCCTTTATCACTTTTCGTCATTTTTCCTTTATAATAGTCCAGCTTTATAATTCTATTCAACTTCTGAAAAAAAAGAAATTAAGAATTCTTCCAGATTTTCAGAGCCGATTTTAGTCTTTTCAGATTTTCCCAGTTCTTTAATCAAAGGTATGATTATTGATTTTTCAGTGCGAATATTCATGATAAACGATTGATAATCAAAATCAGCCTTTTTAAAATCGAGAAGCTTCTTAAGCTCATTATCAAAACGTTTGTAACTTGACTCATCTATATACCCCATTCGATTGGATAGAAATAGTTCCATGCGTATCCCTGTGCTGAAAGCAGATACATAGTCTGTTTGTAAACCTGTGGCATTTTGAACGAATTCTGCCATTGTCTCTCCGGGGAAAACAGTAATCATATCTCTGGATGCCTTAGCCCTTAAAAAGTTGTTTTCCCATATGAGCTCAGACAGGTGATCCCAATCTATTTTATCATGGACCATTTCCTTCAACGAACGTTTCACCAGATGGTAGAACCTTTCATCAAATCCAAGCGCAACTGAATACGCAGTTACATGAGCCTTTCTAATGTCATCTGTAGAATATGTTTTCAATAAATCCGGATAAATATAACTTCTAACCGGGATACCCTGAACTGAAAGCCGGTTCTTTTTTCTGTCATAATTCAGATAAAATCTTCTCTTATAAAAACCCGTCAATTGAGAAAAAGGAGTTGTGGGTACAATTTCAAAAGTCACGTCGGGCACCGAACTGTAACACACATATCCACAAAGGTCAATGAGTGCCCCCCCACCTACGGCAATAACCCGCTTTTTCTTTCTCTCTTGATTCTGAATTGAATTAATCAACTCAAAAACCCTGTCAATTGATTTACACCGTTCTCCACCCGAAACCGGGTATGCTCTTCTAAGAGATTCATAACTGCCAAACTCATCAGCCCAAAGCGACTTAAAACCCGTATCAACGATGATAAAAGAGTCATTATCCATACTAATAAATCTAAAAAAATCATCAGGTGATTCGCTTCTGCGTATGTTGATCCTTGATTCGCTTTCCTGTGTAATTCGATAAGAAAAGAAACGATTCATTTGAGGGTTATTCTTCAACTGCCTTCTTCAAAAGCTTGACAGCGTTGAGTACATCCTCCATATCAACCATTTCATGGGGACTATGAACATATCTGGTTACGATTGAGAGTGTTCCGGACGGGATTCCTGACCTTGTTAATTGATACCCGTGGGCATTTGTCCCACCAAAAAGCAGCACCTCATATTGGTAAGGTATAGTGTTTTCTTCTGCACATTTGGTTAATTTGTCAACAACGGTTCTATCTGAAATAGAAGCCTTGTCTTTAATTTTTATTGCAGGTCCTTTCCCGATGTTGAGATCCATACGCTTAAAGCCTTTTGGTGTATCGGAATTACCCGTTACATCGATAGCAATTGCCATGTCAGGCATAATATCATAACCGGCAACGCTGGCTCCTACAATCCCCACTTCCTCCTGTACGGAAAAAACACCGTACACTTCGTTTGGACAATTTTCCAGCTCCTTGAATATCTGCACAACTATTGCGCAGGCTATTCTGTCATCCATTGATTTCGAAATGAGTTTTCCGTTCTGATCAATAAACTGTGATTCGTAGGTTCCAAATTGTCCAATACTTACTTGTTTTAGAGCTTCTTCTTTGGATGAGGCTCCGATATCCACAAACATCACATCGTAATTGGGATTCTGAAAATTCTTTTTCACATCTTCCATTGTTTCTGATTCGAAAGAACAAATCCCCCTGACCGGAGTATTTGTTTCTTTTGATTCGAATTGAAGAATGGTTCCCAAAAGCATAAGTGGATTGACACCGCCAACGGGATCTATTCTTAAAAAACCTTTGTCGTCAATATTTGTGATAACAACCCCTATTTCGTCTGCATGACCATCCAGCAGATACTTTTTCGGGTGATCGGAAATCCCGTTTTTCCATACGATCAAATTACCAATGCCATCATATTTATAACCGTCAATATGCCCTTCCAGTTCTTGAAGAATAGCCTTGTGGACCTTTTTCTCATGACCGCTGGGAGAAGAGACATCGACCAGTTTTTTAATCAATTCTTTCATAGTTAAACCTCCAACACCTTTAAATAATTTTCTGTCATGACCAGTTCCTTTACAAGTCTCAGCGTATCAGCATAGTCACTCTTTGACATCACGCTGACAGGAGAGTGAATATACCTTGCCGGAACGTTTACAACCGCTCCTGGAACGCCATAAAATGATCGAGCAAGCCTGCTTGCATCAGTGCCGCCCACAGTGCGCCCCTTTAGCTGATAGGGAATATTTATCGCTTCTGCAGTTTTTACAATAGCGTTAAAAAGCCTTCTATCAATGACATACATTGATTGAAGATAACTGATGGCGGGCCCGTTGTCAAGGTGGGTAGACCATCTTTCCTGTTTTAACTCGGGATTATCCCCTGCTGTTGTTCCCTCTATTATAAGAGCTGCATCGGGATGAAAATGCTTCAAAACTGCTCCGCTGGCTCTCAAACCATTTTCCTCCTGTACAACAAAGGCAAAAATAACATTATAAGCCGGCAGATCATTCATCCCTTCAAGAATCTCCAGCATCATGGCACATCCGGCCCTGTCATCGAACGCCTTCCCCACATATCTGTTTTCATATTCTTCAAAACCGGTTCGAAAATGGCAGAAATCTCCAATTGACACTCTAGACTCTGCATCCTTTTTGTCTTTGGCGCCTATGTCAACTTTAATAATTTTCCAGTCCGGTACATCTTTGTAATCCTTTTTTTGGAGATGAATCGCTTTGAAAGGAATGATTCCATCTATATTCTTTTCTCCGACCACTACTCTTTTACCAAGCAATACCCTGGCATCAACTCCACCAACAGGAAATACATTAAGTTTTCCATCTTCCTCTATTTTTGAAACCATCAATCCCACTTCATCCATGTGCGCCATTAAGACCAATGTTTTTTGCTGATTCTTTCCTTTTTTAAAACACATGAGATTTCCTAAATGATCCTCTTTTATATAATCCGCTTTACCTGTTTTTTTCACTACATCTCTGATATATCTTTTAACTGCCTCTTCATTTCCTGAAGCTCCGTATAATTCTGAAAGGTCTTTTAAATACATCCCTTATCCCCCTCTTCTTCGGATTGAATACTTAAAAATTGCCGATTTAATTCAGAACCGAAAAGGGCTAACAAACGTCCCGTTTCCTTTATATCCTCAACGTTTATCTTTTCGAACGTGTTGTGCATATAAGAAAGAGGAATGGAGATCAAACCCACCGGGAACCCTTCCAATTGTATTTGATCCGCATCTGTCCCGGTTCTGGAGGGAGCTACTTCAAGCTGGAAGGAGATACCGTTATTTTTGGCACAATCAAGAAGTCCTGTAGAAACAACCTTGGTCAACACAGGTCCTTTCGCAATAACGGGTCCTTTTCCTAATTCAACCTTAGGATGACCAGGAACTTCCACATTTCCAAAGGTAACATCCATGGCTATAGAAATATCAGGCTGTATAAGACTGGTGGCAGTTCGTGCACCAAATGCCCCAATCTCTTCACGGGAAGAAAAGACCGCATAAAAATCAAAGGAATGCCTCATCTTCTTTAAATATTCCAAAGCGATAATGGAAGCGATGCAGCTACCACGATTGTCTATGGTTTTAGCAAATACAAATGGCATAGCTTCAAAGGGCTCTGAAGTAAAGGTAACAAAATCACCAACAGAGAATTTGTCTCGATCATGCATGGATACATCAACAAACAACTCATCGTAATCAGAAATTTTTGATCGGGTCTCATCCGTTTGTAGATGTGGTGCCAGCATTCCTATAACTCCCCTCAATCGTTCACCTTTTTTCGTATGGACGATAACCTTCTGTGAGGGAAGGAGTTTTGGATCTACTCCCACTGTTTCAACACGTAAATATCCTGAATCCAATACTTTTGAGCAAACCAGACAAACTTCATCCATATGTGTTGAAACCATCAGCCTTCCTTGTGTTTTTTCGGTGGCATGTTTGACCGCAATGAGATTTCCGGAATTATCAATATTAATCTCATCACATAAACCATCCAACCTTGTTTTAATCGAGTTTCGGATCTCCTCCTCACGACCTGGAGGACCATAAGCTTGTGAAAACTCGAAGATCATTTCCTTAATCCTTGTGTTCACACCATCTACCCCTTTTATTGTTTATAATAATAATTTTCAGTAATCGGTTCAAGTGTTAAGCGACCGTTTTTCATTTTACATAATGCCAGTTCATCACTGCTGATGGATGTGGAAAATGTATTGCCTATTTGGACAATATTTGGATGCATAGAAGTAGCAAGAATGAAAGAATCTTCAGGGTCGTAAAGTCCAACACGAACATTACCCTTTATTTCGCCTATAACAATAAGGTTTCCCGTCACTGTTACCTGGGCTCCTTTATTGACACTGCCGATAATCAGTGCGTCACCATCGTATTCAAATACCTGCCCGGATCTGACAGTAGTTTGAAAAAGCTTTAATTTTCTCTCGATAAGAGCTGCCTCTTCATTTTCCAACTCCAGTTCTGTCTTCTTCTTCATTTCATTTGAGATTTGTCTGTTTAATTTTCTTTCAGGCTTGGTAAAATGAATAGTTTTAACTTTGATGTTTTTTCTTTCCAGAAGATCTAAAATCGGCGCGATTAGAAATGACTGGTTTACACCTTCTTCAAAAAGCAATGAAAGTCCCTCTTCATCACTGAAAAAGGTACTCATATTTCCCAATCTGTTTTCGACATCGTGAAGGAGGATCTCCGTTGGGGTATCCTTACCGATCCACAATATCAATTCCTGTCCATTAAATCTGAAATCGATCATAATTACACCTCGTAAAAAGTCGAAACAATTATATCATATCTGTTACTGTTAATGCACGTAAAACAAAAAAGAGGGCCTCTAAGCCCTCCCTTTTAATTCTTGTCTTTAAAACAAACCGGTTATCTCTCCTTCATCATTGATATCAATATCCATCGCAGAAGGCCGTTTGGGTAAACCGGGCATCGTCATGATATCTCCTGCATAAGCAATCATGAACCCCGCACCAGCTGACACCGATACATCCCTGATGGTTAAGGGATAACCGCTTGGCGCTCCTATCTTAGATGGATCATCTGAAATTGAGGCCTGAGTTTTCGCAACAATCAACGGAAGGTTGTTGTAATCTTTTGAATAGAGTTTGATATGTTTCAAGGCATCGGAAGTATATTTCACCGAACCGGCACGATAGATCTCTTTGGCGACCTTTTCGATCTTCTTTTCCACAGGATCTGACAGTTCATATAAGGTTGTGGGATTAGAAGGTTTCTCTGCAGCATCTACAACCTTGTCAGCCAGTTCTTTGCCACCGTCTCCACCTTTTCCCCAAACTTCGCTCAAGGCAACCTCTGCATCAAGTTTATCAACATATTCTCTAACAGTTTCGATCTCTTTTTCGGTATCCGTGGGGAATCGATTAAGGGCAACAACCACCGGAACCCCAAATTTATGGAGATTTTCAAGATGGACTTTGAGATTCTCAAGACCCTGTTTCAAAGCGTCTAAATCTTCTTTGTCCAAATTCTTCTTAGAAACTCCTCCATGCATTTTTAGTGCACGTACGGTTGCCACCAGAACGGTTGCATCAGGCCAGAAGCCGGCAAGTCGACTGACAACGTTGAGGAATTTTTCGGCCCCCAAATCTGCGGCAAATCCCGCTTCGGTGACGGTATAGTCCGTGAGTTTCATGGCCATCTTAGTAGCTATAATGGAATTTGTTCCATGAGCGATATTTGCAAATGGTCCGCCATGAATAAGGGCAGGGGTATGTTCCAATGTTTGCACCAAATTTGGATTAATAGCATTCTTCATTAGAGCCGCCATAGCACCGTTGGCTTCTAAATCCTCTGCAGTAATAAATTGACGGTCTTCACTTCTACCAACTATTATCCTTCCAAAACGCTCTTTTAAATCCTGTAAGCCTTTGCTTAAACAGAGTATGGCCATAACTTCAGAAGCAACACTGATCATAAACTTATCCTCACGAGGTTGTCCGTTTGACAACCCTCCAAGACCCACAATAATATTTCTGAGAGCCCTATCATTCATATCCATAACCCTGGGCCAGTAAATCGATGCCGGACGAAGTTTTAATTCGTTTCCTGCCTTTATGTGTGCATCTATCATGGCTGACAACAGATTATGCGCAGTTGTAACAGCATGTATATCACCTGTAAAGTGAAGGTTAATGTCTTCCATGGGAACTACCTGTGAGTAACCACCACCTGCCGCTCCACCTTTCACCCCAAAAACAGGGCCAAGGGACGGTTCTCTAAGTGTTACAATGGATTTTCTACCGGTCTTATTTAAAGCCTGTGTTAGTCCGATACTGGTGGTTGTCTTTCCTTCACCGGCAGGAGTGGGAGTAATTGCCGTAACCAGAATAAGCTTCCCGTTTTTCCTGTTGATTTTTTTTGTCAAATCATATGGAATCTTTCCGATATAATGTCCATAAGGAATTATTTCATTTTCTATCCCCAGCTGACGGGCAATTTCCATAATATTTTTCATTTTGACCGATTGTGCAATTTCAATATCACTTCTCATTTTTTCACCTCGATTAAATAAAAAAAGACATCTGAAATCAGATGTCTCCCTTTATGGCCTTTTTTTACAACATTTGTTTTTCTTTAGGCACCAACTCTTTAGCAACGGCATCCAATACCCCGTTTACGAACTTAGAACTTTTGTCTGTGCCGTATTTTTTGGCTATCTCAACAGCTTCATTTAGCGTTACTTCTATTGGGATGTTCATTTTAAAAATCAACTCATATACGCCAAGTCTTAAAATATTCCTGTCAACTGCTGATATCCTTTTCCAATCCCAATTAAAAAGGTAACGTTTGATGATTTCATCAATCTCTTCCTGTTTTTCTACTTCATCAAACACATATCCTTCCGCTTCATTCACAAGGGGTTTATTGTAAATACCCTCTTCAGAAAACAATTCGGTTATCATCATGGATATCGTCCTACTATCACTCTTTCGGTTTGTATCAAAGCTGAACAGAACCTTAAAAATGACTTCACGCATGACACTTCTTCTGGAGTGGGATTTGGCGTTATCGGTTGATTCATGCATTGTAACTGTTCACCTCAAAACTTCTGACTTTTATATTGACATTGATTCCCATTTGATCTCCCAGACTGTCCTTTATCGTCAAAGATACCTTATCGTACAATTCTTTAAGTACCTCTGATAATGAAAATGGGTCAGTAGTTGAAATCTCAATTAGTAATTCATTTACACCTTCAAGTTTTGAAGGTCTCATATTGATTGACTTCAAGTCAACGGTATCAAAATTATCCAGCACCCGACTGATGAGTGTTCTAAAGACATCCGGTGATACTGAAACACTCAAATTCCCACCTTGTGATGCCTCAAAAAAAACATCTCGACTACGATAACTCCAATAAATCATGTATAGACCAGCAGCACTGAAAATAATTCTGATGAGAAAGCCCCAAAAATTGTTATCGACAAAAACATTACTGCCACCCAAATTGGCTGACCCCAACCACAGTCCTGCTGAAAACGCTAACACAGGCCAACCGGAAAGATCTATTACCCTTTTAGTGGCCCATTTCATCGAACTTCATCTCCATTGTCATCAGTCATTAATTCATCATCAGGAACTTCAGATTCTTCTGTTCTCTGTGGAATTTCCACATCGAGTATATTGACAGATACATTTGAAACATCTATCAAACCTGTCATCCCTTCGACCTCTTCCTTGATGGTTTGTTGAACCGTTTCCGCAATCTGCCTTACGCTCTTAGTCAGATATACTTTGATGTTTACAGTAACAGAAACGGCATTTTGCCCATTCTTTCTATCAATGGAGATGGACTTCTTCGTATTCTTTGAATCATAGACTATTTCATCAATTTTACCAAGGGCGACATTCACCAGATCGTAAATTACAGAATCAGAAATCTCTACTATACCATATTGTGTTTCTCCCTGATTTTCCTTCATAGTCTCCAAATCTCTATCTTTTTCCTGATCCAATATCCTTCACCTCCTGTTTTAGATAATCCTGTTTTTTATGCCCGTTCTATGTATTCTCCCGTTCTTGTGTCCACTTTTAATTTTTCACCTGTTTTGATGAACATAGGCACTGTGACACGCAAACCCGTTTCCATTATAGCAGGTTTTCCACTTCCTGAAACTGTATCACCCTTGAAATTAGGCTCTGTTTCTGCAACTTCAAGTACAACAAATGTGGGTAGATTGATCCCAATGGGTTTACCCTCGTAAAACATGAGATTCACTTTCATATTATCGATTAGAAAATCAACCGAATCTCCTACCAATTCATCATCAAGGGGAAATTGTTCGAAATTGTTTATATCCATAAAGTAATAATGTTCCCCGTCTTTGTACAGATATTCAGCCTCTCTGTACTCCAATGTGGCTTCATCAACCTTTTCACCACTGCTGAAGGAATGATCTTTTGAATAACCGGTTAGAACATTCTTCAATTTTGTTCTGATGATACCGCTGCCACGGCCGGTGAAATGTTTATTCATACTGATTACCCTATATAACTCACCATCCATATCGATGATCATTCCCTTTTTCAATCCACCAACATCAATCAAAAATAAGCACCTCCGAATTCGTTAACATAAAATAATGACGTTAAAAAGTCATGGCTATTTTAACACGATCAAATCTTTTTTAAAACTGGTTAAAACTTCGTTAGTCTCACCGCTAATATAAATATCATCCTCAATTCTTACACCAAATTTTCCCGGGAGATAAATTCCGGGCTCAATGGTGACAACTGCCCCTAAGGGTAATTTTTCCTCGTTCATTGCAGACACACCGGGCTGTTCATGAACATCCAAACCCAATCCGTGACCCAGACCATGACCAAAATAATCTCCAAAACCGGCCTCTGAAATGATATCCCGTGCCACTTTGTCGATCTCTTTTCCTGAAAGAGAAGAAGATGCAATTCTTTCTGATTCTATTTGTGCCCTTTTAACAGTCTCATATACTTTTACCATCTCATCAGAGGGTTCTCCTACTGAGATAGTTCTTGTTATATCGGAACAGTAACCCTGATACATCGCCCCAAAATCAATAACGATAAATTCACCCTCCTGAACCTTCTTCATGGTTGGGAACATATGGGGGAGGGCACCGTTGGGTCCGGATCCAAAAATGGTATTGAAAGAAGGTTTATCCGCTCCCTTTTTAACCATCGTATATTCAAGGAAAGCAGCCATTTCTTTTTCAGTCCGACCCGGTTTTATCTCATTCAATAGATCTATAAATGATTCGATGGCTATCTCTTCAGCTCTTTTTATAAGTTCTATCTCATCAGCCGATTTACTCATCCTGAGTTTGCCGATCAGTTCATCACATTCAATAAATTCATGCCCTTGGCCCAGTTTCTCTTTCAAATCGTTAAAGGCACTAACGGTTGTTGTCTTGGCCTCATAACCGATCCTTTTATATTTACCCAGAATATCGTTGAGTATATGAGAAGCATTTGACCTTTCGTATTTTACCAATTCCAACGGTGACTGATCCTTTATCTGTTCCCAGTACCTGGAATCAGAACAAATACATTGTCTATCAGCTGCGATGATAACATAAGCAAACGATCCGGAAAAATTGCTCAAATATCTTGGATTACGCGAGGAATTTTCAAATGTCGTGGACAATATCGCATCGATATTTTCCGTTTTCATCATTTTAAGCAGATCAGAAATTCTTCTTTCTATGTCTTTTTTCAAAGCCATCACCCCTATAGTCATTTATAAAATATTATATCACAATGAAACAATTGGCATGATATGACTACCATGCCAATTGTGTTGAATGAAATTTTAAGAAAAATGTTATTTCGCTTTGACATGCACCTGAATCAAAAGAATAATATTTGGATCTACATCCTCTTCCCATGGACGGATGTATTCAAATGCAAGGGTCGTTACACCCTCTTCCAATGCCTTAAAAATCCAGACCGACGTTCCGCCTGCTCCCATAAGCTCTGAATCCGGGGCAATGTATTCACTGGATAAAAGCTGAACGAATTTGTCTTCAAAATCGTCCTTTAATACCCATTGGAAACCTGTAGTTGCATTGGCGGGTATGTAAAAAGCCAACTGGTCATTTGGTTCCAATTCGATATTCAGCACATCTGAACTTTTGTAAGTCTTTTCCAGCTTTTCCCCATCGTTTAAGGCATATGAAAAATTATAAGTCTCATCTTCATTTGTTGCCCCATAAACCGAAATAACTGCAAATAACACAATCAAAATTGTTAACACTGTTTTTTTCACGTTTATCACTCCCTAAAGTTTGTTTTATGTACCATTATACATGATTTAGCGTGATATAATCTCTTGTCATTTAATTGAAGGAGCCCAATTATGGAAATTTGGATGAACTCTGTTGAAGAACTTGTTAATCTGAGAAAATCGAAAAAGATTATATCAGATAAACTTCAAGACTATTATTTGAATAGAATCAATATATTAGACGAAAAAGTGAAGGCGTTTATCCATTACAATCAGGATTTAAAATCTCAACCGGTGAAAGGGTTGCTTGCAGGTATTCCCTATGCTGTTAAAGACAATATTTTGGCTTTAGGTACAAGAACGACTGCAGCTAGCAAAATGCTTTGGAACTATCGATCCGCTTATGATGCAACAGTAGTTAAACATCTCAAAAATTCAGGTGCCATACTCATTGGAAAAACGAATATGGATGAATTTTCTATGGGATCCACAACGGAAAACTCAGCCTTTTTCCCAACTAAAAACCCCTGGGATTTAAACAGAATCCCAGGGGGTAGTAGTGGTGGTGCGGCAGTTGCTGTATCTACAGGAATGGTGCCCTTCGCCCTGGGTTCTGATACCGGTGGTTCCATACGACTTCCCGCTTCTTACTGTGGTGTTGTAGGATTAAAACCAACTTACGGACTTGTTTCCAGATACGGATTGATTGCCTTTTCCTCTTCTATGGATCAAATAGGACCCATCACACGCTCAGTAAGAGATGCCGCTTTGATTTTGAATGTAATATCTCAGGACTGCCCATACGACAGTTCAAAAATAAAAAGCAAAAAGGATTTTCTTAAAAACATAGAAGAACCTGTAAACGGTTATCGTATCGCTTGTATAAAAGAAACAATCGAACATTCTTGCGATAATAAAGTGCGAACCCTTGTAGAGGATTCCGTTGAACGATTACAATGGCTGGGGGTAAAAATTGACTATTTGAACCTGGATCAAATCCGTCAGGCTTATGGTATCTACACCATCATCTCAACAGCTGAAGCGGCCTCCAACCTGGCAAGATATGACGGCATTCTCTTTGGTGTAAAATTCAGCCCACAAGATAACGCAGGTGCAATTAGTGAAACCAGAAATAAAGGATTTGGACCTGAGGTCAAAAGACGTATCATGCTTGGTACATTCAACTTGTCACATCAACAGTTTGAAAAATACTATAAACGGGCCATAATAATCCGGGCAAGTCTTGCGGACAAAGTTAAAATACTTCTAGAACAATACGATGCACTGATCACACCTGTTTCGGGTCGTCCAGCCGGTAATTTGGGCGATAAAGCGGATATAGACTCTCAATGCCAATACGATTCAAATACGGTGCTTGCAAATCTTACCGGTATCCCGGCCATATCCCTTCCCATGGGCACTACAGGAACAACCCCCGTTGGATTGCAAATCATGACCAATCGCTTTGAAGATGACAAACTACTGAAAATAGCCAGAGCGTATGAAAAAACAGCAGGACTCTACGAGGATGGATTTTATCCGGCTCCTCATTTGGAAGGGATAACAGATGCTTAAAACCATCATCGGGCTGGAAATTCATGCTCAACTTCAAACCAACTCAAAGGCCTTTTGCAGTTGCAGTGTAAATTCAAAATCAGATCCAAATACCAACGTGTGTCCAATTTGTACAGGGCAACCGGGAACATTACCCCGATTGAACAGAGAAATGGTTGAAATGACTATAAAGACCGCCATCGCCTTTGATTGTAGAATCAACAACCCAACTTCTTTCGACAGAAAGAATTATTTTTCGCCGGACATGCCAAAGAACTATCAGATCACACAATTTTTCAACCCTATTGCTCAAAACGGGGTAATAGAAATCCTAACAGAAAAGAGAAAGAAAAAACTGAACATTACCGAAATACACATGGAAGAAGATTCAGCGAGAACCATTTGCAAAGCGGATGATGTTACCGGTACCCAAAAAAACTACTTGGATTTCAACAGAAGTGGTGTCCCGTTGCTGGAAATCGTTACAGCACCAAAAATTGCCTCTCCAAAAGAAGCGGTTGAATGTTTTGAATCAATCAGAAGCACATTGGTTTACCTGGATGTCTGTGATGGT
Source organism: uncultured Thermotogaceae bacterium (assembly GCA_964604305.1). Taxonomy (GTDB): domain Bacteria; phylum Thermotogota; class Thermotogae; order MWEM01; family MWEM01; genus JASUTC01. Next base: position 1,745 of record CAZRYM010000016.1, on the reverse strand, counting down.
CATATGGAAGACGGCTCAATCAGATGCGACGCCAATATATCGATAGAAGATACAAAATCAGGTATCAAAAGCCCAAGAGTGGAGATCAAAAACCTCAACTCTTTTAAAAGCATCGAAAGAGCTTTGATTTACGAAGAGCAGTTGCTAAAACAACAACTCGGTTTAAAGTCACCTCAGGAAGCGGTTACCAAAGACTGGGATGATAGATTAAAATGCACCATCAAACTAAGAGATAAAGAAAACCTGTGTGATTATAGGTATTTTCCGGAACCGGATATTCCTTTTATTGAAATAACAGACAGGGAAATAAACAGGCTTGAGAGCGAAATCCCTGAACTTCCTATAAATAGGCTGGAACGATTTTTCTATGACTATGAAATCAGATTTGACTTGGCAAAGGCATTGATTAACAATCGCCCTCTGGCAAGTTTTTTTGAATCGGCAATGAATATTTCTAAAACAAATGAGATGAAACATCTTATTATTAGGGATGTGAAAGGCTATCTGAATCAAACCGGTAAAACAATCGATCAGACACAATTAACTCCTGAAAAACTTTACGAATTTCTGAAAAATATAAAGACTGGGCGAATATCCGCTGCTACAACACAGAAAATACTGAAAATTTTATGTGAAACCTCCAAAACAGTGAATACTATTATTGAAGAAGAAAATCTGATTAAAATTGATGACAGACAATCTTTAGAGGCTATTTTAGCAATAATTATCAAAGAAAACGAGGAGCAATACGAAGCCTATAAATACGGTAAAAAAGAGCTGCTAAAATGGTTCATCGGACAAATGATCAAACAGACAAAGGGAAGAGCAGATCCAAAGCTGATCATTCAAATCATAAAAGAGAGAATGGGGGATTGAAATGCAAGAAGAGGTTAAAAAACTGGAAACACGTTTGGAAAGAATTGAACAAAAAACCGATATCCTTCAGAAATTTATCAACAACGAATACAACGATTTGACAGACGAACTGGAAAAGTTGAATAAAAACTATTCCGCTATTGAAATCATGTTCTATATTATCATAGCCCTTGTGGTGATTTTAATCGTCTTATTGGTGATCTAACGCCCTCATGATCTCCTTCAATTCACCGTTGATTACTTTATCCGCCAGTGAATCAAGCGGTGTAGGCTCACGGTTGATAATAACCAATTTCGCTCCGTTATCCTTAGCTACCAAAGGAAGCGAAGCTGCCGGATAAACCACCAGAGAAGTCCCAATGGCGATGAACACATCACATTGAGCAGCGTGTTCAAACGATTCGGCTATCTCATGTTGAGGCAACATTTCCCCAAAGAAAACGATATCCGGCTTGATGATCCCGCCGCATTCACAAAGCGGCACATCTTGAGAAAATAATCCTTCGCGCATCTGATCGATATCATAACCCCGTTGACACTTTAAACAATGCGCATGTTCTATCGATCCGTGAATCTCCAAAACGTTCTTCGTCCCCGCCCGCTGATGTAACATATCTATATTTTGAGTGATACACGCCTTTAAAAAGCCTTCTTTCTCCCACTTGGTAATGATCTCATGTGTGATATTGGGGCGCTTGTCAGAAAAACTGTAAAGCTCCTCCCGGGCAAAATCAAAGAAATACTTGGGATTCTCCCTGAAATACTCAATATCAAACACTTTGTTTGAATCCCATCGACTATACACTCCGGAAGAACTCCTGAAATCAGAAATGCCGGAGTCAGTACTGACTCCGGCACCTGTTAGGATG